>CAMDFL010000056.1 GCA_945897475.1 Bordetella parapertussis
GGCTTCAAGTTTTTGTATAAAGCTGACCAGGTGCTTCAAATTGAAGTTCGCATCGGGGTAGGCGCCGGGAACTCTCCACCAGGCGGTGTGAATGCCGACCGGGCGCATGAAGGCGCCGAGATGAAGCTGTTTTGTCATGGAGAGATTCCGTGCAAATTATTGATGAGTCAGAAGAGGCAGCGTAGCAGAGGGTTGCGGTAATAGGAAATCTACAACCCCTTGGTCGGGTTTGGCTCGCTTGGCGCGCAAAAGAGTCCTGCAGAGAGGGGACCGCTTGTCACCCAATTAGCAGGTGACGCGTTACGGTAAATTGCAGCTTCAATTAATTGAGGCATTTTGACAGTCGGGAAAACTATGCCGATTAGCATGTCGAGAACCAAGCCGACTCCCGAAAATATAGCACCGCTGATTTTTTTGCTGCGAGGAGAAAAGGTACTCTTGGGCGAGCACCTCGCCGAGCTCTACGCGGTGCCGGTCAAAGTCCTTAACCAGTCGCTCAAGCGCAATATTGATCGCTTTCCAGAAGACTTTATGTTCCAACTTTTCCAGGACGAATTGCATATTGTTCTCCGTTCAAGGTCACAAATTGTGACCTTGAAGCGTGGTCAGAACCGGGTTGGGGTTAAGCGATACTTGTCCGTCCACAAACATTATCATCGCTTCCGGTTGTTTTTCGGTAGGCTGATCTGTGAAAATGTTGTTCTGATTTGAAATTCCTGGTGTCGATTACAACGGCGTCCCATGTTGCTTTCTTCCGGGGCTTGCTGAGCCGCTCATGCTTTGCCGTTGAGATCAGCACTGCCACGGGCTTGCCGCGCCGCGTGAGCCGCACCGGACGGCCTTGCTCCGCTTGATGCACCAAACCGGACAAATTGTTCTTCGCTGTTGCGATTGAGTAAGCGTCGTTCATGGATGATTCCGTTGAAATGGCTACTTATATGGCTATCTCAACATTCTGATTGATGCAATCCATTATGACTTCGGCCCCTCGATACCCGCGCACTCCTCGAATATCCGCGCGGTGCAGGTCGCGCAGATGGATCGGTCCAGGCGCTGAAACACGCCGTTAAAGGCCTCGCGCTTGCCGCGGAACATGTGGTCGCGGCCGAATTCCTCGCGGTAGCCGCCTTCCTCGAACATGCGGATTACGGGTTTGCGCAGGCTGTAGAAATACAGGTCGCCGCCCATGTCGCGGCGCTTTTTCACTTCGCGCCTTAAGAGATCCGCGCCCGCCAGATCCACGGTATTGATGCTTTTTGACATCAGCAGAAGATGCTTTTGTTCCGGGCGCGTCTTGCGCAGTTGGTCAAAATGATCCTCCACATGTTCGATGGCGCCAAAATACAGCGAGCCTTCGATGCGCAGGATTTTAATTTGCGGACACTCGGCAAAACCGGGCTCGACTTCCAGCATATTGCGTTGCGGGACGCGCGGATCGGGGATGAGGCTGCGCAGCGCGGGATGCGAGGTGCGATGCAGGTAGATGAGGAGCGAAAACACCACGCCCGCGAGAATGGCGATCTCAAGGCTTAACAAAAGGGTCGCTAGAATCGTTGCCGTGAGCACCGCAGTTTCGCCGCGATCCGTGGCAACGATGTGGCGCATATGTTTGAAATCGAGCAGGCCCCAGGCTACCAGCACCAGAAGTCCTGCGACCCCCGCCATGGGGATGAAGCTCGCCAGCGGCGCGAAGAACAAAACGATCACCGCGAGCAGCACTGCGGCAATTGCGGCGGCCAACGGGGTTTTTGCACCTGCGTCGTAATTCAGTCCGGTTCGATTGAATGACGCGCTCGAGGGAAATGCGGAAAAAAATCCGGCGGCGATATTGGATAGACCCTGGCCGATAAACTCCTGGTTGGCGTCGATGCGCTGGCCCGAACGCATCGCCACGGAACGAGCAATCGACATGGCCTCGGCGATCGACAGCACCGTGATGGCAATCGCAATGCCGGCGAGGGCGCGTAGCGTATCGAGGGAGAAATCGGGCGAGGACAGCGGCGGCAGGCTGGCCGGTATCGCGTTCACCATGCGTAGATTTGATGCTTGTCCCATCGTAGCTTGAATCAGCGCCGCAGCAAGACAGCCCGCACCGATCGCTGCGATCATGTAGGGAAACCTGGGTATGAATCGGCGCGTGGCGATGCCGGCGAGCAAAGTGGCGACGGCTACCGCGACTGTCCAGGGCTGGATTTCGGCGATTCGGCTGAAAGATTCGATGAGAGCCAGCAGCGGGCTCAGGCCGCCCGCAATGTCGATGCCGAGAAGTTCACGCAACTGACTGCCGATGATGAGTACTCCGGCACCGGCGGTGAAGCCGACCACTACCGTATGCGATATGAAATTCACCAGAATACCGGCGCGCGCCAGGCCCATGCCCAGCATCAGTGCGCCCGACATGAAGGCCAGGGTGAACGCGTAGCTGATGAACTGCGGCGAACCGGGCAGGGCGAGCGGCGCCAGCGTCGCGAAAACAAACAAGGATACCGCGTTGGTCGGTCCCGATACCGAATGCCAGGATGAACCGAAAAACGCCGCGACCAGGGCCGGGACCATGGCGCAATAAAGACCGTATTCGGGGCCGACGCCGGCGAGGATGCCAAAGGCAATCCCTTGCGGCAGTACCACGATTGCCCCGACCAGCGCGGCGAGCGAGTCCGCACGCAAAGTCGCGCTGGTGACCATTGGCCACCAGCGCAGGAAGGGGAGCGCGTGTTTCATTGAAATACAGTTGCGCTGCTGGCGATAGGTATTTTTACGAGAAGTGTTTTTACGATGTTCATGAGGTGCTCCGGATCAAATTGGCTATCGATTCGCCCAAAATTTACACGCTTGCGCCGGTGATTCCAAGGGGCGAGTGTGATAATTGTCCCTGCGATAATTGGTGATTGAAATTCAAGCCCGTAGGGTAGGCGCTAATGGAGTGAGGCAATGGTCAACGCATTGACGCGAGCTTTTATATCGCTTCTGCACCCGAAAATGTTGGTGCTTATGATTCTGCCACTGGCGGTCGCGCTAGCCTTGTGGCTGGTACTGGCGTTCGCGTTCTGGTCCGAAGCGGTTCAGTGGATCGATATGAACTTCAAATCACTGGATAGCGTTCAATGGATGCTGACGGTGTGGCCCCTGGCGATCATTGCTACGCACATCGCCTGGATAGTGCTGTTGCTGGTTTCGGCGCCGCTGGCCTTGGCGGTTGCCGTGGTCGTTGTCAGCATCTTCGCCATGCCTGTGATGGTGAATCATGTATCGAAAAGACACTATCCGCAGCTTGCGGCTCGGCAGGGCGGCGGTTTCACGGGAAGCCTGTGGAATGCGGTGCAGGCAATATTCATTTTTATATTTCTGGCCGCGGTGACGCTGCCTTTGTGGATTTTCCCGCTGTTCTGGCCGGTGCTGCCGGTGCTGCTGCTGGCATATATCAACCAACGGATGTTTCGTTTTGACGCGCTCGCTGAACATGCGGACGCGGCGGAAATCATCGAGTTGGTGCGCCGTCATCGCGGCGTCTACTTTGGTTTGGGCGTGGCCTTAGCGCTATTGGCCTATATACCTGTTTTTGGATTTTTCATACCGATTTATGCGGGCCTCGCCTTTATCCACTTTTCTTTGGACCGGTTGCAGGCGCTGCGCGATGCCCCGGTCAATGCGCCAGTCTATATAACGGGAAAAACGGATTGGTGAGTCGCGAGGTAATGCGCCATGCGCAGTAAGTCATGGGTAGTCTGCTCAGTGAGTCATGTGAAGCTTCGGCTTCAGGCGCGGGCCACAGATAGTGGGTGATATGGCGGGCACTGAGGACTGCGAGGCTTGATGAGGAAATCCCCATCAGTATTGGATTTCTGGGATAATTTCCTTCCATTTTCTATCGCTAAAGGCACCCCGGGTGTCTTTTTTCAATCTATATCATCATAACTTCGTGCGTCTCGCGGTGGCAGTGCCGGAGGTGCGTGTGGCCGATCCGGCTTATAACGCCGCGCGCACCGTCGAACTGATCAGGCAGGCGGCCGCACAGCGAAGTGCGCTGGTGCTGTTTCCAGAACTGGGGCTGACAGCCTATTCCTGCGAAGACCTGTTTCACCAACAGGCATTGCTCGATGGGGCGCTTGCGGCGCTGGAGGCGGTTCGCAAGGCTTCAGAAAATATTTTTCCGGTATGCGTGGTCGGTCTACCGGTACGTGTCGAAGGTTTGCTTTTCAATTGCGCAGCGGTGGTACATCGCGGACGCATTCTGGGTGTTGTTCCAAAAACCTACCTGCCTGGCTATCGCGAGTTCTACGAACTGCGCCACTTCGCTCGCGGTGATGTGGCAACAGTCAATGAAATTAAAATCGGCACTGAGCGGGTACCGTTTGGCGCCCGGCTGGTGTTTCGCGCCTCCGACCAGCCCTTGTTCGCGTTTGCCGCCGAACTTTGCGAAGACCTGTGGACACCGATTCCACCCAGCTGCTTTGCCGCGCTCGCGGGGGCAACGGTATTGCTGAACCTCTCGGCCTCGAACATAACCATCGGCAAGGATCGATACCGCTCGGATCTGGTGGCGATTCAGTCCGGACGTTGTCTGGCGGCCTATCTGTATAGCGCCGCGGGTTTTGGAGAGTCGACCACCGATATGGCCTGGGATGGCCACGGCATGATCTACGAAAACGGTGTGCCGCTCGCACAGACCGAGCGCTACGCCTACCGCTCGCAACTGATCAGCGCGGACGTGGATCTGGATCGCATCGCGCAGGATCGCATTCGACAGACCAGTTTTGGCCAGGCGGTTGACCGGCATCGCGATGAGGTCGCTTGCTTTCGCACGATCGATTTTCAACTGGGCGTGCCAGGGGATTCAGTACTGCCTCTGAAACGGTCTTATGAGCGCTTTCCTTATGTGCCCTCGGACCCGGCCACGCGCGATGAGCGCTGCCGCGAAGTCTATGAGATTCAGGTGCAGGGATTGGTGAAGAGATTGCGTTCAATCGGTTCGAACAAAGTGGTGATTGGCGTGAGCGGAGGACTCGATTCCACGCAGGCGCTGTTGGTGTGCGCGCGTGCCATGGACGTGATGGGACTGCCGAGAAAAAATATCCTTGCATACACCATGCCCGGTTTCGCCACCGGAGAGAGAACTTTGAGTCAGGCGCGGCAGTTGATGAAGGGCATAGGCGCCAGCGCGGTGGAGATCGATATCAGGCCTTCGTGCATGCAGATGCTGCGTGACATCAATCATCCCTTCGCCAAGGGTAGAAAAGTGTTCGACATCACCTTCGAGAACGTGCAGGCGGGCGAGCGCACCAGTCATCTGTTTCGGCTCGCCAATTTGCACAATGCCCCGGTGGTAGGAACGGGAGATCTGTCCGAACTTGCGCTGGGTTGGTCCACCTACGGTGTGGGCGATCAGATGTCGCATTACGCCGTCAACGCGAGCGTGCCAAAAACTTTGATTCGGTTTCTCATTCGGCACGCTGCACGAACCAATGCGTTCGGGCGCGAAGTCGCTCGTACCTTGGAGGCCGTTGCCGAGACTGCAATCAGCCCTGAGCTGATTCCAGGTGATCGCAAAGGCCAGCCCGCTCAGGAAAGCGAGGCCTCGGTCGGCCCATACGAAATCCAGGATTTTCATCTTTACTACACGCTGCGCTTTGGCTACTTGCCGCGCAAGGTGGCGTTTCTCGCGTGGAATGCGTGGCGCGACAAGAGCGCCGGTAACTGGCCAGAAACCCCCGAGGATTCGCGCTGCGAGTACAGGATCGCCGAGATTCGAAAATGGTTAGGTGTGTTTTTGAAACGCTTTTTCCAATCCAGCCAATACAAGCGCAGCGCCATGCCAAACGGGCCAAAAGTCGGTTCCGGCGGATCGCTTTCGCCACGAAGCGATTACCGGGCGCCTAGTGATAGCGAGGCGACGGTTTGGCTCGCGGACCTGGAGAATGTGCCCTCGCGGGAGCCCAGTATGGGCCGGACTGCGGGTGAATCGCGTAGCCGACGTGCGCGACCGACAAAGTAGTCATTTATCGAGAAATTCATCATTCATGACAAAAACATGCCCCTGACGAGCCTGTCATGTTTTTGGGAATGACCAAATGAAAGAAACCTGCCCATGAACTTCGGCGCGATCATCATTGGTGACGAGATCATCCGCGGCAAACGCCAGGACAAGCATTTCGCGAAGACAGTGGAAATTCTCGCCGCGCGTGGATTGAAATTGTCGTGGGCGCTGTATCTGGCGGACGACCGGGAAATCATCACATCGACGCTGCTGCGAACCTTGAAGACGGATGACATCGTATTCAGCTTCGGTGGAATCGGGGCGACGCCCGACGATCACACGCGCCAGTGCGCCGCCGCCGCGCTCGGAGTGGAACTCGTTTTGCATCCGGATGCTGAGTCAGAAATTCGCTCGCGATTTGGCGGTGAGCTGACGCCGCTTCGACTGAAAATGGGTGAGTTTCCGCTTGGCGCCTCCATCATCCCCAATCCCTACAACCGCATTCCGGGATTCACCATAGGTCAACATCATTTCGTTCCTGGATTCCCGGTGATGGCCTGGCCGATGGTGGAATGGGTATTGGATAACAAATACAAGCATTTGTTTCATCAGGTACTGGAATCCGAAACTTCGATCACCGTGTATGGCTTGCCCGAGAGTGGTATCACGCCGCTAATGACCGAGACGGAAGCACGTTACCAGCGGCTCAAGAGTTTTAGCCTGCCAAGCGTAGGCGACGACGGTACGCGCCGTCACATAGAACTTGGCGTACGCGGCTTTCCCGATGAAGTCGCACTTGCCATTGAGGATATGAAAAAGGCCATTACGGCCATGGGCGGCACATGGGAGCCGGGACCGGCCAGGAAAATTTAGGGGCCCATCGCGCGTTGCGCGATCGTTACAAAGACAAACGTTCCCGCCCGGGGCCCATCGCGCTTTGCGCGATCGTTACAAAGACAAAGGGCCCCGAAGGGGCCCTTTGCTCGCATCTCCCAGAAGAGGAGGAGGAGACTGGGAGATCCGATTTGCGCCTGCTGCTTTTACTTACGTAGCCTTGCGTTTGATGGTGTCTTTCGCGGCGGTTGATGCGGCCGTGATGTTGGCTTCAGCCATGTCAGTAGCTTTTTTGGCCACTTTGCTGTAGCTGTCGTAGGCTTGGTTCGCGGCGGCCATTGCCGTTTTGACCGCAGTCAATGCAACATCCGATCCAGCCGGGGCGTTTTTGACGGCTTTGTCCAAAAGGCCAACCACGGTTTTGTTGATTTCCGCGGCTTGTGCTTCCAACGCTTTGGTGATCTCGCCTTGCGTCTGGGTCGAGACTTCGTAGACGCTGCGCGAGAAAGCCAAGGCCTTGTCGAGCGAAGGCTGAGCCGCTGCTGCGTTCAGTTTCACGGCATCCTGGACGTCTTTCGCGCCCAGCATCGAGCGGGTCAGGCCAATGCTGTCCTCGAACGCTGATTTACCTGCGGTGAGACTCAAGGCGGTGAGACGCTCGAATGCTGCGAATTGAGTGGTGGCAAGGCCGACCAATGCATCGACGCTTGTTTTTCCTGCCGCCTTTAACTGCTCTGGTGTTGCATACATGGCATGCTCCTTGGTGGGGGTAATAAATAATGTGTGAGTCAAAAACGTGTGGGTTAAGCAAAGCCGGTAATGAATGCAGCTTATGCGCGCTTGTTAATATCGCTGTCGTTAATATTCATTCGTTAATATTGCATCGCACAAAAATCATTTTACCGAGTTTATTGGCCAAGTCAATAGAAAATTGTGCTCTGCAACATAAAACTCATATATTAGTTTAATTGTTTTAAAAACATACGCTTATAGAATTTAACAGTCGCGAGCGGGCGCGCACTTTTCTTTTGGAAGCGGAAAAGTATCAATCGTAACCGGAAAAAATGATGGGTCGAACTCGGATCTGCCCTTGCCGGTATTTCGACCAAAATATGGTATCGCAACAATTCTTATCAGCATTGAAATATTGCAATGCAATATAGATAGATTCGCGCGCTAACGCAGTTCGAATATCGCGTCGACTTCCACTGGCACGTTGCGCGGCAAAGCCGAATTGCCCACCGCCGCGCGCGTATGTCGTCCTGCTTCACCGAATACGCCCACCATCACATCCGAGGCGCCATTGATGACCAGCGGTTGCTGCCCGAATTCCGGTGTCGAATTGACATAGCCAGTCAATCGCACGCATCGCACCACTCGATCGAGATCGCCATCCAGTGCATTGCGCACGTGCGAGAGGATGTTAATAGCGCAAAGCCGTGCAGCCTCCTGACCTTGTTCCATGGTGATGTTGCCGCCCAGCTTGCCGGTGTACAGATCTTTTCCGTCGCGCACGGGGACCTGGCCGGATATGAAAAGCAGATTACCGGTTCGCACCCAGGGCACATAGTTGGCCGCCGGGGGGATGGAGTCCGGCAAGGTAATGCCCAGTTCCTTCAAGCGCGTGTCGATTTTTCCAGCCATGGCGATGCTCCATTGTGAATTGAAGGGGGCATTGTGTCGTGTTCTCGGTGGTTCGGCTACACTCCGGGCGCGCGATGCGCAGTCCGCTGCTGCCCTCAAGGCCGGCGGCGATCCCGAACACCTCTCGATCATCCAAAAGCAGCGTCCCCCATGAAGTCCTCGCATCACATTCCTGCCGCTGTTTATTGGTTGGTCATAGCCCTTGCCATTCTCTGGGGAACCTCCTGGCCGCTGATGAAGCTGGCTCTGGTGGAAATGCAACCGCTGCGTTTTCGTGTTTTCTGCGTAGGTGTGGGCGGATTGGGTTTATTGGGGGTTTGCTGGGCGATGCGGGCACCATTGCTGGTGTCGCGCGAGGTATTCCTGAAGATAGCTGGCGTGGCCATGTTCAGCGCAGTGGGTTGGAGTCTTTGCATGGCATACGGGTTGCGCATGATGGAATCCGGCCGGGCGGTGATCATCGCCTATATGTTTCCGGTGTGGAGCGTGCCGCTTTCAGCCTGGTTGTTGCGCGAGCCGCTGACACAGCGCCGTATCCTGGGTCTGGTCGCGGGCCTTGTGGGACTGGTGCTCCTGATGGGCGATGAAATCTATGCCGTGGGCCGTTCACCGCTGGGCGCCATCCTGATGTTTGGCACCGCGACCTGTTGGGCGATATCGACCATTCTTGCCAAGATGTGGGCGGTGCGGGTACCGGCCAGCACCTTTGCCGCATGGGTCAACTTGTGCGCCTTTATGGTTTTGCTGCCGCTGTCCTTGCTGATCGAGGACGGCCCGTTTCATCCATTTGGATTCTCGAGCGGACCCATGATTGGCGCACTCTATGCCGCTATTGTGGCATCGCTGATATGCCAGTGGATATGGTTTCGCCTGGTGGCGATCACCAGCGCCTCGGTGGCCTCCATCTCCATATTGTCTGTGCCGATCGTCGGGGTTTTCTCAGGTCTCGCTCTGCTCGCCGAACAGCCCAGGCTTACCGATATATTTGCCCTGATATTGGTGGTGGTGGCGCTCGCCAGCGTGATGCTGCCCGGAAAATCCCTGGCAGCCAGATCCTGAACGCGAGCCCCCCCGAAAAACCGTAACGATGAAAACCGCACCAAGCGCCGCCAACCCACCCATTGCGTCCGGGTCCATTGCGCCCGCATTCATCCACCCCTCATCCATCCCCCCCTCGGTCTACTGGATGCTCGCCTTGGTGGCGCTGATGTGGGGGCTGTCATGGCCGTTCATGAAACTCTCGCTCTCGGGCATGGAGCCCTTGCGCTATCGCAGCTTCAGCATGTTCGGCGCGATGAGCGGACTGTTTCTGATTGCGTGGTTGACTGGGGCGAGTCTGCGGCTCCCGCGGGGGTCACTGCCGCGCCTCGCGTTCATTGCCTTTTTCAACATGGCTGCCTGGAGCATGTTGATGATCTTTGGCTTGCAGTTATTGCCCGCGGGCCGCGCCTCGATTCTTGCGTACACCTTTCCGCTTTGGACGGTGCCGCTGTCCGCGTGGTTGATGCGCGAGCCGATCACAAGCAGAAAAATCTGCGGGCTGGTCCTGGGTCTGGCCGGCATGGGATTGCTGCTTGGCGACGAGCTGTTCGTCATGGGGCGTTCGCCGCTGGGCGCCTTGTTGCTGATCGGTTCGGCTATCTTCTGGGCCATAGGCACGGTCGCCATGAAACGCTGGCCGGTGGAAATGCCACTGGTCTCATTCACCGCTTGGCAGACCCTGGTGGCCTTTGTGCCGATTGTGACGCTTGCTTTGTGCTTGGAGGATGGGCCGATTCATCCTTTCGGATTGCCGCTGCCTGTGATGCTCGCGATTTTATATGGCGCGTTCATCGCGAGCATCTTCGCGCAATGGATGTGGTATCGCATCGTGCAGTTGACCTCGGCCGCGGTGTCCTCAATATCCATCACGGTGGTGCCAGTGATGGGTGTGTTTTTCAGCATGTTGATCCTGGACGAATCCCCGCACGTCACCGACTACGCGGCCTTGGTGCTCGTGGTGGGGTCGCTTGCCTTTATCCTGCTGCCGCCGTCCTCGGTGAAAATGTTTCGCGCTCGGTAAAAACCTCTCGCGCCCGGCGAAAACGTTTCGCGCTTAAGCGTCGTTGAAACGTCACCGAAACCTCACTGAAACCTCACTGAAACCTCACTGAGGCTGGCATCATCGCCGTTTTCGTCGCACAATCCGCACAGTTGTTAGTCAGCCCGCATTTTTTAACGTGGTCCGCAGTTCATGATCCGGTTGACAGTTCATAACCCGGTCCGCATTTCATACCCAGGTCCGCAATTCATATACTCAGGAGCCAGTCACCATGAAAACCACCCGCCGTGAATTTCTGATGGCAGCAGGCGCATTGAGCGCTGCCGCTCTGCCGTGGCCGGCCCAGGCCGCGCCTCTGTTCGATTCCATTTTCATGTTTGTGCCCGCCGCGCCGGGAGGCGGATGGGACGGCACCGCACGCGCTATAGAGCAGGCCTGTAAAGCCAGCGATCTGGTGGGGTCTTTCCAATTTGAGAACGTGGGCGGTTCCGGTGGCATGGTGGGATTGCCGCGCTTTGTCAATCAGCGAAAAGCGCAAGCCAATGCATTGATGGTGGCGGGCTCGGTGATGATAGGCGCGGCGCTCAGCGCGAAAAGTCCTCTGGGCATTCAAAGCGTGGTGCCCATCGCCAAGCTCACTGAAGAATCCGGTGTTGTGGTTGTGCCCGCCAATTCTCCGATAAAAAGTTTTGCGGAACTGGTGGCGGCATTCAAGGCCGATCCCAGAAAAGTGCCGGTCGCGGGTGGATCAGCGGGCGGCACCGACCACATCCTGCTCGGCATGATGTTGCAGGCCCTGGGTCGCAATGCGAAGGAGGGCGCGTATGTGGCCTTCGCCGGCGGTGGTCCTGCCAACGCGGCCATCATTGGAGGCCAAGTGGCGGCTGGTATTTCCGGGTATTCGGAGTTCGAGGAACAAATCAAGGGAGGACGCATGCGGCCGCTGGCGGTATCGGGGGAATCGCGCATTCCCGGCGTTAATGTGCCCACGCTTCGAGAGCAGGGGATTAACGTGGTCGCCGCCAACTGGCGCGGTGTATTCGGCGCGCCCGGCATAGCACCCGCGCCGCGCGCCGCGCTCGAGAAGCTGGTTGCCGCGATGCGCGATACCGCAGCCTGGAAGGAAATACTCGTCAAGCGGCGCTGGGCCGACGCTTATCAGGCAGGCGCGCCGTTCGAGAAATACCTCGCGCAGGACGTCGCCGATACCGCCAGCGTCATGAAAGATCTGGGACTGGTGTGACGCGGGCCAGAGCGCCGCGACTGTGACGCACGTTAGAGCGCCGCTTCTGGCCTCTCTGGCGCTCACCGCGCTGGCGGGGCTGGCGCTGTGGGGGGCCTGGATTATTCCGCAAGGCCCGGGATTCTCGACGCTGGGGCCCAACGCTTTTCCGCTGGTGTTGTCGGGCAGCTTACTGTTGCTCGCAGCGGCGACGGTGGTTTCCGCGGTGCGCGGAAAAATTCCCGACGAAGCCCACTCCAGCGATGAACCTCCGCTTGCGGGAGAGCGCGCTCGCATGGCCTGGATGTTAGCGGGCATGGTGTTGTCCCCGTTGGGCATACTTTGGTTCGGCTTTCTTGTTGGCGGTGTGATCGGTTTTGCCACCGTGGCGCGTGCGTTTGGCGCCAAAAGCTGGACTGCAACCATCGCATGGAGCACGGCATCGACTCTGCTCATATGGTTGCTGTTTGACAAGCTTCTGAGCTTGAAGCTGGGCAGTGAGTTGCTGCACATGCCGTTTGAGTTGCTAAGCTTGGCGAATGAGTTGCTGCGCATGCCGTTTGAGTTGCTAAGCTTGGCGAATGAGTTGCTAAGCTTGCCGTTTGAGTTGCTAAGCTCGCCATACTGCTGACATGGACGCACTCGCGCAATTGGCACAGGGGTTCTCCAACGCGCTGCAACCAGGCGTGTTGATGTATGGCTTTCTCGGTTGCCTGCTGGGAACGCTGGTGGGCGTGCTCCCTGGCATCGGTCCGGCGCTGACCATCGCCTTGTTATTGCCGCTCACCTTCAAGGTGCCGGCCACCGCCATGTTCGTGTTGTTCGCAGGCATCTACTACGGCGCCATGTACGGCGGGTCGACCACCTCCATCCTGCTCAATACGCCGGGCGAATCGGCAACCGTGATGACAGCCATAGAGGGAAATCGCATGGCGCGGCGCGGCATGGCGGGACCGGCCTTGGCCACCGCCGCCATCGGTTCGTTCGTCGCAGGCACTATTGGCACCATCGCGCTGACGTTTTTTTCGCCGTTGGTGGTCGAGGCGGCCCTGCATTTCGGCCCCGCGGAATATTTTTCTCTGATGCTGCTCGCTCTGGTGGCGGTGACCGCGGTGCTTGGCAATTCGCTTCTACGCGGTCTGGTCAGCCTGAATCTGGGATTGCTGTTCGGCATGGTGGGCGTGGATTTGCAGACCGGTCAGCACCGATTTTCTTTCGGGCAAGCGGAGCTGCTCGATGGATTGGAGGTCACCATCGTGGCGGTCGGCCTGTTTGCCGTCGGCGAGGCGATGTTCATGGCGTGGAAGGGGCATGCCGCCGTGGGCAAGGTCGAAAAAATTTCCGGTTCCCTGTGGTTGGATCGCGAGGGCTGGCGGCGTTCCTGGAAGCCCTGGCTGCGCGGTACGTTTTTCGGTTTTCCGATTGGCGCGATGCCCGCTGGTGGCGCCGAATTGCCCACGCTGCTGAGCTATTACACCGAGAAAAAACTCTCCAGGCACTCCGAAGAATTCGGCAATGGCGCCATCGAAGGTGTAGCGGGGCCGGAGGCGGCAAACAATGCCGCGGCCGCTGGCGTGTTGATGCCCTTGTTGACGCTGGGAATTCCGACTTCGGCCACTGCGGCCATCCTGCTATCGGCCTTCACCAGTTATGGCATTGCGCCGGGGCCCTTGTTGTTTCAAACGCAGGCGGATCTGGTATGGACGCTGATCGCAAGCCTGTACATAGGCAATGTCATATTGTTGATACTCAATCTTCCCTTGGTAGGGCTTTGGGTGCAGTTACTGCGCATTCCACCACCCTGGTTGTACGGTGGAATTATTCTGATTTCCACTGCGGGCGTTTATGGCGCGAGCAGTTCGGTGTTCGACGTGGGCATGTTGTATGTGTTTGGCTTGATTGGTTTTGCGATGCGGCGCTTTGATTTTCCGGTGGCGCCCATCGTGATGGGATTGATCCTCGGGCCCATGGCGGAGCAGTCGATGCGGCAGGCGCTCACCATCAGCGCGGGAGAATTCTCAACTTTTGTGACGCGGCCGATTTCCGGCACCATCCTCGCGATTGCGGTGCTGATGCTGGTGGTGCCTGTTGTTTTAAAGGCGCGCAAAGCCTGAGCGGTATCGAATACCGCAAGTGCAGGGCGAAAACTTTAATGCCCCTTCGTTCACGAAAGCCGTATCGCGACGCGAATTGTTTTGACCAGGAGATCAATATGCCTAACACCGTCACACCGTATCGCGCCGATCACGTCGGCAGCTTCCTGCGCCCGCCAAGTACATGCCATTTGAGCAGATTTGCCTGTCGCCCCAGTGCAGTTTTTCCAGCACCGAGGAGGGCAAGTAACTCACCATCGAGGAGCAATCGGCGAGGATGCGCCTGGCGGTCGAGGAAGGTCTGGGCTTGAGTCTGCTGTTCTTTGACACCGAGACCACCGGTGTTCCGCGCAACTACAAGGCGCCGGCATCCGATCTGAAGAACTGGCCCAGACTGGTGCAGATCGCCTGGCTGCTGGCCGACGATGATGGCGGCGAGATCGAGAGTGCGGAGTACATCGTCAAGCCGGAGGGCTTCACCATTCCCGCGGAGGCCGCCAGGATTCACGGCATCTCCACTGAAATGGCGATTCGTGACGGCCTCGACATAAAGAGCGTGCTTGCCGAGGCCCTAATGTGTCTGGGCAAAGTCTCGCAGCTGGTGGGGCATAACATCGATTTCGACGAAAAAATCCTAGGCGCAGAATTGTTGCGCGCGGGCCATCCCAATTGCGTTGAAACAAAGCAGCGCCTGTGCACCATGCGATCAGCCACCGATTACTGCCGACTGCCCGGGCCGTACGGATACAAGTGGCCCAAACTCGAGGAGCTGCACCGTAAGTTGTTTAACCAGCCGCTTGAGGGCGCGCATCGCGCACTGGTCGATGTGCGCGCCTGTGCAAAATGCTATTTTGAACTCCGGCGTTTGAAGGTCATGTAAAAATTATCGGGGCAGAGATGGAGCAGCAGATGAGTCTTGTCACCCTGGGCGTTGCCGATCTGGCGCGCGTGGCCGACGAACAGATTGTGCGTCAAGGTATAGGCAAGTTGTTCGGATAGCATGTTGATTGGTGGTGGCGAGGTAAAGGTACGATTGGCGGATTTGTCTATCCATATGGCAGTAAAGGACAAATAATAGTCCAATTAGAAATAAAAAATTGTTGTTTGATACCGTTAATACTGGTTCAATTGCGTGTAAAGTTTTTAAATATTATAAATTTATCTCTCAATAAAGAGCCGGCGATCTTAGAAGCCAAGAGCTGGCGATCTTGCTAGCCGCCGCAATCAGTAGCCGCCGCGCTTCGCTGCCGAGGCACGCAGGAAAGGTTCCAGTTCGCCAGCGCCCATTGCCATATGTCGGTGATATTGGCATGCACAAGCTCAAGTGGCGCGGGCTGCCCGAGAAAGCGCAGCGCCGTTACCAGTTCTGTGGCGCCATGCGTGGCGTCGATGGACGGCGCCAGTGTTTGCTTGGAGAGTTTTTTGCCTGCGGCGTTGAGCGCCACTGGCACATGCGCGTAGCGCGGCGTGGTGAAGGCCAGCAGTTGTTGTATGAGTATCTGGCGAGGCGTGGAGTCCAGTAAATCCGCGCCGCGCACTACATCGGTGATGCCTTGCGCGGCATCGTCCACCACCACCGCCAGTTGATAGCTATGGATGCCATCGGCGCGGCGAAGTACGAAATCGCCGATGACGCGCGCGAGGTCTTGCCGCTGCGGACCTTGTACGGCGTCCTCGAAGTCTATGAATTCGTGGTCAACGCGCAGGCGCAGCGCACGCGCCTCTCGGCCCGGCGGTAATCCATGGCGGCAGGTGCCGGGATAGATGCGCTCGCCATCGAAGTTCGGCATCGAGTCGGCGATTTCTTTTCTGCTGCAGGCGCACGCGAATACGCGACAAATATTTTTCAGGCCTTCAAGTGCTTGGGCATACTCGGGGGCGCGCCGGCTTTGCGCCATGACCTCGCCATCCCACTCAAACCCTAGCCGCTCCAGGCTGCGCAAGATTCCGTCCGCGGCGCCGGGGGCTGTGCGTGGCGAATCCAGATCCTCCATTCGCACGAACCAAAGTCCGCGATGCCGGCGCGCCTCACAGAAGCTGGCCACGGCGGCGACCAAGGACCCAAAATGCAAAAGCCCGGTGGGTGAGGGTGCGAAGCGTCCACGATAGGGGTAACGGGGGAAGGGTCTGCCTTCCCCTGTTCTGAACGGATAAGGGATCATGGTGTGGATTTTCGCATTTCACGCGGCAACCGCGCGGCATGTAATACACTTGCGGCCTTGGGCAGGTGTTAAATCAAGGATGATCAAATGATTGATTTTCGCGGTGTGGCAATCGCGTTTTTCGCGGTGGCGGCGCTTTTTGTTTTGCCCGTCAAGGCATATTCACTTGAGGCAGCCGGAGTTTTGAAAAAGGCGTCAGAAGC
Source organism: Bordetella parapertussis (assembly GCA_945897475.1). GTDB lineage: Bacteria > Pseudomonadota > Gammaproteobacteria > Burkholderiales > SG8-39 > 2-02-FULL-62-17. The sequence continues at coordinate 16,174 of CAMDFL010000056.1, forward strand.
CATGGGCGCGACCGAATTGCGCAGTTTGCGCTACTCGGGCAGCGGCATGGGCGCATCTTTCGGCCAGGCATTCAAGCCGGGCGTGCCTTGGTCCAAAATCAATCTGCCGCGCTATGTTCGCGCCATTAATTACGAGACCGCATCGTTGTCCGAGGAAATGACCGCGACGCGCGCAGAACTCCAAGGCGGTGGCGGCGGGCTGGTTCCATTCGGTCAGCCCGGAGAGCGCCGTACCAATACCTTCATCGGTGGTCCGTTTGCCTGGAATATGGCCGGAACCAATGCGACGCCGGCCCCGCTCAATTCGACCGACCGGATTCACGAGTTGTGGATTACGCCGCATGGCGTGATCAAGGCGGCGATTCGCAACAACGCCACCATGGAATGGAGAACGCAGGGCGGCAAGTCACTTGCCGCGGTGTCATTCATTGAGCCCGGCCGTTTCAGGGCGACTGCCTATATCAATGAAAAATTTCTGGTGGAGAGGGTCGACTCGTTCGTTCCCAACGCGGTGCTGGGTGAAACGCCAGTGGTGACCCGCTATGGCGAGTACCAGAGTTTCGGACCGATCATGTTTCCGATGCAAATCCGCCAAACGGCGGCCGGGCACATGGTTCTGGATATCACGGTGCGTGAAACTCAGCCCAATAACGCCGTCGCTATCACCGTGCCCGAATCAGTGAAAGCGCCGCCACAGCAGCGCGTTACCACCGAGAAAGTCGCGGATGGAGTGTGGTTCGTCGCCGGCGCCTCGCATAACAGCGTCGCCATCGAGATGAAAGATCACATGCTGCTGGTGGAGGCGCCAAATTCGGACCAGCGCATGGAAGCGGTGCTCGCTGCAGTGGGTAAATTGGTTCCCGGCAAGGCAGTGCGCGCGGTGGTCAATTCGCACAGCCACTTCGATCACGCCGGGGGCTTGCGAGCGGCGGTGGCTGCGGGCGCCACCATCATCACCCAGGCGCAAAACAAGGCCTACTACGAACGTGCCTTTGCCACCCATAGCAGCGTGCGTGGCGACAATCTCACCGCGTCAAAGAAGAGAGCCGTGGTGCGCGGTGTCGGCGACAAACTGTTGCTCGATGGCGGCGGGCGCATGGTCGAGGTGCATCGCATTCGCGGCAACATTCACACCGATACCTTCCTAATGGTCTGGTTGCCCAGGGAAAAGCTGCTAATTGAAGCCGACGCTTTCACGCCCACGCCCAAACCCCCGGCGCAAGCCAATCCATCGACCGTCAATCTGGTGGAGAACATCGAGCGCCTGAAGTTGCCGGTTGAGCGCATCCTGCCCCTGCATGGCGAGGTGGTGCCGGTATCTGCGCTCTACGCCGCTATTGGTAGAAAGCCATAGTCGACGGGCCTTGCAGTGACCTATTTATATAAATTGAATGGATGATTAATCATGGCGACTCTTGCTCTGACCAAGGACAACTTCGAGACCGTTGTCTCCGGCAACCCGATGGTCATCGTCGATTTCTGGGCGCCCTGGTGCGGGCCTTGCCGCGCGTTCGCGCCGACTTTCGAGCGCGCCGCGGACAATCACGAAAACGTGATTTTCGCCAAGGTCAACACTGATGAAGAGCCCGAAATCGGGCAGGCATTCAACATCCGCTCCATCCCGACCTTGATGATCTTTCGCGACAATGTGGTGATTTACTCCGAGGCAGGCGCACTGCCGCCTTCAAGTCTGGAGGACGTGCTCACCAAGGCGAAGGGACTTGATATGCAAGAGGTCATGCGACAGATCGCGCAGCAGGAAAGCGAAAAATCCGCGCAGAGTGGCCAAGTCTGAATATTGTAAAAATCAAAGGCGAGTTTTCCTGGCGCATGGCAATTGGTGCGATGGCGGCGTTGGCGGCCGCTCTATTTTTTGGTGGAAGCATGGGACTATTCAGCGGACAACGGCCCGGCAATCTTGGCCCTCGCGAAGGGCGGCTCGCTGCATGTCCGGACAAACCCAATTGCGTGAGCAGTCATGCCGATCCGAAAGATGAGGGTCATACCATTGCGCCGCTCGCGATAAGCGGCGACGCGGCCTTGGCATGGCCCGCTTTGCTGGCAGTCGTGCGCGGATGCGAACGTTGCGTCATCATCGATGAAAAACCCGGCTACCTTCACGCGGAGTTCACCAGCCGCTTGATGGGTTACGTCGATGATGTCGAGTTTCTGCTTGAGAAAAATGCATCGTCAATTCAGGTGCGCTCCGCTTCGCGGCTGGGTAGCAGTGATTTCGGTGTGAACCGCAAGCGCGTCGAGGCGATACGCGCGGCGTGGATCACGCGGCTTGCGCAATCCGATCCCGCAAAAGGTGGCTGAGGCGGTGAGCAAAACCGGGGACGTCCGCCTCAGGTGGACGTTGCTAGCCTCATCCAGTTTTTCGGTAATGGCCAATGCCACCATCGCCGCCTCCATGCCGCGCATGGCAGAGGTGTTCGGTGACACGCCCAACGCTGCGTTTCTGGCCAAGTTGATTCTCACCATGCCGGCGCTATTCATCGTCGTTTGTGCGCCGCTGGCGGGTATTTTTATCGATCGATTCGGTCGGCTGAAATTTCTCTACGCCAGCATGCTGCTCTACGGTCTGGCGGGCGCTTCGGGATTTTTTCTCAACGACCTGAATCAAATTCTCGCCGGCCGGGCGCTACTGGGGGTCGCGGTGGCCGGCATCATGACCACCACCACCACTTTGATAGGGGATTACTTCACCGGCGCCGAGCGACTGAAGTATGTGGGTTTGCAGGGGGTGTATTTTTCCCTTGCCGGTGTGCTGTTCGTGGGCCTGGGCGGCCTGCTGGCGGAATTCGACTGGCGCTGGCCTTTCCTTATTTATCTTAGTGCATGGATAGTGTTGATTCCAGCAATCAAATATCTGCATGAACCGCCACGCCACGCGCGATCGGACGGCGATACTCTGGCGACACCGGCGCCGGTGAAGCCGCTGGCGCTTGCCTACGCGTTGACATTTTTCATGCTGGTGGTGTTTTATATGACGCCGGTGCAATTGCCGTTTCTACTGCGCGATATCGGAGTGGAATCGAGCGCGCTCGCTGCTTTGGCCATATGCCTGGGTTCACTGGCGAGCGGCGCCGGGGCGTTCATGCAGCATCGCTTTCACTACCGCGTCGGATTCGTCAGTATTTACGTGTATTCAATGATTTTGATGGCCACCGGCTACTGCGCTATCGCCATGACACATTCCTACGCGGTGGTGTTGCTGGGCGCCGCCATGTCCGGCTTGGGTGCGGGAGTGTTGTTTCCCAATGCTGCCATTTGGGTAACGACGCTTGCGCCGGCAAGGATTCGCGGACGCCTGTTGGGGATGATGACCGCCTCCATGTATCTGGGACAGTTTTTTTCACCAATTCTGATTGAGCCGGCGGTGTCGGCCGTTGGACTCTCCGGGGCCTTCGGTGTAGCCGCAGGCGCGGCGCTCGGCATGGCGATACTGCTTTGGTTGACCTGCCGGAAATACGATCGCTATTCCTCGCCGAATTGAAGATAAATCAGGATTTTTCACGGGATTAACGGGGGTTTGCGTGGGGGCTCATATTGCCGCTCACATTGCGGCTCACTTTACCTCGCGCGAAATCGTTCGAGGAGGAGGGGATGCGTGGCAGCTACAATGGCGCCATGAAATCAATAGTTATCCTGATTTCCGGGCGCGGCAGCAATATGCAGGCGATCATCGAGGCGAATCTTCCGGTGCGCGTGGCTGCGGTTATCAGCAACCGGTCCGAGGCAGCGGGGCTGGCCTGGGCGGCTAAGCGCGGTATTGCGACACAGTCTGTCGATCACCGTGCTTACGAAACGCGCGAGGCATTTGATGCCGCGCTTGCCGGGGCGATAGAGACGCATCGCCCGGATCTGGTGGTGCTGGCCGGTTTCATGCGTATCCTCGGTGATCTGTTCGTCGCGCGCTTTAGCGGGCGCATGCTGAACATTCACCCCTCGCTGTTGCCGGTTTTTCCAGGCCTGCATACCCATCGCCGCGCCATCGAGGAAGGCGTCAAGGTGCATGGCACGACCGTGCATTTTGTGACGCCGGCCTTGGATCATGGGCCAATTGTTATTCAGGCTGCGGTGCCGGTACTGCCCGATGACGATGAAGACTCGCTGTCCGCGCGTGTGCTGGCCGAGGAGCATCGTATCTATCCGCGCGCGGTGCGCTGGTTTGTTGAGGATCGCCTGGTTGTCCGCGATGGGGTGGTGCGGGTTAAAGGTGGTGACACCGGGTCGGCTGACAACGCGCAATGTCTTATGGTGAATCAGTGATCCGAGCCGAGTCGATGGATGCGAGTCCAGTAATCATTCGCAAAAACATGACAGGCTCGCAAGCGCCATTTTTTCGTCATGAATTATGAATTTCTCGATGATTGAGATCATGCCAATGGTCTGTTCTATTGCGGGGGTGCACTCTCTGGGGATGCGCTATCCGGGAATACGCTATCCGGGGATGCGCTATCAATTGAAAAAGCGAGGCGTGCGCTTTGGTGGACTTCGCTTAGCGCTGTCAGTGGCGGCGATGCTGGGCGCCGGTGCCGCCCATGCGAATCCACCGCAAAAACTGAGTGTTCAATATGAGATGAGCCGAAATGGCACGGTCATGGTGGAGGTGAGCGAAACCCTGGTGCACGACGGCAAAACCTATCGAATCGAGTCGGACGCACGTGGCAAGGGTTTGTTCGCACTGTCCAATCGTGGCAATTTGAAACGTGAAAGCAAAGGAAGTATAGAACTAGGCGGACTTCGCCCGCTGGAGTTTCGCGATCAGCGCGGTGATCGCAAGCCCGAGTTCGCGCGCTTTGACTGGGGCAAGCGCGAGGTGGTCGAGGAGCGAGACGGCAAGAGCGAGACAACGCCGATCAAGGGACCGACGCAGGACCGCCTGTCATTTCTGTGGAGTTTTACGTTCGTGCCGCCCAAAGGCAAGGAGATTGTCGTTGACGTGGCCGATGGGCGAGGCGTGGATCGCTTTCGCTATTTCGTTTCAGGCCCTGAAAAACTTAAAACCGCGGTGGGCGAAATCGACACATTAAAACTGGTAAAACAACGTGAGTCCGGTGACGAGCGCGGCACCGAAGTATGGCTCTCGGTGCGGCATCATTACGCGCCGGTGCGTGTCCTGGTGGTGGAGAAAGACGGCACGCGCCTGGACCAGATTGCCACGAGGGTGTTACCAGAATGAATTGGCCGAATGAAATTCCAGGAATGAATTTTAATGAGCGAGATTCAATGGGTGAGATTCACGAAGTGATATTCACAGATTGAGATGCACAGATTGAGATTCACAGATTGATATTTATAGAATGAGATTCACAAAATGAGATTCACCGAGGAAAACTTCGACGCCACCTGCGAGGCCTGCGCTGAGGTGTTGCGTCTGCAACACCCGGCCGATGGCGTGCTTTCCGGATTCTTCCGTCAACGTCCTCAACTGGGTCAGCAGGATCGCGCGCTGGTGGCCGAAACGGTTTATGCGGTGCTGCGAAGAAAGCGTCTGCTCGAATTTATTTTAGATTGCTCTGACGCTAATTCACGCGGCACTCCGGTACGCCAATTGGTATTGGCGGCATGGTCGGTATTGCTGGGCGCGAATTTGCGTGAGTTGGAAGCCATTGCGCGCCGTGGTGAAATGGACAAGATCGCCGACGGCAAGCGCATCGCGCATGGAGAATTGCCGCTCGCGGTCGCTTGCGATATGCCCGACTGGCTAATTGAGATGCTGACCGCTCAATACGGGGAAACTGAATTGAGGGCCCTGGCCCAAGGCTTGCTGCAAAACGCGCCGCTTGATCTTCGCGTCAATATCGTAAAGACCTCGCGAGACGAAGCACGCGCGCGCCTCGCGGCCGATGGCGTGACGGTGAGCGACATGCCCTATTCGCCCTATGGCCTGCGAGTGGTGGGTAAGCCACCGATTAATCGTCATCCCTTGTTCGTTGCCGGTGCGCTCGAAGTGCAGGACGAAGGCAGTCAGTTGCTGTGCATGCTGCTGGGCGTGCGTCGGGGCCACATGGTTGCCGATTTCTGCGCCGGCGCAGGTGGTAAAACGCTTGCCCTGGGAATGCTTATGCGCTCCACTGGACGCTTAAACGCCTATGACGTGTCCGAGAAGCGGCTCCTGAAAATGAAGCCGCGCCTGGCACGCTCGGGTCTGTCTAACGTGCATCCGCGGCGCATTGACGACGAGCGCGACATTCGTCTGCAACGGCTCGCGGGAAAGCTGGACCGTGTATTGGTGGATGCGCCGTGCAGCGGCCTAGGCACCTTACGCCGCAATCCAGACCTCAAATGGCGCCAAACGCCGGAGGCGGTCGCACAGATGCAAGCCAAACAAAGCTCAATTCTTGCAGCGGCGTCGAAATTGGTGCGCGTCGGTGGTCGCTTGGTGTACGCCACCTGTAGCTTGTTGAACCAGGAGAATCGCACGGTCATCGACCAGTTTCGCGCCAGCCACCCGCAGTTCATCCTGAAGCCGGTGAGCGAGGTATTGCAGGAGGAGCGCATATCTCTCGCCATGGATGAGTACCTGGAATTGCGTCCCGACCGGCATGGCACCGATGGTTTTTTTGCGGCGGTTATGGAACGACGTGACTAAGGCCCCAGATTTAGCCCGGCGTTCCCTGGTTAATTACGAGCGAAGTGCAATTCTGGCAAAGAACCAGGGCTTGCATATGTCCCGCCAAACTTTGGCGGGAAAGGTGGCCTCAATGGCACGCTGTTTGGTTCCGGCTTGGCCGGCTTAGGGCTGCGCAGATGATCGTCATAGGTCGTTGGATAAATAGTTTTTAACATTACTATTCAAATGGTTATAAATATAAATCGCTTATAAAAACAGTGCTTGCACGACCTCCGGATTAACGTAAAATTCGGCCTCATTCGATCATAGGGAGCCCTACTCGCATGCTTTTTACCGGCTATTTGGATCTGTCTTTCTGGGAACTGGTGGTGGTAACGCTGGTTCTGACCCACATCACCATTGCCAGCGTAACGATCTTTCTGCATCGCCACCAGGCACATCGATCACTGGAGCTGCATCCCCTGCCGAGCCATTTTTTTCGCCTCTGGCTTTGGCTGACAACCGGCATGGTGACCAAGGAGTGGGCCGCAATCCATCGCAAGCACCACGCCAAATGCGAGACCGTCGACGATCCTCACAGCCCGCAGATCCTGGGCCTGAACAAGGTGCTGTGGTTGGGGGTGTTCTTGTATGTCAAGGAATCGTTTGTTCGCGAGACCATTGAACGCTACGGTCACGGCACGCCCGATGACTGGATCGAGCGCAATCTCTACTCCGCCCATAGCGTGCTGGGATTGTTCCTGATGGGAGCGATAAATATATTTTTGTTTGGACTGATCTCGGGCCTGCTGATTCTGGTGGTGCAGATCGCTTGGATTCCGTTCTGGGCGGCCGGTGTCATCAACGGTATCGGGCATTTCTGGGGCTACCGCAGTTGGCAGACCAGCGAGGCAAGCACCAACATCTTTCCCTGGGGCATATGGATCGGGGGCGAGGAGTTGCACAATAACCACCATGCCTTTGCCACCTCGGCCAAGCTGTCCAGCAAATGGTACGAATTCGACATTGGCTGGATGTATATCCGCATCCTGGAAATTCTGGGTTTGGCCACGGTAAAAAAGGTCGCGCCAAAACCCAAATTTACCGAAGCCAAGCCGGTGGATTTGGGCACGCTGGAGGCGGTCATCGCCAATCGCTACGATGTCCTGGCGAAGTACGCGACCTCGCTTAAAGCGACCTATCGCGAGGAACTGGCCAAGTTGAAGGGCCATCAGGATGCAATCCTGATGAAAGGCATTATGCGCTCGCTCAACCGCGATGAGCAAAAGCTGGCCGACACCGAACGCGCACGGCTTGCGCAGACCCTGGACAAGCATCAGGCGCTGCAGACCGCCTACAACATGCGCAGGGAGTTGAAGTCCTTGTGGGACCGCTCACATGCCTCTAGCGAGCAGTTGCTAAAGCAATTACAGGATTGGTGCCATCGCGCAGAGGCAAGCGGAATTCGCCCCTTGCAGGAGTTTTCCTTCCGGTTACGCTGTTACGCCTGATCCCCGCTTAGGGACATGTGAAAAGGGCCGCGATGCGGCCCTTTTCTTTGGTACCAAAAAAAGCCCGCGATGTTGGCCTATTCCTTGGTACCCAAAAAAAGCCGCGATGTTGGCCCATTCCTTGGTACGAAAAAAAGGCCGCGATGCGGCCCCTTTTATTGGTACGACGAGAAGTCGTACAGGTGCTACTTGATCTTGCCTTCCTTGTAGATCACGTGCTTGCGCGCCTTGGGATCGTATTTCTTGATTTCGATCTTGTCCGGTTTTGTGCGCTTGTTTTTCGTGGTGGTGTAGAAATGGCCGGTACCGGCGGTCGATTCCAGCTTGATCTTTTCACGCATGATCGAGGCTCCTAGATCTTCTGGCCAGCTGCGCGCAACTCGGCAAGCACCACTTCGATACCCTTTTTGTCGATGGTTCGAAGCGCGTTACAGGTGATGCGAAGGCTGATCCAGCGTTTTTCGTTCTCTAGCCAGAACCTGCGGTATTGCAGATTGGGCAGAAAGCGGCGCTTGGTCTTGTTATTGGCGTGGGAAACATTGTGCCCGTATTGGGGCTTCTTCCCGGTTACTTGACATACTCGAGCCATGATGGGCTCCGTTCAGAGAAAGGAGCCGGATTATAGGGGCATTGCTACTGGTTTTCAATAACAATTCTGCGCGGTTTCACGGGCCTTTGGTATCCTTGCGTAGGGCGCGGAAATTTTCTATTCTCATTCTTGGGTTCGCGGCGTGCATTGATCTTCGTTGCCCTCCCAACCCATTGACCTAAGGCTTTTTGACGAAAATGGCACATATCATCGAAGACGGCTCGGCGCATGCATTCGCTGAATACAAGCGCCAGGAGGGGCCTGCAAGGGGCAGGCGTGAGGCCTTGAAGACTCTGCCGGTGATTGATATCAGCCCATTTGTTTGCGATGGCGCCCTGAAGGATCGCCAGCGCGTTGCGCACGAACTGCGCGATGTCTGCATCAATCTGGGATTCTTCTATATCAGCGGGCACGGCATCCCTGAATCCGAATTGGAAGGTGTTGTCGATTGGGGGCATCGTTTCTTCGGCCTGCCGACCGAAGAAAAAATGAAAGTGCATCAATCAATGAGCCCGGGCAAACAGGGCTACGTCTCAGTCGGCGGTGTTGATCCGTATGGAAAATCGGTGGTGGAGCCCGATATCAAGGAACGCTTTGCCATGAGTCGCGAACGACTTGTGGATGAGCCTCCTGGGGCCAGCTTCAATACCGGCGAAGCGGTTTGGCCGGCGCCGGAGGTTTTGCCGGGATTCGAGTCCGCGATGAAAGCGCATATGGTGAAGCGATGCGACCTGGCGCGTCGCCTGGTGCGCGCGATAGCCATGAGCCTGGTGTTGCCCGAAACCTTTTTTGACGATATGTATCGCTACATGGGCGGCACGCTCATGTACAACTACTACCCGCCCTCGGGTGCCGTCGCGATGAAAGCAACACAGTGGAATTTTTCGCCGCATACGGATTACGGCGTGGTGACCCTGCTGTTGCAGGACTCCCTGGGCGGGCTGGAGGCGCGCAATGCCGATGAAGAATGGATTGCGGTGCCGCCGATACCCGGGACGTTCGTCGTCAACCTAGGCGATACGCTGCAAATGTGGACCAACGATTTGTATGTTTCGACCCTGCATCGCGTAGTTAATTCGAGCAATAAGGCGCGTATTTCGCAGCCGCTGTTTACCTATCCCCATGGGAAAACATTGATTGAATGCCTGCCCACATGCCACGGGCCCGATAATCCGCCGAAATATGAGCCAGTCGTCTGTGAGGCCTATAACCAGGCGCTGGTGGAGCAGGCGGCGAGGACAGGACGGCCTGGGCTATCCAA
>CAMDFL010000057.1 GCA_945897475.1 Bordetella parapertussis
TCAGTATTTGCGGATCAATTGAATTGAAAATGGCCGGCGTAGTAGCTTGCTTCTTAATTTGGCGCGTACCTGGCTTGGATTCTCGGCGATCAAAATGCCTCACGGAGACCCTCGCAGTTGGACGCCACAAGCGAAAAAACGTAGACTTCAGCCCCACGCGCCCGTAGCTCAGCTGGATAGAGTACTGCCCTCCGAAGGCAGGGGTCACTGGTTCGACTCCAGTCGGGCGCACCACTTAATACCTTGGCCTGCCTCAATACAGACATCGCAGCGGTATGGAAGGCATGAGGGCCGCTTGCAGAACCCCCTGCGGCCATGGTTCAATAAGAAACAACTTTTCTCAGGAGCCCGTTATGAACACGATATCTGGACAGAAAAAATTAATTGCTTCCATCGTCGGAATTGCCGCCGCCGGCCTGGCTGGTTACGCCATCGCGCAAGCGGTGGTTCCGCCCGGTCCCAACAAGGTGCAATTTCCCACGGGTTGGGAAAAGGGCGTGCTCTACGGGAACATTGATCGAGCCGATGTCAAGCAGTACCGCGAGTATTACGCGTCTGCGGCGACGATGAAGGTCGCGAGCGCTGGGCAGCCGATTCCCGATGGAACAGTCATCACCATGGCAATCTATTCGGTGAAGCCCGATCAATCTGGCAGCCCCGCCAAGGACGCCGGGGGACGCTTTGTCAAGGATCGGTTGACGGCGGTCTTTGCTATGCAGAAGCAGGGCGGATTCGGCGCCGATATTCCTGAGGCGCTTCGCAATGGCGACTGGAAGTACCAGGCCTTCACGCCTGATGGCGCAGTAAACGAAAAGGCGAATCTGACCGCTTGCTATACCTGCCATCTGCCTTTCGCCAAGCAGGACTTTGTGACCAGTATGGGCAAACTCTCCGGCAAATAAGTAGCTGCCAAGCCGTCGTAGCACATGCCGGCCCACGGACAGGCTCCATGGCCTGTCCGTATCTATTTTAAGAAACAAGTGCGCGCCCTTCCTTCATTGGTTTGCGCTGATTTTGGCGCGGCGTGGGGACGGCACGACAAGTAATACGGCGCTCTCCCCATCTGAAATATGGATACAAACGAAACGATAATGCAAGACAGCGGCGGATTCATACGTCAAACGGCGAAACTATCCCAAGGGACGATGGATTATTTCGTCGCCGGGGAAGGGCCTGATGTCATCTTCCTGCATGGCGCCGCCGGCTTGGAAATTAGAGCAGTGGCGTTGCGGATGAAACAGAAATTCCGTGTCTGGCTGCCAGTGATTCCAGGTTATGAAGGCACTCCGGTCGTCGAGGGCGTGAACACCATTCCTGGTGTCGCCGGTTTGCTTGCGGAATTTATTGACGCCTTGATCGGCAAGCCTTGTGAATTGGTGGGCCATTCGATGGGGTCGCGGATTGCCGCGTGGATCGCGATTCTCCATCCGGCAAAAGTCGAACAATTGGTGCTGATGGCGCCGGAGGGATTTGGCACCGCCGATGCGCCGCCCTTGGAATTCGAGGGAGAGAAATTCCAAAAGCAAATGCTTGCGTATCCCGAGCGCCGTCCCGCCGAAACACGCACGCCTGCGATGATCGAATCGAATCGAAAAGCCAGGCGGCACTATGGTGTGGGCAATCAGCGCGACGAAGACTTGATCGCGCGCATCGGCGAGATCCAGGCCTACACACTGATACTTGCCGGTTCCAGGGACGAGCGTGTCCCGGCGCAGGCGGTGCAGAAGATTAAAGCCGAGATCAAACGTTCGCAGTTACTCTATGTCTACGACGCGGCGCATGCCATGGAAGTCGATCAACCGGAGCGAGTGGCCGGCTTGGTGGAGGATTTCTTTGTGCGCGGCGATGCTTTCATCGTCAACCCCGGCGACGCGCGCCAACCGGCGACAACGCCCGCATAGGCTTGGTGCGGCGATAAGCGCCGCTTCCTTGTCGCGCGCTGTGCGGGCCCCTTCTCTTGCTATACCTCGTCTCGCTACACCCTTTCTTGCCCATGGCCTGTCATCACATAAGGATGACGTCGTACTGCTCCTGGTTATAGCTTGTCTCCACCTGCATGGAAATCTGCTTGCCGATGAAATCGCCAAGCATCGCGAGCGCCTGAGACTCTTCCTCCAGAAACAGATCGATCACCGATTGCGCGGCAAGAATTCGGAATTCGCGAGGATTGAATTGCCGCGCTTCACGCAGTATTTCGCGCAAAATCTCAAAACAAATGGTACGCGCCGTTTTCACCGCACCTCGTCCGCCACAGGTTTTACAGGATTCGCACAACACATGTTCAAGGGATTCGCGGGTGCGCTTACGGGTCATTTCAACCAGACCCAACACGGAAAAATCGCTCACCGTCATTTTTGTGTGGTCGCGCGACAAGGCCTTGTTGAATTCGGCCAGAACCGCAGCGCGATGATCGACGTTATCCATATCGATGAAGTCGACAATGATGATGCCGCCAAGATTTCTTAACCGCAATTGCCGCGCAATCACGTGCGCGGCTTCCAAGTTGGTCTTGAAAATGGTGTCATCGAAGCTTTTGAGCCCGACGAAACCGCCGGTATTGACGTCCACCGTGGTCATCGCTTCGGTTTGATCCAGGATCAAATAACCTCCGGACTTGAGATCGACGCGCCGTGCCAACGCTTTTTCGATCTCCTCTTCGATGTTATTGAGATCGAATAGCGGTCGTTCGCCGGTGTAATGCTCGAGTTTGGGCAGCACCACGGGCGTGAACTTGGTGGCGAATGCCTGAAGCTTTTGAAAATTCTCGCGTGAGTCGACAATAATCCTGCCCAGATCCTCGCGCGAGAAATCCCGCAGCGCGCGCTGCGCAAGCGACAAATCCTCATGCAACAGGGCTGGCGCCCCGCTGGTCAGTGCGCGGCAGCGGATGTCCTGCCAGAGCTTGCGAAGATACTCCACATCGAACGCGAGATCCGCCTCCGTGGCGCTCTCGGCAACGGTGCGGATGATGTATCCCCCGGTTTCCTCCGCAGGCAGCAATTGCGCCAGCTTTTCCCTCAGCGACTGGCGCTCGGTTTCATCCTCGATACGCTGCGAGATGCCGATATGCGGATCGTGCGGCAGGTAGACCAGCAAGCGCCCGGCGATTGATACCTGCGTGGACAGACGCGCGCCCTTGGTGCCTAGTGGGTCTTTGATCACCTGCACCATCAAGGATTGGCCTTCGGACAGTATCTTCTCGATCGGCTTGCCGATCTCGCCGCCGTGGCGTTCCTCCCAGATATCGGCAACATGCAGAAACGCGGCGCGTTCAAGACCAATATTGACAAACGCCGATTGCATGCCGGGCAACACCCTGGCCACCTTGCCCACGTAGATGTTGCTCACCAAGCCGCGGTTTAGCACTCGTTCGATATGCAGCTCCTGCACCACGCCGGCCTGCATGATCGCCACGCGCGTTTCCTGCGGGGTGCAATTGATGAGGATGTCCTCGCTCACTGAAATTTTTCCAATAGTTGCGCAGTCTCGAACAAGGGCAGGCCCATCACCCCGGAATAGCTCCCGTGAATCAGTGGTAGGAAAGCGGCTGCCTTCCCCTGAATGGCGTAGGCGCCCGCCTTGCCCATCGACTCACCGGTGGCCACGTAGCGCCGGATCGTATCATCGGATAGTTGGCCCAATCGCACCAGCGATTCACTGATTACCGTCTCAAACTTTTCCTCAAATATGATCGCCACCGCCGTCAGTACGCGATGATCTTTCCCCGAGAGACGCGAGAGCATTCGAACCGCCTCGTCCGGATCGGCTGGTTTGCCGAGAATTTCATCGCCCAGGCACACGGTGGTGTCCGCGCTCAGAACCGGCATGAGAGGGAAATTGCGTTGTGTCATCCGTAACCAGGCGATACCTGCCTTTTCAGAACACACACGGTGAACGTATTCGTCGGCGGTTTCGCCTGCTCGCGGCGTCTCGTCGATATCCGCTGGGCGCGCAGGGTTCTCGCGTAACAAGAGCAAATCGAAGGCCACGCCGATTTGATTGAGAAGCTCTCGTCTCCTTGGACTGCGCGAGGCAAGATAAATTTTCTTAAACATGTTTGCGCAAACAAGCTCAGGGGCGATGATAGGGGTGATTTTGCATGATAGACACCACACGATATAACTGTTCGGCAAGCACAACGCGTGCGAGAGCGTGAGGCAAGGTGAAAGCGGACAAACGCAGCTTCAGGTCGGCGGAGTTTATGAGGTCTGGCGCAAGACCGTCCGCGCCGCCAATCAAAAACGCTATATCGCGACCCTCACCGGTGGTTCGATCCAGCCACTTTGACAGTTGGTCGGTGGTGAATTCCCGTCCGTGTTCGTCCAATGCAACCTTCATGACACCATCCGGCAGAGCCTGAACGATGCGAGCGGCCTCTGCGCGACGTAGCGCCTCCGCGGGTTTGCCGTTGGTACGCTGCTCCGCTCGAAGCTCGATCAATTCCAAAGGCATGTGCCGCGGCATGCGCTTGGCGTATTCACCAAACGCGTCGTCAACCCAAGCGGGCATGCGGGTTCCCACGGCAAGCACCAGAAGCCGCATTAACGCTACTTGCTCGCTGCGGTTTTGGAGGCAAGTTTGGTTGCAGGTTTAGACACGCGCTTGGCTGCAGGTTTGGAGACGCGTTTGGTGGCAGGTTTGGAGGCGCGTTTGGTGGCTGGTTTGGTGGCGGGGCTGGTGGCAGGGTTCACAGACTTTCGCGACGCACGTGGTTTAGGTTGATTCCAGAGCTCCTCCAGCTTGTAGTGTTCGCGCGTCACGACCTGCATGACGTGCACCACGATATCGCCAAGATCGACCAACACCCATTCCCCCGATTCCTCGCCTTCCACGCCATAGATTTTTCCACCGCCTTCGCGGATGTCCTCACGTAGGTGGCTCACCATGGCCTTGGCCTGGCGGGCAGAATCGGTGCTGGCGATGATGACGCGGTCGAACATGGCGGTGATGTGTGTTACGTCGAAGTTTTCAATATCGCGCGCTTTGACGGTTTCCAGCGCGTTGATGACGATTTTCTGCAATTTTTTGATATCCATGGGCTTAGAAGACTTCCTTTCAGGCGTTAACCCGGTACAGGTGTTTCGTTTCAATATAGTCGAGAACCGAGGTGGGCAGCAATGCAGCAGGCGTTAAATCCGCGAGGTTTCTTGCGTTGGCGATAGCCTCGCGAATAGAGTTTGAAGAAATATTCATGGGGGAGCATGGAAACCGCACCATGCAGCCGCCCGGTTTCAATGCTATCGCGGCCGCTGGCGCTTGGCGACGCGCATACTGCGCCGCGACCTCCGGCGTCATTGTCGGCGGTGTTATCGAAGAATGTCGAATTTCATAGCCGGGACGCTCGGCCACCGCGAAATGCGTGAGGTCAAGCAGCTGTTCCCAATCGCGCCAACGGTGCAGGCCAAGCAGGTGATCGGCGCCGATTATAAAAACCATCGACAGTGTCGCGCCGAGTTCTTCGCGCAATCGCCTCAGGGTATTGATTGAGAAGGTGGGTTCTGCCTGCCATAGCTCGAATTCGTCGATCGCAAATCGGGATTCGTTTTGAAGGGCGAGCCGCAACATGGCCAAGCGGTCCGAGGCGCTGACGCGCGGACCTTCGCGATGACCGGGTATGCCATTGGGCAGCCAACGCACCGATGCAAGCCCGAGAGTATCAAGCGCGGCGTGCGCCAGGCGCAAATGCGCGTTATGTACCGGATCGAAGCTGCCGCCGAAGATACCCAGGGGGCGGCTCACCAGTTCGATTTTGGCTCCGCTCACCAGTTCGCTCAGGGGCCTGTTCACTTAGCCTCGAACCTCACCGTGACCATAGACTACGTATTTCTGCGAGGTAAGTCCCTCCAGGCCCACCGGTCCGCGCGCGTGCAGTTTGTCGGTCGAGATGCCGATTTCCGCGCCCAGGCCGTATTCGAAGCCATCGGCGAAACGTGTCGAAGCGTTCACCATGACGGAGCTGGAATCCACTTCGCGAAGAAAGCGCTCGGCATGCTCCTTGTTTTCGGTGACGATACTGTCGGTGTGCTGTGAACCGTATTGGGCAATGTGGTCCATCGCTTGGTCAAGATCATCGACCACCCGTACCGCCAATATCGGCGCTAGATATTCCGCGTACCAGTCCTCTTCGGTGGCCGGTTTCATTTGCGGCACGAGGCGTCGCGACGCATCGTCGCCGCGCAGTTCGACGCCCTTGTCGAGGTAAATCTTCGCCAGGGGGGGCAATACCTGTTCGACGATATCTTTGTGTAGAAGGAGCGTTTCCATGGTGTTGCAGGTGCCATAGCGTTGCGTCTTGGCGTTATCGGCAATCCGTATCGCACGTCCGATATCGGCGCTTTGGTCAATGTACACGTGGCAAACACCATCCAGGTGCTTGATCATGGGAATGCGCGATTCGGCCATGATGCGCTCGATCAAGGACTTGCCGCCGCGCGGAACGATGATGTCCACATACTGATTCATGCGCAGCAGCTCGCCCACCGCCGCGCGGTCGGAGGTTCCGATCACTTGCACAGCGTCCTCCGGCAAGCCGGCTTGGGCGAGGCCCGAGCGTACGCAGGCGGCAATCGCCAGATTGGAACGCACCGACTCCGAACCGCCACGAAGAATGCAGGCGTTGCCCGACTTCAAGCACAGTGCCGCCGCATCTGCGGTGACGTTAGGCCGCGACTCATAAATGATGCCGATCACGCCCAATGGCACGCGCATGCGCGCCACTTCGATGCCGGTGGCTTGTCGCTTACGTTCGGATATCTCGCCAACCGGGTCGACGAGTCTGGCGACTTCATCGACGCCCGAGGCCATAGCTTCGACTGACTTGGGTGTGAGCGTCAGCCGATCGACGAATGCGGAATCCTCGCCGTTGGCGCGCGCGTGCTCCACGTCAACGACGTTTTCTTCGATAAGGAGGGCTGCATCGCGGCGAATCGCCGCTGCGATAGCGGTCAATGCCTGATTTTTGGAAGCGGTGTCGGCGCGCGCGAGCAGACGCGCAGCGGCGCGGGCACGCCTGCCGATGTCGTGCATATAGGACTTGATTTCCGAGGGGACATTCATGATGGAAACCTTTCGATCAAGCGGGGAACCATTACGAGTGGCGTGGGTTGCGAAAATCGCAGCTTAGTCTGGTGGCGATTGGCACATCCGCTATTTTACGCCGCTCGTTGACCCGCTCCCAGCGCCAGCCCCAACTGCATCAACTCATCCCAAACGTCGCCTTTTGCCACGCCTTTGACCATGCGGTCGATGCGCGCGGCGCGCGACAAGGCCGCGTGCAATGCCGAACGCGAGAGCCGTTGCGCGGCCCGGCCCACCAGTGTCTGGCGCGGTTCACCCCATACCCGGTGTTCGCGGCACAGGTCCGATAAAGCTCTGCCTGTCGCGAGGCCTTCTTTCACCGCGGCGATGGCGCGAATTTCATCGGCGAGTATCCACAATATGCGAGGTGGCGCCTCGCCCTCGGCACGCAAGCCCCCCAGCATACGCGCCAGGCGCGCGACATCCCCCGACAGCATCGCTTCGCTCAATTTTCCGGCGTCGTAGCGCGCTACATTGAGCACCGCCGAGCGCAGGACTTCGAATGGCAATTCGCCTGCAGGCAGAAGCAATGCCAGTTTTTGCACTTCCTGATGGGCGGCCAGCAGGTTGCCCTCGACACAATCGGCGAGAAACTGCAGGCCTTCTCGGTCGGCGCGCAGCTTCTGTCGCGCGAGGCGCGTCGCGATCCATTCGGGCAGGCGGGCGCGCTCCACCGGCCAGATCTCCACACAGGTCCCCGCGCGAGTTAGCGAGGAATACCAGGCGGCGCCCTGGTCGCGTTTCGCAAGTCGCGGCAAGCTGACCATTAAAAGAGTATCCGGCGTGAGTTTGGCGCAATAGGCGGCGATCGCCTCACCACCTTCGGCGCCGGGTTTGCCGGTGGGAATTCGAAGTTCAATCAGATTTTTGTCGCCAAACAAGGACATCGACGCGCCTGCCGCGCGCAGTTCACCCCATTTGAAGCCGCGCTCGGCGATCAACACCGTGCGCTGCGTGAATCCAGCCTTGCGCGCCGCGATGCGAATGCTGTCCGCCGCTTCAATGGATAACAGCGGCTCGTCGCCGTGAATAATATAGATAGGCGCAAGCTGCCGCACCAGTTGTGCTTCGAGCTGCTCGGCGCGAATCGCGGTCATAGTGGCCTGGTCATCGCCTTACCGTCACAGCGAACGGCTCCGCGTCATCCACCGCTTCGCTGTGCACGTGTGAGGCGCCGGACGATTTGTTGCACCATGTCGGTCTGCATGTCGCGGTAGAGAAGCGCCTCTTCATTTTCCTTGGCGATGATCTGTGCATCGTTAAATGAGATATCGCGCGTAAGGGCGATTTCGCTGGTCGAAATCCAGTTCTGTCCCTTGCCGTCATGGACGCGGAATCCTACCCGGTAGCGCAACTGGTATTCACGCACCCGGCCGGCGGTATCCAGGGAGAGGATTACCTTTTCGCGCGCTTCCAGGGCGATATCCAGAATGGCGTCGGCGCCCGTGGCCTGTGCGACAATTTTGGTTTGGCTGCCCGCGGCGACGTTACGCTTTAATTCCACCAGCATGGGCGTGGCGCCTGCGATGAACAGAGTGTCGAAGGGTAGCGTCGATTGCCCGCGCAACTGAAAGCCACAACTTGACAACAGCATCGCCAATACCAGGCCCGCAATCAGCCTGTTGATAGGGCAATTCCCGTCTGTCAAGATCAAGTGCATCGGGGTTTTATACCACTACATTCACCAGCTTGCCCGGCACCACGATCATCTTTCTTACCGGACGACCTTCGCCATGGCGTTGCACGGCTTCGTGTGCCTGGGCCAAGGCTTCGATCTGCTCCGTGGTCGCGCGGCTCGACGCAGTCAGATGCCCGCGCATTTTGCCGTTGACCTGGAGCACCAACTGGATTTCGTCCTGGCTGAGCGCCGCTTCGTCAACCTCGGGCCAGGGCGCGTCTAGAATCTCCCCCACGTAGCCAAGATCTTTCCACAAGGCATGGCAGATATGCGGCGTGATGGGGTAGAGCACACGCAGCAAAATACCGAAACCTTCGTGCAATGCCGTTTGCGTCACCGCGCCGCCCGCTGCATTGGACGTCTCGGGATCGGGTCGTTTTTCGTCGCGTTTTTCATCACGCGTTTCATTGCACAGGCTCATCTCGCCATTGAGCGCGTTCAACAGCTTCATCGCCGCCGAGGCCACGGTATTGAACTGGTTGCGGCCTATATCGAATGTGGCTTGTTTTAGAACCGCGTGAACTTCGCGCCGCAGCGCGGCAAGACGGGGTGAGGCTGTCGCAAGATCCGCGGGGAATTCATGCCCATCGCAGGCTCCCAAGCGCCGCGCCGATTCGGCGGCTATTAGCGCCTGCCATTGCCGCGCGAACGCCCACAGGCGGCGCAGGAATCTGTAAGAGCCCTCAACGCCCGCGTCCGACCATTCCAGTGTTTGCTCCGGGGGACTGGTGAACATCATGAAAAGACGCGCGGTATCGGCGCCGTACTGCTCGATCAGGACCTGCGGATCGACACCGTTGTTCTTGGACTTCGACATGGTGCCAAGGCCATCGGTCTCAACCGGCTGGCCATCGGATCGCAGCACCGCGCCGATTCGCTTGCCGGCGTCATCGTAGACGACATCGACGTCGGCAGGGTTGTAATAGCTGATGCGCCCTTCCCCTGCCTTACGATAGAAAATTTGGTTGAGCACCATTCCCTGGGTGAGAAGCTTCGCGAACGGCTCATCGAACGCCACCAAACCTAGATCACGCATCACCTTGGTCCAGAAACGTGAATACAAAAGGTGCAATATCGCGTGCTCGATACCGCCGATGTATTGGTCCACCGGCAACCAATATTTCACGCGATCATCGACCATCGCCAGGCCTTGATCGTGGCTGGCATAACGCGTGTAGTACCAGGACGAATCGACAAAGGTGTCCATGGTGTCGGTCTCGCGCCGCGCGGGCTTACCGCATTTCGGGCAGGCGCATTCAAGAAAATCATCGCGATGCTTGAGCGGATTGCCGGAACCGTCGGGCAGGCAGTCCTCGGGCAGCACCACTGGGAGTTGATCCTCGGGAACCGGTACCGAGCCACAGACCTCGCAATTGATGATGGGGATGGGCGTACCCCAATAGCGCTGGCGTGAAATGCCCCAATCGCGCAGCCGCCAGGTGATCTGCTTATCGCCCAGGTCCATAGCCTTCAAGTCGGTGGCAATAGCTGTAACCGAGGTATCAAACTCCATTCCATCGTATTTGCCGGAGTTGACGCACACGCCATGCTCGGCGTACCAGTCCTGCCAGGCATCCGTTGAATAAGGCTTGCCCGCCACGTCGATAACCGGATTGATGGCCAGGCCATATTTTTTTGCAAAGGCAAAATCGCGCTCATCGTGCGCGGGCACACCCATTACCGCGCCTTCGCCATAGGTCATCAGCACGTAATTGCCGACCCAGACTTCAAGCTTTTCACCACTGAGCGGGTGCGACACATACAGCCCGGTCGGCATGCCCTTTTTGTCCATCTGCGCGAGATCGGCTTCCATCACCGTACCGTTCCTGCACTCCTCCACGAAGGCAGCGAGTTCTTTGTTTTCACGAGATGCATGCACGGCCAGGGGATGTTCCGGCGCCACAGCGCAAAAAGTCGCTCCCATCAAAGTATCGGCGCGCGTGGTAAACACGCGAAGAAGCTTTTTCTCCCCCAGAAGCTCGTAGGGGAAGCCAATATTCACCCCATGGCTTTTGCCAATCCAGTTAGCCTGCATGGTCCTCACGCGCTCGGGCCAGCCGGGCAGTGTATCGAGTGACGCAAGCAGTTCGTCGGCATAGCTGGTGATACGCATGTAGTACATCGGGATCTCGCGGCGCTCGATGAGCGCGCCGGTGCGCCAGCCCCGCCCGTCGATCACCTGCTCGTTGGCGAGCACCGTCCGATCGACGGGGTCCCAGTTCACCACGCCCGACTTGCGGTAGACCAGGCCTTTCTCCAACATGCGAAGAAACAACCATTGGTTCCATCTGTAGTAGTCGGGCTTACAGGTGGCAAGCTCGCGCTCCCAGTCGATGGCGAAGCCCAGCGACTTCAACTGCTTTTTCATGTACGCGATGTTGTCGTAGGTCCACTTGGCCGGCGGCACTTTGTTCGCCATGGCGGCGTTTTCGGCCGGCAGGCCGAACGCATCCCAACCCATCGGCTGCAGCACGTTAAAGCCGCGCATACGGTGATGACGGCTCATCACATCGCCAATGGTGTAATTGCGCACATGCCCCATGTGCAACTTACCCGAAGGGTACGGAAACATGCACAAGCAATAGAATTTGGGCCGCCCATCGCCGTCGCCCTGCGGCTCTTTTGCACGGGCCGCGCCGCTGCGATCCCACTCGGCCTGAGCCTCACGTTCAATTACTTGCGGGTTGTAGACAGATTCCATGCGCCGACGATCAAACAAAGGGCGAGAATTATAACCGCCGGCACATTGAGACCTTCGCGCTTCCAGAGCCGGGGCGCCATTTGTTCATAGCGGCCATTTTCCCGCTAACGCACAAGGCCCGCCTCAACGCCCTTCCTTCAGTCGCGCCATCAGGAGACGCAAGGCCTTGCCTCGATGGCTGATGAGGTTTTTTTGTTCCGCGCTTATTTCCGCGGCGGTCATGCCCAGATCAGGAAGCAAAAAATGTGGATCGTAGCCAAAGCCATTTTGGCCGCGCGGCTCGGCGATTATCCGACCGTTCCAGCTTCCCTCGGCGATCAGAGGTTCGGGATCCTCGGCATGACGAACCAGAACCATCACGCAATAATAATGCGCGCGCCAATCCTGATGGCCACCCAGTTGTTCGATGAGCTTGATGTTATTGCGCCGGTCTTGCTCGTCGCGGTCGGGGGCGGCGTCTGTGAACCCCGCGTAACGCGCCGAATGCACGCCGGGTTCGCCGCCTAATGCATGGGCGCAAATTCCCGAGTCATCGGCCAGCGCTGGCAGGCGAGTCTGGCGTGCGGCGTGGCGGGCTTTGGTGAGCGCGTTCTCGATGAATGTTCGGAAAGGTTCCTCGGCGTCCGCCAGCCCCAGGCTAGCCTGCGGCAGGACATCCATACCCAATGGGGCGAGCACCGCCTCAATCTCGCGCAGCTTGCCGGGGTTGCTTGATGCAAGAACCAGTTTGTCAAACTTGACAGACATGACAATAGACATCCTCGAGAGAACTGGCGCAAACCGGCGAAAGCGACTACTTCAACAACGCGACTACCTCAGGTCCAGCGCTTGACGCTGGCGGAGGATCAGCTCGCGAATGCCGCGCTCGGCAAGACCCAGCAAGGAATCCATTTGTGAGCGCGCGAAAGGCTCGCCCTCTGCGGTTCCTTGCACCTCGACAAAACCGCCTGCACCCGTCATCACCACGTTCATATCGGTATCGCAACCAGAATCCTCGGGATAGTCCAGATCCAGCAGCGGCGCGCCATCGACGATACCCACCGACACCGCGGCGACAAAATCGCGTATCGGCCATTGCTTGAGCAAGCCACGATCCGAAAGCGAAGTTACCGCGTCATGCAGCGCTATAAAAGCACCAGTAATGCTGGCGCAACGGGTGCCGCCATCGGCCTGCAGCACATCGCAATCGATCTGGATGGTGCGCTCGCCAAGACTTTTCAGATCCATCACCGCGCGCAGCGACCGGCCTATCAGTCTTTGAATCTCCTGCGTGCGCCCGGATTGCTTGCCGCGCGCCGCCTCACGATCAGTGCGTGTGTTGGTTGAGCGCGGCAGCATGCCGTATTCGGCGGTCAACCAGCCTTGCTTGCGATCGCGCAGAAATCCCGGCACTTTCTCTTCGATGCTGGCGGTGCACAGTACTCGTGTATTGCCGAATTCGATCAGGGCCGAGCCCTCGGCGTGCCTGGCATAGCCGCGCTGGATGGTAATGGTGCGCAACTCACCGGGTTCGCGGCCGCTCGCTCGGGGGGCTGGGTTCTGTACGTCATTGTTCATTGATGCGCTTTCATTTTTATCAAGGCGAATGCTACCCGAAAGCCTGGCTCGATCGAACTGTGGATCGAACTTGCGGATTTCGATGAGCCCTGTTCAAGATGATGGTCGCCCTGGTAAGAGTC
This sequence comes from Bordetella parapertussis, assembly GCA_945897475.1. GTDB lineage: Bacteria > Pseudomonadota > Gammaproteobacteria > Burkholderiales > SG8-39 > 2-02-FULL-62-17. The sequence continues at coordinate 13,136 of CAMDFL010000057.1, forward strand.
GCCGCGCCGCCTCGCTCATTCGCGCCCAAAGCGTTTTTCTTCCATAGATTAAAGGCTCACGTTTTCCCAGAAGCACCTGCTGCAGGGCAAACACGCTTTGTGGGCGCTTCGACGGATCCAGTTCCAGGCACCAATCGATGGTAGCCAGCAGCGAAGGCGAATACTTGCCGGACCACAGGCGCGTCGCCGATACGTAGTGATCACTATCCTCGCGAAGATCGCCCGCCTGTGGCGTCATTCCCGCTATACACGTAAACAGGGTTGCGCCTACCGCGTAGATATCGCTCCAGGGCCCCAGCAATTCACGACCCTTGTATTGCTCAGGCGGCGCGAAACCGGGTGTGTACATGGGGCTCAGTTGCCGGCCTCCGGCATTAAGTGTCTGCCTCGCGGCGCCGAAGTCGATCAGAAGCGGGGTACCGTCGTTACGAATATAGATATTTGCCGGCTTGATATCCAGGTGCAGCAGGCGACTGCGATGCACTTCGCGCAGGCCATTCATCAGCTGCGCGAACACCTCGCGCAAAAATTTCTCCCGCAGTGTGCCGCGCCGCGCACGGATGTGCTCCTGCAAAGTGCGTCCGCGCTCGTAACGCATCACGATGTAAGCGGTCTCATTGGCGCGAAAGAAATCCAGCACTCGCACCAGGTTGGGGTGCGACAGCATCGCGAGGGACCGCCCCTCCTCGAAAAAGCAGCGCATGCCGTAATTAAACGCCGCCGCGTTTTCCACCCGGATGCAAGGCAGCGCGTCGCCCGCCTGTCGCAGCGCCAATTGCGCGGGAAGATATTCCTTGATCGCCACCGACATGTCGTTTTGATCGTGGGCGAGGTAGACGATCGAAAAGCCGCCGCAAGACAACATATTTTCGATGCGGTAGTTCAACAGGACATACCCATCCGGCAGCGGCTGATTGGCTTGCGATGGCATCGGGTCTGTTGAAACGCTATGATTGCTTTGAAACGATCGGGGATTGCTCTGAAACGAACAATGATTGCTTTAAAACGACCGATAATCGCTTTGAAATGAACAATTATTGCTTTGAAACGACCGATAATCGCTTTTAAACGCGATGATTGCGTTGAAACGGCCGATGATTGCCTTGAGACGCGAGGATTGCGGCGAAATGCTAGGTATACTTCGGATCGCCAAGGTGTCTCGCCGTTCGATTGTCCATTGCCGTTAGCGCCATTGCAAATGCTGTCAGCCCAATTATTCACACTCTCAATGGAAAATCATTCGAATGATATCGAGCATGACGGGTTACGCCTCGCGCGTAGCTGAACTGTCGACAGCCTCACTGTCGGTTGAATTAAAAAGCGTAAACGGCCGCTTTCTCGATCTCTCATTTCGCCTCCCCGACGAACTCAGAGTGCTGGAACCGGTGCTGCGCGAGAGGATATCCACACGAGCGCAACGCGGCAAGATCGAATGTCGCATGAGCATCTCGCCGGCAGCCGGGGTGGCGCCGCGTTTGGCATTGAATGAGCCGCTGCTGGGCGCGCTAGCGGATGCCGCCCGGCGGATTCAGGCCGCTATTGAGGGCGCGCAATCCCTTCGCGTTGGCGAAGTGTTGCATTGGCCGGGCATGCTCGCCGAGGAGGCAGGCGCCGCCGATGCCTTGAGGAATGCCGTACTGAAGTTATTCGATGCAACGCTTGACGATTTTGCCGGCAGCCGCTCTCGCGAAGGCGGGAAATTAAAAACAGTGATCGCCGAGCGTGTCGCGACGATGCGGCGGGTGCTCGATCGCATAGCGCCGCTGATGCCTGCGGCAATTCGGGCGCACCAGGAAAAACTGGCCGCGCGGCTACGCGAAGTGCTGGGGGCGAACGACGAAGACCGGATCCGCCAGGAAATGGCGCTCTATGGGGTGAAGGTGGACGTGGCCGAGGAACTCGCCCGTCTTACGCTGCATCTTGAGGAGGTGTTGCGGGTTCTTGACGCCGGTGGCGCGGCGGGCAAGCGCCTGGATTTCCTTATGCAGGAACTCAACCGGGAAGCCAATACCCTGGGATCGAAGTCGGTATCCAAAGAACTGTCTGACGCCTGTCTCGATCTGAAGCTTCTGATCGAACAAATGCGTGAGCAGATACAAAATATAGAATGATTGGCAACCTCATCATTGTCGCGGCACCCTCGGGCGCGGGCAAATCGAGCCTGGTCAACGCCGTGTTGAATGACGACGTGGGCGTGCGGGTGTCGGTGTCGTTCACCACCCGCATGCCGCGTACCGGCGAAGTCGATGGACGCGAGTATCACTTTATCGACCTCCCGCAATTCAAGGAAATGGCCGCGCGCGGCGCATTTCTGGAACACGCCCTGGTACACGGCAACTACTATGGCACCTCGTGCGAGTGGATAGCGAGCACGCGCGCCGCGGACATGGATATCATCCTGGAAATAGATTGGCAGGGGGCCAAACAGGTCAGGCGGATGTTCCCCGATGCGGTGACGGTTTTTGTCCTGCCGCCCTCCATGGAGGAACTGGAACGCAGGTTACGCAACCGGAACAAGGACCACGAGCAGGCGATTCGGGAGCGCCTGGCCAATGCGGTCGAGGAAATCGCGCATTTGGGGGAGTTCGAATACGTTATAATTAACAACGAGTTCGAGGAGGCTAGGGTAGAACTGGGCGCAGTAGTGCGGGCCGCACGCGCCAAGCGCGAGATCCAGCGCAAGCGCCACTTAAAACTTTTCAGCGCATTTCGGATCGATTGATCCCGCAGATTGGATCCGCAGTAGGGAACCACAGCTCAGATACGCGGTAACGGCCACCCTATCCGGAATTCAACCGCTCTGATACTTAACTAGACCGCTCTGATACTTTTATTAAATTCCGTATTTCAGATTCAATCAGCACACAGGACAGACCCCACATGGCCAGAATCACCGTTGAAGATTGTCTCAATCGCATCCCCAATCGCTTCCAACTGACCCTGACCGCTACCTATCGAGCGCGTCAGTTGGCGCAAGGCGGAACACCAATGGTCGAGAGCGACCGCGACAAGCCAACGGTGGTCGCGCTGCGCGAGATTGCCGCGGGCAAAGTCGGCATCGAGTACCTGGCTCGAGTCCACACCTCGTAGTTTTCGTTCGTGTCCGAAGCGTGCCCTGCAAGCGCGCTTCCCAAGCGGCGCGTCTCGCGGCATGATGTGGTTATGGCTGCCGCGGCAATTTCCGATCTCCGTCCCATGCTTGCCTACCTCAGACCCGCCGACCTCGGCTTGGTCGAGGAGGCTTACCTATTCAGCGACGCGGCCCACCAAGGGCAACAGCGCCAGAGCGGAGAACCCTATATCTCGCACCCGATAGCGGTGGCGCAGATCGTGGCTCACTGGCAACTGGATGCCCAGGCCATCATGGCGGCGCTTCTGCACGATGTGGTGGAAGACACCACCATCACCAAGGAGGAGATCAGTTCTCGATTCGGCAAGCCAGTTGCCGATCTGGTGGATGGTGTATCGAAGCTTGATCGCGTGGAGTCGCAGACGCTGATCGAAGCCGAGGCCGAAAACTTTCGCAAGATGCTGTTGGCCATGTCACGCGATGTTCGAGTGATCCTGATCAAATTGGCGGACCGGCTGCACAACATGCGCACTCTGGACGCGGTGAGTCCTGAGCAGCGCCGGCGCGTCGCGCGCGAAACCATAGAAATTTATGCGCCCATCGCGAATCGGCTGGGTCTGGATAGCCTGTTTCGGGAAATGCACGAATTGGCGTTCCAGAATTTGCACCCGCATCGCCACCGGGTGCTGGCCAAGGCGGTCAAGGCGGCGCGCGGCAATCGACGCGAAGGCGTGAACAAGGTGTTGGCGGAGATAAAAAAGCGTCTGCCGGCGGTCGGTATCGGCGCCGTGGTGACCGGGCGCGAAAAACATATTTATTCGATCTACAAAAAGATGACCGAAAAGCACCTGTCGTTCTCCGAGGTGCTCGATATCTACGGTTGTCGGGTGGTGGTAAAAGATGTCCCGGCGTGCTACCTGGCGCTGGGCGCGATGCACGCGTTGTACAAGCCGGTTCCGGGGAAATTCAAGGATTACGTCGCGATCGCCAAGACCAATGGCTACCAGTCGCTGCATACCACCCTGATAGGACCATTTGGCATGCCGCTGGAGGTGCAGATACGCACCCAGAAAATGCATCGCATCGCCGAGACCGGCGTTGCATCGCATTGGCTTTATAAGGACAACGGCGAGGATTTGAGCGCGGTGCAGCAGCGTACTCACCAGTGGCTGCAATCACTCCTGGATATTCAGGAAACCTCGGGCGATGCCGCCGAGTTTCTGGAACACATCAAGATCGATCTTTTTCCCGACGAAGTCTATGTGTTCACCCCAAATGGAAAGATCCTGCCCATGCCGCGCGGCGCTACCGCCGTGGATTTTGCCTACGCCGTACATACCGACATCGGCAACCGCTGTATCGCTGCGAAGATCAATTACGAGCTTGCGCCGCTGCGCAGCGTGCTGCAGAACGGTGACCGTGTCGAAATCGTCACCGCGCCCAACGCGCATCCGAACGCGCACTGGCTCACTTACGTAAAGTCCGCCAAGGCGCGAGCGCAGATCCGGCATTTCCTGAAAACCATGGAGTCTGACGAATCGGTGGCACTGGGCGAGCGCTTGCTCAATCATGCATTGCACGCGCTGGGTTCACGCGTCGCCGATATTGGAGGCGACAAATGGGAAAAACTGGTGCGCGATTCCAGCGCCAGATCGCGCAGCGATTTGCTCTCCGATGTGGGGCTTGGCAAGAGGCTTGCCGCGATCGTTGCGCGCAAACTACTACAACAGACGGATAACCAGCCCGGCAACGGCAAGGAAAGCAAAGCAACGGATTCCATTGTCATTCACGGGTCCGAAGGCATGGCGGTGCAGTTCTCACATTGCTGCAATCCCATCCCCGGCGATCCAATCATTGGCTTCATCAACAAGGGTCAGGGTCTTCTCATCCACACCAACAATTGCCAGAACGCGCGACGCTCCAAGGTTGATCGCGATAAATGGGTCAACGTTGAATGGGACCCGCAAATCACGCGCTGGTTCGATGTACGATTGATTGTGGGGGTTCTGGATCAGCGCGGTGTGCTCGCCAAGGTGGCCGCGGCCATCGCTGAAGCGGGCTGCAATATCGCCAATATCGCGGTGGATACCGACGAGAGTGGTCACGCCACCAACAAATTCACGCTGCATGTGAGCGATCGCAAGCACCTGGCGCGTGTCATGCGCGCGCTACGACACGTTCCGCAAGTGACGCGAATTGTGCGGTCCAGTGACTGATGCCTGTGTGGATTGTCATACAGCGGAAACCTGAAATCGGGGAATCCAAATGGGCATAGCCCCGTGGTCAAGATCGTGGGTAACAACCCGACCGCGAAGTTTTATTTATTCCAAAATGTGCGACACCAGCCCATCAGCCAGCTTAGGTTCGAACCAAGTGGATTTTGGCGGCATGATTTGCCTTGCGTTGGTCACGGCCATCAGGTCGTCCATGCTGGTGGCGTGCATGGAGAAGGCGGCGGCCATTTCGCCGCTGTCGACGCGTTTCTCCAGTTCACGTGTGCCGCGACTACCGCCGACGAAGTCGATGCGTTTGTCGGTGCGCAGGTCGGTGATCCCGAGGATAGGCCCGAGCAGTTGATCCGATAGCAGGCTGACATCCAGCCTGCCAACCGGGTCGGCGGGTATGCATTCCGGTTTAATGCGCAGTCGATACCATTGGCCTGGCAGATACATCCCCAGCTCACCATGGGTGGCGGGCTGTATCGCATTTGGCGCCGGTTCGAGGGAGAAACTTTCCGCGATGCGGCGTAGAAAATCCTCGCCTTGCATTCCGCCGAGATCGCGCACAACACGGTTGTAGCAAAGAATTTGCATTTGCTCGGCGGGAAAACTGACGCTCAGAAAATAGTCCGCGCCAGCCTCGGCGGTTGCGTTTTCTTTTGTACGACGCGCGGCGGCGACCCGAGAAGCCGCGGCCGATCGGTGATGGCCGTCCGCGATATACAGCGCGGGCAGCAATTCAAAACAGGCGCTTATTCGCGCCACGGTGGCGGTGTCATCGATTACCCACAGCGTGTGGCGCACGCCGGTGTCGGCTGTGACGTCGGCCGCGGGAGTTGTTGCGCTTGCGCTGGCCAAGATACCATCGACTTCCGCGCAGGCAGGGTGCGCGAGCAGCACCGGGCCGGTCTGCGCATTGAGCGCTTCAATCTGGCGCACCCGGTCGTCTTCCTTATCGGGCCGGGTGAACTCATGGCGCATGATGCGGCCCGCGTCGTAGGCGGCGACCGACGCTGCGGCGACCAGACCGGTTTGTGTGTGCTTTCCCATGATCAGGCGGTAAGCGTAGTAGCAAGGTTGCGCGTCGCGCTTCAACACACCCGCGGCAATCATGCCATTGAGATTTTCCGCACCCCTGGTATAGACCTCTGGGGAGTACGGGTCGGTGCCGGCGGGAAGGTCGATTTCCGGTTTCGAGATATGCAAAAAGCTCCAGGGCTTGCCGGCCGCCCGCACGCGCGCCTCCTCGGTGTTCAACACATCATAAGGTGGTGCCGCGACATCGGCGGCGCGATCGGTCAGCGGACGCAGACCGCGAAAGGGTTTGATCAGATGCAAGAAAGACTCCGGAAGGAATGAAACATTTTTCTGGATAAACAAGGGGCCGTCGTTTGAGGCCCCTAGACTTTGTAATACTCGCGATACCATTCGACAAAGCGCTTAACGCCGATTTCCACCGGCGTACGCGGACGATAGCCCAAGTCTCGCTCTAGTCGCGATACGTCGGCGGTGGTCGCGGGCACGTCGCCGGCTTGCATCGGGAGCAACTCGCATTGCGCCTTCTTGCCAAGGCTTTGCTCCAGAACCTCGATGTAGCGCATTAACTTAACGGGCGCGCTGTTGCCGATGTTGTAGATCCGGTAGGGCGAGTCGCCGGTCGCGGAATCGGGGGTCTCGGCGCTCCACGCCGGATCCGGTGCCGCCGGATGATCGATAACGCGCACTACGCCTTCCACGATGTCATCCACATAAGTGAAATCGCGCAGCATATCGCCGCGATTGAACACCGGGATGGACTTGCCCGCGAGTATCGCCTTGGTGAATAAAAACAAGGCCATGTCCGGACGTCCCCAGGGCCCGTAGACGGTAAAAAAACGCAGCCCGGTGCAGGGCAGTCGATACAAATGCGAATAACTGTGGGCCATCAATTCATTGGCTTTCTTGGTCGCTGCGTACAGCGAAACCGGGTGGTCCACGCTGTCGGATTCGGCGAACGGCAATTTGACATTGGCGCCATAGACCGAACTCGAGGAAGCGAATACCAGATGACCGGCCTTGCCGTGGCGCGCGCCCTCCAGAATATTGCCAAATCCCACCAGATTTGCGTCGATATAGGCCGCCGGATTTTCAATCGAATAGCGCACGCCGGCCTGAGCGGCAAGATGGACTACCGCGTCGAAGCGCTCGCCCGCGAACAGATCTCGCATGTTCTGGCGATCGACGATGTCGAGCAGATGGAACTGGAACGCCGGATTCGCCTCAAGGCGCGCCAGGCGCGCTTTTTTCAATGAGACTTCGTAGTAATCGTTGAGATTGTCGATGCCGACAACACTGTCGCCACGTTCGAGCAGGCGCACAGCCAGAGTGCTGCCGATGAAGCCGGCGGCGCCGGTGATGAGAATTTTTGCCACTTCAAAGTTCTCCGTAACGCAACATCAATTTTTCAAACCAGGCCAGTGAATATTTCAGTGGCGTCAACGCTACGCACCAACCGAGCGCGACACCCACGCCATTGGCCAGCATATCCGCCAGCTCAAAACTACGGTACATCGTCATGCCCTGGAGGAACTCGATGCCAACGCCCATGGCGCAGAAAGCGAGGGCCAGGAGCAGGCGTGGACGCGCCGCAGGGTAGATCATTGCAAACCAGAACATGAGACTGCCGTACATCAGCAAATGCCCGAGTTTATCGCTGTTCTCCTCCAATTCGACCTCAATGGAAAAGGGTAGCAAGGAGAGCGCGAGAATCGCGGCAATAAGGCCGAAACCAAGACCCCGCCAAAGTCGATGGAGTCGCAGCGAATTCGCATCTTCAATCATGGGCAATTCCAAAACGAAATCGTTCGCTTTTCTCCGGGATTTTCAGGCTGCCAAACGCCCAATCCCACAGCGCCAGCGCAGTGCCGAAATTGCTGTGATGGTGACGAGGATCGATCGAGTGATGCGCCTGATGCATTTGTGGAGATATCAATACATGCGATAACCATGGCGGGTAGTAAAGCGCCACATGACTGTGGCGCAGATGCGAGAACGCCAGATACCAGCTGAGCCAAAACAGGTTGACACCCAGGTAAGTGACAGGCGTGATGTTGGCGCCAAAAGCCACATTGGCGATGCCCAAAGCTAGGCCTTCTCCAAAATTGAAGGCTGCGAAGTGAACCGCGGCCTCCGGCGGCCAGAAACGAAATGCCGTGATTGGTGTGAGTACCGGCGGATTGTGGTGCAGGGAGTGAAACCACCACAGCGGCCGCGCCCAGTGAAACAGGCGATGGCTCCAATAGAGGCAAAAATCGCTCAACACAAAGGCGAGCGCAGCCACCGCTATTTGCTCGCCATAGGAGGGTGAGGCAACACGCGCGGGTTGACCAACAACAAGAAATATGAGCGAGACGCCGCCCACTGTCGCCCAGAACAGCAATCCGGCCAACAATACCTGGGTAAATGTGTAGCCCAGGTAACAGCTAATGTCCATGGGCAACTCGCGCAGGAACGCTCGTGGGCCAATTCGCCCCCCGGAACGCGCCTCGGCGGATTTTCGAGCGTTCACGCCCGCAAGTATCAAGGCGCCGAGCACCGCGCTCGCAATCGTCGGCCACCAGAAGAGCGCACGCGCATCGGTAAAAAAACCCGAGAGCGAATTAACCCACGCGTTGAACGCGGCAACTGGATCAAACGAAATCATTGAGATGGCAACCGCCTTGGCAGCGCCGGACGCCGAATTCGCATTCCCGCGTGATTAGAATAAGAAATTTCAGCCAAGTTTGGGCAGCGCAATGCCGCTTTTCACGCCTGGTCGCGCTTCCACCTGCGCCACCCAGCGAGCGAGACTCTTGTTGGCATCGAGCAACTCCGGGTTCTTGCGAGCGCCGCCGACGAAAGGAAAAATCGACATGTCGGCGATGCTGTAGGTCTTCCCGCCAAGGAATTCATGTTGGCTGAGCTGCTCATCCGCGGCCTTGAAGAAACGCACGACTTCGGTCCAGGATTCGTCGATGGAAAACTGATTCTTCACAGGCAGCCGGTTGGCAAATTTATTCCAGGTGTTATAGGCCACGCCCAGGTCAGTCAGGCCGAACATGGCCCAGTCCAGCACCTCGCCGCGTTCCTTCCCGGTTGTGGGCAGAAACTTTCCATATTTGTCGGCCAGATACATCAGGATTGCCGCCGAGCCATACACCACCCCCTTGGTATCGTGATCGAAAATAACCGGCACCTTTCCCATGGGGCTAATCTTCTTGAATTCAGGTGTCTGGTTTTCGTGCTTGGGCAGCATCACGGCCTTGCAGTTGTAGGCCTCGCCCAGTTCCTCGGCGAGGATGGTGGTTTTCCAGCAATTGGGCGTGGTGAAAACATAAAGGTCATACATAAAAATCTCCTGGAGGAAGGCACGGGGTTTCGTAGCATTATTCCGAAGCATTAATTCAAAACAATGTTTCGAGGCCATATTTCATAGCCGTATTTCATAGCCGAATTTCATCGCAACACCTTGCGGGCGCCAATATACCGCGAGTGCCTACAGCGCGACCGTCTTCGCCGGATCGAATCCCTGGTAATCGCGATCATTTCGAGATTGGAGCGTAGGCAGCACCTCTTTGGCGAATAGCCACAAATTTCTCTCGGTGAGAGTGCGCGGCAGAGTGCCAAGATGCATCAAACAGATCAGATTGCCAAGCCCCAGTTCACGGCGGCATTGTGTGAAGCGCTTGCGCACTTTATCTGTGCTGCCCACCACCACACCAGAAACCGTTACCATCTTACTGATGTTGCCACACAATGTCATTGGCATGAGCGAGACGCTCGATCACGAGCAGCGTTTGTAACGCGCCGCTCGCGCCGATGGGCGCGATCAGCCGCCCTCCGGGTTTCAACTGATCGGTAAGTGGCTTCGGCACCTCTCGCGGGGCGGCAGTAAGCATGATGGCGTCGAACGGGGCTTGTTCAGGCCAGCCCTGATAGACGTCCCCGCTGCGCGTGCGAATCCCTGTGTTGCCCAGTCTTTGCAGCCGACCCTGAGCCTCCTTCGCGTGGTACGCGGTCTATCGCGGCCATCACCGGCGCCGCGAATTCCGCGCGGCCGGTATCGAGGCGCGCGTCGCGCGCCATCGCCGCGATCTCGTCGATCATGCGCTTGCGTTGCCTCGAGAACTCATCGGATGTTTGCGCCTGCACGCTTATCTCCACGGCCAGAATCAGAATGACGATGATGGCGGCGATGTTGGATCGCACTGGCCTCGTCATACTGCTCACCTTCCCTACGCAGTTCCACATAAGCCCGCCATACAGTTTAATCTTGGCATATTCCAAAATTTTAATTTGTCAGATGAGGAAATTTGAATGAATTTGCAACTGAGCATTGCCATGGCTGCCAATCCGCGTTCCTGGCCCATCTTCGACGGGCGCATCAAACCCAAGGGAATTGATCTTTTGCCCAGCATGGTGCTTCCCTCGGAGTTGTTCTGGCGGCAATTGAAATTCGCTGAATTCGATATTTCCGAGATGTCCTTCTCCTCGCTCATCATGGCGGTGGCGCAGGGTGACGACCGCTTCGTAGGCCTGCCGATATTCACCACCAAGCGTTTTTTTCACGCCGGCATTCTGGTGAGACGCGACTCTGGTATTGAGAGGCCCGAAGATCTCAAAGGCAAGCGTGTAGGCGTGCCTGAGTATCAGCAGACCGCGGCCTTGTGGTCGCGAGGCGCGCTGGAGCATGAGTGGGGCGTGTCGCCGCGTGACATTGAATTCTGGATGGAGCGCCAACCCTCGCACAGTCATCGCGGCGCGGTGGGGTTTGCCACGCCACCAGGGGTCACGATCAAACAGATGCCGCCCGAGAAAAACATCGGCAGCATGATGCAGTCGGGCGAGATTCAGGCGGCGATCCACTACATTTTGAATCCTCCGAATCTGGTGGATCGCAGCAGCGCCAACCTTTATGCCGATCCGCAGATCAAATATTTATTTCCCGATGTGCCGGCCGAGTGCGCGCGTTATTACAAGAAAACCGGTATTTTTCCCATCAACCACGGCATGGTTATCAAACGCGAAATCGCCGAGCGTCATCCCTGGGTGGTGCTCAATCTCATGGAGGCCTTCAATCAGGCCAACGAGATCGCCAATCGCGAACGCGTTGCGCAGACCGATTACTACGCAGCAGCCGGACTGCTCGGCCCGGGGGCGGGCGAGGCACTTAAAAAACCGCTACTGCAGCATGGCGTTGAGGCCAATCGCAAGGTGCTGGAAACGGCGGCGCAATATTCGCTGGAGCA
>CAMDFL010000058.1 GCA_945897475.1 Bordetella parapertussis
ATGCGGGCGGGCTCGCCCAAGGATGTGTGGATCAATCCGCAGGGCGGGCACATGGGGCGTGGTGCCGCTCTATCCGATCAGAAGATATTCGAGACGGTAACGCTGCCCTGGGTGGTGCGCGCACTGAAGTGACCCGGGCTCACCACCGGGCCAAAGACGGCTTGCGATGCGGCGATTGGGAGGGGGCAATGATACGCATCTGCAGGCGGGAGGATCTGGCCGCGATTCTCGCGATCATCAACGACGCGGCGCAGGTGTACAAGGGCGTGATTCCGGCCGATCGCTGGCATGAACCCTACATGCCGCTGGAGGAACTGGAGCGCGAAATCGAGAACGGCGTGGCGTTCTGGGGAGTCGAGGCCGACGGGGAGCTCGCCGGCGTCATGGGCATCCAGGACCGCGGCGAGGTCGAACTCATCCGGCACGCCTACGTCCGCACGCGACGCCGCAGGCAGGGCATCGGGAGAGAATTGCTGCGCCATCTCGAGCGCCTGACGGCCAAGCCGATTCTCATCGGCACCTGGACCGACGCGCTCTGGGCGATCCGCTTCTACGAGAAGCACGGGTACCGCGTGCTCGGTCGTCCCGAAACAGAGGCTCTGCTGAAAAAATACTGGACCATTCCGGAGCGGCAGATTGCGACGTCGGTGGTCCTGGCAAGTCCGAGGTGGAAATCGGCCTGCTGAGAAATACGCAAAGACTCAATGCAGAACGAGCGGAGGTCTCCCCGCAACAGACCCTAGGTGAACCTCTGAATAACCCGGAGTTTGTAATTCCCGCGTAAGGGGGAATCCAGGAATTACAGCAGCTTGCTGGATGCCCGCTTTCGCGGGCATGACGTTACTCAGAGCTTCGCTAGAAGCTTGCGGCCCGGTCGAGCGTCTTCGCAAACTGCTCTGCCGGTTGATAGCCGACCACGCGCAAGCCCTCGATTTCGCGGCCGCTCTTGTCGATGAAGATGATTCCCGGCGGGCCGAACAGGCGGAAACGCTTCAGCAACGCCTTGCCCTCGGCATTGCCAAACCCACCGGATTGAAAATAATCGGCAACTGTGCGCTGTTCAAAAATCCAAAACATGAAAAATTCGAAAATTCTAGCTGCCTCCATACGTTCAGCGCGGGTTTGATTTGACGATCAGTTACGCCCCCGATAATCACAGCGGAAAGTAGCGCTCCACCCAATCGTGCACCAGGTTGACCACGCGCTTGTTCTCCTCGGCGAACATGAAATGGTCCGCACCGTCGATAAGGTGCAGTTCCACCGCCGATCCGGCCCGTTTGAACAATTCCATCGATTCGTTCGCCGGGGTGACGGAATCTCCCGCGCCATGCAACAGCAGCACAGGACGCGGGCTGATGCGACCTATCATCTCCTCGGGCTGAAAAAGGAACATGCTGAGCGGTGTTTCCGCCGGGAACTCCATGGTCGACTTGGGATCCTTGCTGATGTATTCGCGCAGCCGCGGCGGCACCGGGACGATGTCGTAGCGCGGCACCATCAGCGACTTGCCGGTGGTCTCGCGCTGACGAATGCCATCGGTCAACTGCTTCATGAAGCGGTCCCATTCGGGGCCCTGGTGCTGCTGGCGGAATTTGCGCTCGCCATTGCCCCAGCCGCCCTGGGATATGACCGCCGCGACACGGCTGTCACCGCCGGCCGCATGAATGGCCACCGCGGCACCCAGGCTCGACCCGCACAACGCGATGCGTTTCGGGTCCACCTGGGGAAGGCTCTCCAGATAGGTGATGGCATGCGAGGTATCGGCCACCTGTTCGGTGCAAATGATGCGGCCGCGCTCACCTTCGCTGTCGCCACAGCCGCGGAATTCGAACTGCAGGCACACGTAGCCCCATCTGGCCAGGGCCTTTGCCGCCCACGCACCCTGTCCTCCCTGGTTGCTTCCGCCGAAGCCATGCATGACGATAAAGGCCGGGCGTCGCTCGCCCGGTTTGAGATCTGGCGGAATGTGCAGCAAAGCGGAAAGTTTCAGGCCATCGGAAATAAAGCTCACGGGAGTCGTCATGCAGAATGCCTCATGGAAGTTATTATTGGATTCCGTTTCCAAATCAGAAAGCGGGTCTTGGATAAGATCGCCGCTGGCGCGCGGACGGACTTATCGTCCGCGCAGGTTCTGGCAAAAACCTGCACGCCGCGCGCGGGGTAATTTGTGTCCTTGATCGTTATTGCGGCTCGATTTTCGCCAGCTTGACGATGCGACCCCAGCGCTCATATTCCTGCTTGAGCATCACCGCCATCTGTTCGGGCGTGCCAGTCATGACGTCAGTGGCGACTTTCGCCAGGAACGCCCGGGTTTCTTCCATGGCACTGATCTCATTCATCCAAGCGGAGAGCCTGTCGACTATCGGTCTTGGCGTTCCTGCCGGCACCACCAAGCCCCACCAGGAGCTGATCTCAAAACCGGGAAATCCCGACTCCATCATCGTCGGCACATCCGGCAGGGAACCGGATCGTTTGGCGGACGTTACTGCAACCAGGCGGATTCTCCCCGAGCGCACATGTCCGCTCATGAAGGTGGCGTCCCAGACCAGGAAATCGATTTGCCCGTCAAGCAGGGCAGCCAGTCCCTGGGCTGCAGACTTATACGGCACGTGCAGCGTCTTCAGTCCGGCCATCTCCTTGAATAGCTCGCCGGTACCGATGCCTGAATTGTTCCCCGCACCGTACATGCCGTCACCGGTTTTTTTCTTCAGATGTGCGACCAGATCGCCCGCAGTCTTGATCTGGCTCTTGGCCTCCACCGCGATGCCGAAGGGCAACCAGGCCAGCGGAGCCACCGAGATGAAATCCTTGAACGGATCAAAAGGGAGCTTCTTGAAAAAATGCGGTTGCGCGGCCAGCATCGAACTCGCCGGGGTGAAAAGCAGGGTATAGCCGTCGGGCTTGGCATGTGCGGCGACTTCGGTTCCCACCACTCCCTGTGCGCCGCCGCGATTGTCCACAATCACCGACCTGCCGGACAATCTGGACAGTTTGTCACTGTAGTAGCGCACCAGGATATCGCCGCCGGAACCCGCGGCAACCGGGCTGATGGCGCGAATGTCGCGGCTGGGGTAATCCTGCGAAACCGCCCCCAACGGCATAACCAGAGCGGCGCAACAACCCCACACCATCATTGCAGCAACCCGCGAGGACCTGACAAACTTCGTGCTCATTCTTAATCCTTGATACGTGAGATCCGGCAATGCCGCTTAACCAGCAAACCCGGAATCGGCATCGCCAAACCCACCGGATTGAACATAATCGGCAACTGTGCGCTTTTCAAAAATCCAAAACATGACCAATTCGAGAATTTTAGCGCCCTCCCTACGTTCAGCTCGGGTTTGATTTGACGATCAGTTAAAAAATTGCACGTGACTGAACACGAGCCCGTGTTGGCACAGGGGTTTGGTATCACTCAAGGCGGCGCTGCGCGCGGGCTCGGGCGGTGTCTGGGCGGACATGAATACCGAAGTGCGCTTGGTGAGCGACAACGATGCGGGAAAAGTCGACTGAAGTCCTGATGCGCCCGGGCGTGTTGTTCTAGTCGGCCGAGTTTTCAAGTTTTGCCGCGCGTATCAGCCGCCCCCACTTTTCAATCTCCGCCGCATGGAGTTTCTCCAGGCTGTCGGGCGTCCCGGGTAAGGGGCTGTAGCGCATGGCATCCATCACTTTTTTCAATTCATCGGTGGCCATGATTCGATTGATCCAGCCGCTCAACTTGTCGAGTATCGGCCGCGGCGTGCCCGCCGGCGCATAAACCCCCAGCCAGGACTCCGCTTCGAATTCCGGCACGCCAGCTTCCATCATGGTCGGCAGATCGGGGAATTGCGCATTGCGCTTGGCCGACGTCACGGCAAGGGCCCGTGACCAGTTCTGCCGCAGCACCATGGTGGCATTGCCTGGATCGGTAAAGGTGAAATCGAGTCCGCCCGCCATCAGTTCCGGCCAGGTCTGCTCGAAGCCCTTGTAGGCGATCCGCATGGTGTCGAGACCCGCGCGGGTTTTGTACAACTCGCTCAACACCGTGTTGAACGGCGTGGCTGAACCGTACGAGCCCTTGTCCTTTTTCGCTTTCAAGTGGCGCGTGAGCTCCGCCACCGTGGAAACGTTAATTGCTTTGTTGACAAGCAGCACGGATGGAACCGCGGTCAGCGTGGTGACCGGCGCGAAACCCTTATGCGGATCAAAGGGCAGCTTCTTGTACAGATGCGTGTTGAATGCAAACGTCGAGGACCCGGAGGTGAGCAAGAGCGTATAGCCATTGGGTTTGGCGCGGGCCACATACTCGGCTCCTATATTGGTCAGCGCACCCGGCTTGAATTCGACCACCACAGGAACACCTGCGAGCGGCCGCATATGCTCCGACAATTGGCGCGCGAGGACAATGGCTCCACCCGCGGTCGGCGTGTAGGGCAGTACGATACTGATGGTCTGGCTGGGATATTCCTGCTGCGCCTGCGCCTGCGCGAGGCAAAGCAGAAGCATCACGGCGAGGGAAGACATGATTGTTTTTTTCATCGAGTGCTCCATGAATTTTCCCGGGAGTATAGTCGCAACTTTTCCACGGCTTGCAGGAGGATTCCATGGTTACCCACGAAGAAAATGAGCGCTGGACACGTGTCGGCCCCGATACACCGGGCGGTGAAATGCTCCGGCGTTACTGGTGGCCGATTGCGTTCAGTGACGACGTCAAGGGGCCGCGGCCGAAAAAGATCCGCCTGCTCAGCGAAGATTTCGTGGTGTTTCGCGACGGCAATGGTCAGGTCGGCATGCTGGAGTCGCAGTGCGCACACCGCCGCGCACCCATGGCTTATGGCAGGGTGGAAAAGGATGGCATCCGCTGCTGCTACCACGGCTGGTTGTGGGACGCCGCCGGCAAATGCCTGGAGACACCCTGCGAAGAGCCCGACAGCGTCCTGAAAGACAAGGTGTCGATGCGTTCTTATCCGCTGCAGGAGGCCGCGGGTCTGGTATTTGCCTATATCGGCCCGAGCCCGGCGCCGCTTTTGCCGAATTACGACCTGCTGGTGCACACCAGCGGCACTCGCTACGTTTGGGGGTTCACCGATCACTGCAATTGGCTGCAATGCGCCGAGGTGCTCGCCGATGCCACCCATCTCAACTGGCTGCACGCGGGTGTGTACCCGATGTATGCGGGCAAGACGCCAAAGGTGGAGTACTTCGAGCGCAGCTTCGGCATCGAATACATCTATCACCTCGATGGGATGCCGGCGGACAAATCCAGCTCGGTGATTTTCCCCTTGGGCAACCGCTTTGCCAGCGCCCGCGTCGAATTGCGCGGCGCCTCGCGCCAGAACCTGGTGTTGCGAACACCTGCGGACGACACCACCACGCACAATTTTTTCGTGTCTCTGCACCAGCGTGACGACGGCAAGCTGGAGCACCACACAGCGGTGCCGCCTGACCGGCCATTCCCCACGGCATGGATACCCACCGAGGCCGGCGTCTATCCCCCTGGCGACGAGGAATGGTGGGGCGTGAGTTCGATTGCCCAGGATCGCATGGCGCTGGAAGGCCAGGGCCCCATCCACGACAGGACCCGCGAGACCCTGGGGGCGTCGGACCGCGGCATCGCTTTGTACCGGCGCCTCCTGCGCGAATCGCTTGAGGCGGTGGCTGAAGGGCGGGATCCCAAGGGCATCATCCGCGATCCGGCGAAAAACACGGTCATCGATTTTGGCACGCGACTGCACACGATCGAGGCAGCGCTGCCGGTTGAGACCTCGGCATCATGAGTTGCAAGACCCTGATCGCCGTCGCGGCGCTGCTGTCAGCGCCGGCACTCGCGCAGAACTATCCAACCAAGCCGATTCGCCTGCTGAGCACCATTGCGGGCGGTTCCGAGGTGCTGCACCGGGCGATGGCGCAACGCGTCGGCGAAGCGATGGGCCAGCCCATCATCTTCGAGACTCAGCCTGCAGCCAATGGCATGGTGGCAGCCGAGGCCACTGCGCGGGCCGCGCCCGATGGCCATACGATTCTGCTTGCGGTGCCGGGATCGATGGTGGTGCGCGGATTTCTTACTCGGGCAATGCCTTATCAGCCGGTGAAGGATTTCACGCCGATCACCATGGCCGCGCTCTCGGTGGGCAGCATTTCCACGCATGCCGCGAGCCCGGTGAATTCCTTCAGGGAATTGATCGACACCTCACGCGTAAGCAGCCGCAAACTCACCTATTCAACCAACGGCATCGGCTCCTCCGACCACCTGACGGGCGAACTGATCAACCAGCTCTCCAACGCAGGCCTCATCCATATTCCACACAAGGGCCAGGGCCCTGCGGTGACAGCCGCGGTGTCAGGCGAGGTCGATAGCTACTTTGGCGTGCTGAGCGGCAGCCTGCCGATGATCAACGCCGGAAAACTGAAGGTGCTGGCCTATGTGAATGTGCGCCCACCGGTCAACGCCGACCCCAAGGTGCCGATCATCCGCGATGTGCTGCCCAAGTTCGACAATCCGCTCTACTGGGTGGGCTACTTCGGGCCCGCCGGGTTGCCTGCGCCGGTGCTGCGGCGCCTCAACAGCGAATATGTGAAAGCGCTGACCTCGGCGGAATTCCGGCCCAAGTTCGAGGCGCAGAACAATCCCATCGTTGCGAATTCGCCCGAGGAATTCACGGCCATTCTGTATGCCGACATGGAACGCGTGAGTCAGATCGTCAAGGCGGCAGGGATCAAACCCGAATAAAGCCGCGAGGAATCAGCCAGACAGGCGTCAATTCAGAACGTTCAATCGTCTGCAACCCTATCGAAGCATCAGGCTTTCGGCTATTGGCGCAGAAACCCGCATGTTTTAGGCCTTTACAGGCGAAAAATCGCCTTTAAAGCGGGTGCAATGCGCGGCTTCAAAAAGCGTTCGAAATCCCATAGCAGGGCTCAAGGACCACCGCTTGAAAAACAACCGGTGGCCAACCCCGCAACGAGCTGCGAGTGCTCGGTTTGCGGGATCAGCAGCATTCCGCCGGGTTCGTCTCGAATCATCATGGCGGTCGCTCCAGCGTTTCGTTCAGCCCTCGCGTTCAGCTTACCTCTTCGAGCCCGTCAGCGGCGTTTTCGGTACGATGCACCGTTTCATTTAAACAGTACCGAAGCCTTGAACAATAGTCGCAGCTCCCGAACTGAGGCGATGCTGGTCGCGACTGCGGCCGGCGCGTTCTTTGCGCTCTCGGCCGCACTCGAACTATCCGAAATGATCGGGCGCTGGAGCGGCGGTTTTGAGCGTTGGCAACTCGATGAGTTGCCGTTGACACTGACGGTGCTGGCATTGGGTCTTGCCTGGTTTGCGTCACGCCGCGTCGGGGAACTGCGAACGGCGCTCGAAGCGCAGGCGAGAGCCGAGACCGAAAGCGTTTTGTTGTTGCGCCGCAATCGCGACCTCGCGCGCCAGTTGATCGGCGTGCAGGAGGATGAGCGCCGCACCATTGCGCGCGAACTCCATGACGAACTGGGGCAATACCTCAGCGCGATCAAGGTGGACGCAGTATCCATTGCGCAATCGCAGGGTACCCGCGAAGGATCGGTGCGCACCAGCGCGCGTGCCATTGCCGATGCAGCGGATCACATGCATGCCATTGCAAACGGCATGCTCACGCGCCTGCGCCCGGCCGGGCTCGATGAACTGGGCCTCGCGGCCTGCCTGCAGGAACTGGCGGAGACCTGGGAGGCGAGGCATGGCATTGAATGCGTGTTCCTTCCCGAGGGCGACCTGGGCGAATTTGGCGAGTCGGTCAATATCACGGTGTATCGCATGGTGCAGGAGAGCCTGAGCAATGTCGCGCGCCACTCGCAGGCGCAGCGCGTCGCCGTGCGCCTCGTCCGCGACGGGCCACAGTTGAGCGTTTCAGTGGAAAACGACGGTAAAGTCGCGTCGAACGCGGATGCGACAGAGACGGGCCGCGGCCTGGGATTGCTGGGCATGAATGAGCGCGTCGGGGCGTTGGGCGGCACGCTCTCGATTGAGGCAGGCGCCGACGGCATGCGGGTTACGGCGCTATTGCCGGTGCCTGAAGCTGGGGTCCGCGCGTGATTTCCGTATTGCTGGTCGATGACCACGCCGTGGTGCGCGCCGGTTATCGGCGTTATCTCGAGCAATCGGTTGACATATGCCTGGTGGCTGAAGCCGCCAACGCCGAGGAGGGCTACGTCGCGTTTTGCCGCGAAGCGCCGCAGGTGAGCGTCGTCGATCTGTCCATGCCCGGCGCCAGCGGCGTGCAACTGATCCGTCGAATCGTTGCCAGAGACGCGCTGGCGAAGGTGATCGCGTTCAGCATGCATGAGGAGCGGCTTTTTGTAACGCAAGCGATCGGCGCAGGCGCCTGCGGCTATGTGACCAAAAACAGCGCAGGGGAAACTCTGATCGAAGCGGTGCGCGAGGCGCACGCAGGGCGGCGTTATCTGAGTCCGGATGTTCGCGGCAGCGTGTCCGCGACAATGCCTGCCGCATCCGGCCCGGATGCGCTCTCGACCAAGGAATTTGAAGTATTCCGCCTGCTCGCGCAAGGCCTGCCGGTGGGCCAGATTGCGCAAGCCCTTAATCTCAGCCACAAGACAGTTGCCAACCATCAGACGCAGATCAAGGAAAAGCTCGGCGTCACCACCACTGCGGCCCTTGTGCATCTGGCTTTGCGCAGCGGTTTGATCAAGCCTTCCACCCCTGGGTAATCCGGCCACGGCAGTGTCCTGGGTCACCTGCCCGAGCCGAAACGCCCTTCAACCACGGCATATCAGGAGTTTTTCCCGGGACAGGGCCGCAGACCTGCGGATACTCTCGGGCGCCTGTTGTCGTTGCCGTTTTGGCGAAGGCGCGTCTACACCCTTATTGATTGGTTTCCATGCCCAGACCCATGTTTCGCCCGGCCCTGTGTATCGGCGTTTGTGTGCTGACGACATTCCATTGGCCCGTGCCCGTGATTGCGCAGGAAAGCGCGCCGGCCATTGCCTCGCAGGCGGTGCAGGTGATCGGCATCACGCCACTGCCTGGGCTGGGTGTGCCGCTGTCGCAGGTGCCGGCACCGGTGCAATCGGCAACCGGCCGCGACCTCGAACGAAGCGGCGCGCGCGGCATCGCCGATTTTCTGCAACGCAACTTCGGCGGCGTCTATGTGAACGAAATGCAGGGCAATCCGTTCCAGCCCGATATCAACTATCGCGGTTACACCGCGTCGCCGCTGCTGGGCACGCCGCAGGGCCTGTCGGTGTACCTCGATGGCGTGCGCATGAACCAACCCTTTGGCGATGTGGTCAACTGGGACATGATTCCGAAGAATGCGCTGCGTACAGTGACGCTGATGCCGGGGTCCAACCCGCTGTATGGACTCAACACCCTGGGCGGTGCGCTCTCGCTTGAGACCAAGGATGGGCTGAGCGATCCAGGCACGGCAATCAATCTGCTCGTGGGCTTATTCCGGCGCGGCACCGTGGAGTTCGAGCATGGCGGCGCGAATCGCAACGGCCTTGACTGGTTTGTCGCCGGCACCGCGTATTCGGAAGGCGGATGGCGCGACAGTTCGCCGACGCAACTCAGCCAGCTGTTCGGTAAGCTCGGATGGGGCACCGGCCTGACGCGCGTCACGCTCGCTTATGCTTACTCGGACAGCAAACTCACCGGCAACGGCCTGCAGGAACAGCGCTTTCTGGAGCGCCAGTATGCGAGCGTCTACACCAAGCCAGATATCACCGAGAACCGCTCAGGCTTTCTCAACCTCACTGCCACGCATGCGATTTCGGATGACCTGACTTTCTCTGGCAACGCTTACTACCGCTCGACCGCGAGCAGCACGATGAACGGCGATATCAACGAAGATTCTCTGGATCAGGCGGTGTATCAGCCCAACGCTGCCGAGCGCGCGGCGCTGACAGCAGCAGGCTACGCGGGATTCCCTTTGGCCGGTGAGAACGCCGCGAACACGCCGTTTCCGTTCTGGCGCTGCATCGCCAACGTGCTGCTGCGCGACGAACCCGGCGAAAAGTGCAACGCGCTCTTGAACCGCAGCCACACCACTCAGCGAAACTACGGCGCTTCGGGACAACTCACCTGGTCTGGCGCCGCCTGGGGATTCAGGCACCGGCTCACCACCGGCGCCGCGCTCGACCTTTCCCGAATGAGGTTCGATCAATCCACCCAGATCGGCTATTTGAATCCTGATCGCAGCGTGACCACCCTGAATGGGTTTGCCGATGGCGTCACCGGCGGCAACGTGGATGGCGTGCCCTTTGATAACCGCGTTGACCTCGGCGCGGCGACGCGAACGGCGAGCCTGTATGCAAGCGACACCGTGGTGCTGGGCGATGTCTGGCACCTGACGGCTTCGGGACGATACAACCACACGCGGGTGCAGAATCGCGACCAGATCAATCCGGGCGGTGGCGCGCGCTCGCTCGATGGCGATCACAGTTTCGCCCGCTTCAATCCCGCGCTGGGTCTTACCTTCACGCCCAGTCGGACAGGCAGCGCATGGATGGGCCTCAATCAAGGCAGCCGTGCGCCCACCGCCATCGAGCTTGGTTGCGCCAATCCGCTTCAGCCTTGCCGCCTACCCAATTCCATGGCCGGCGACCCGCCGCTCAAACAAGTGATTGCACGGACGCTCGAGTTGGGCGCGCGCGGCATGTTCTCCGTTTCAACGCCCGGCGCATTGCAATGGACCGCGAGCCTGTTCCGCGCAGAGAACCATGACGACATTTTATTTGTCGCGGCACCCAACCAAACGCAATTCGGGTTCTTCAAGAACGTCGGTATGACACGCCGCGAGGGGCTGGAGCTGGGCTTGCGCGGTTCGCACGGCAGCTTCACTGCCGGCGCGCACTACAGTCTCGTCAATGCGACCTACCAGTCGGAGGAAACCGTCAACGGCACCGGCAACAGCAACAACGACACCGCGGCAGGTGGTGGGGGCTCGGGTCTTGATGGCAGCATCCGCATTCGTCCGGGGGATCGCATACCGCTGGTTCCGCGGCATCAAATAAAGCTGAACCTCGACTACCTTGCGTCGCAAAGTGTCTCGGTAGGCGCGAATCTGATCGGTGTGGGCAGTTCTTACGCGCGCGGCAACGAAAACAATGCGCATCAGCCTGATGGCGTGATCTATCTCGGATCGGGAAAGTCGCCGGGGTATGCCGTGCTCAATCTGAGCGCGCGCTTGCAGATTGAACCGGCACTCAGTTTGCACGCCCGGATCGACAATGTTTTTGACCGAAAATACAGCTCCGCCGCGCAACTGGGCTCAACCGGATTCAATGGCGCGGGCAATTTCATAGCGCGCTCGTATCCGGCGGTGGGTGGCAATTTCCCGGTGCAGCAGGCGAGCTTTAACGCGCCCGGTGCGCCGCGCGCGTTCTGGATCGGCATGAGCTACCGGTTTGACGCTGGTCGCGGGTGACAAGGAAGTATTGAACGTCGGGGCAGTCGGGCTCAAAATTAATTTCACCATCACCAACATGCCGATCAACCGCTTTCGCCTGCACGATGGCATCGTCGGGATGCGGGCAGTGGTTGACAAAGCCGCCTCCGATCGCGTTCACGCAGCGTCTCCAGCGGCAGGATTCGCATGCTTGAATCCAGCACCACACCGTAATCGGCGAGTGCCGCTTCAACCGACACATAACCCAGTTGCACATCGCGCTCCACCCGCGCCGCGTCACGTTCAAGCGGATCACCGTAGCCGCCGCCGCCGCCGCTGATGATGTGCATGCTGTCTCCCGGCGAGAGGGGGATGGTCGTTTTACGCGCCGACTCGCGCTCACCCGGACTGCCGGCCCGCTCCACCTCGACATCGGGAACCGCGCCGTCCTTGCCGCCCAGAATGCCCCAGGGCGCGCAACCGTTGCGATCGGAACTGGTGTGAGAGCTGCAGGGAGCAAGGAACCGCGAAACTTTCTCCACGCCCAGACCGCCGCGGAATTTTCCGGCGCCACCCGAGTCGATGCGCATGCGTTGCGATTCAATGCGTATCGGATAGAGCGCTTCCTGCATCTCCACCGGAATATCGAGCGTATCGCCATGCGCCATGGTTTTGTAGGGCCCGGGGCCATCGTGCCCCAGTGACGCGCCCCAGCCGCCGTGCATGGTGCTGTTGCAATGGAACAGCTGTTTTGTAATCGGGCTGATGCCGGAGTAGCCGTGAATGCCGAAGTTGCCGTGATGGCCGCCCGCAACGTACCCGGGCATGCCGGTCACCAGGCATTTGACGACGGTATCGACCACCGTGGGAATGGGTGTGCTGTAGCCGCCCATGGGCGCCGAACCGGTGGCGCTGATGAACTTGCCCTCGGGAATCACGATGTGCAATGGGCGAAAGCTGCCGTCATTGGCCGGTTCATCGGGCGCGACCAGATACTTGAAGGCGATGCGCGCCGCCGTTACCGCGCCGCCTTCGCGGCCTGAATTGAGCGGGCCTTTGACCTGGTCGGAGACCTTCGAGAAATCCACGGTCATTTCGTCGCCATGCACACGCACCTCGACATTGACCTCGATGTGTCGATTGACCTCGATGCTGTCGCTGTCGAGAAAAGAACTCGCGCAATAAGTGCCGTCGGGAATGTTGCTGATGGCGCGCCTCGCCGCCGCCTCCGATCGCTCCCACATCAGTTCAATGGAAGAGCGAACCGACTCCAGGCCGTATTTGTCGACGACCCCAAGGAACATCTCCTTTCCCAACAGGCATCCGGCCAGCTGTGATTGCACGTCGCCCATCAGCATGCGCGGAAATCTTGTATTCGATTCGATGATGCGGTAGACATCCTTCACCGGTTTGCCGCGCGACCACAGCTTGACGCTGCGAAACTGAATGCCTTCCTGGAAGATGTCGGTGGATTTTGAGGTGGCGGCCGAACCGACCACCATGCCGCCGATGTCTATCCAGTGCACCAGCACCGCCATGAAACCCAGCAGTTCGTTGCCGCCGGTTCCGCCGAAAATGGGCGTGTACATGGCGACGTTGTTCAAGTGTTGCCCGAGCGACCCGGGGTCGTTGGTGAAAATCACATCGCCCGGTTCGATGCCCTCGCGCCCGTGAACCGCAAGGCCGTCGCGCACCGCCACCCCCAGCGCATTGGCCACGAACAATGGTATGGATCCTTTGCCCTGGCAGATCAAACGGCCTTCCGGGTCGACGATGCCACAGGCGAAATCCTTGTACACATAGATGATCGGGCTGAAGGCGGTGCGCGTGATATTGAGGTCGATCTGATTGGGAATGGCCAGCAGCGCGTGGCGGATCATTTCTGCAGTGATCGGATTGACGCTGCGAGTGTGGCTGGAGCTCGTCTGGGTACGACTATCTGAGTGGGGCATGGTGGTCATGGTGTCTATTCTTAATTCAGCCCAAAGACAGCCGTATTCGTATTTCGCCCAGCTTGCCGATGGCGAACCGGTCGTCCGGCCCCACGATGGTGGTGGAACCATATTCTTCTATTACCGCCGGGCCCGCCGATTCAAATCCCGAAGGCAGCGAATTGCGGTCGTAGACCGGCGTTTCGATGCGGGCCGATCGTTCTGAAAAATATACCAGGCGCTTGCGCGCAATCGAGGGCTTGTCCACGGCTGGGCGCAGTTGCTCGAGAGGCGGGCGCTGTATCTGCGCGGTTGCCGTGAGCGTGAGGCCCACGATCTCGATTGGCGCGCCTTGGTCGACGTGGCCGAATCGCTGCCGATAAAGCGTCTCGAACGCAGCACGCGTTTGCTCAAGTGTGCTGTCGGGGGTCACGCTGGTCTGCACGAAGTGGCGTTGTCCGGCGAATCGCATTTGTGCCTGCCGGAGGAATGTGAGCGGCACGTTCCCGAGTTCGGCCGCCAGCGCAGCACCCATGGTGGCTTCCATTTGATCGAATGCCTCCGCCATCGCATTGGCGGCCTCGGTACTCAAGGGGCGAAGGAAGGTTCGGGTTTCATCCACGCGCGCGTCGGCCAGCAGCATGCCGATCGCGGAAAAAATGCCGGGCTCCGGTGGAATCACCACTTCGGGAATATTCATCTCGCGGGCGAGCGCCTGCCCGTGCAGCGGCCCGCCGCCGCCGAAAGCAAACAGCGCAAAATCTCGTGGATCGAGCCCGCGTTCGGTGGTGATCTGCCGGATGGCGCTGGCCATGGTGAGCGTGCCCAGCGCAATGATGCCTTGCGCCATTTCATCGCGACCGGCAGTGCCGGCAAATCCGAGAGTCTCTGCAAGTTTGTCGATCGCCTGAATCGCGGCAGGTTCGTCCAGGCGCATCTCGCCGCCCAGGAACGATGAGGCGCTGATGCGCCCCAGCGCCAGATTGGCATCGGTAATGGTGGGCTCGGTGCCGCCCAGGCCGTAACAGACCGGCCCGGGAGAGGAGCCCGCGCTGCGCGGCCCTACGGCGACGCGGCCTTGATCGTCCAGGTGCGCAATCGATCCGCCTCCCGCGCCCACTTCGACGATGTCGATGACGGCGTGCCGCACCGGAAAACCGCGCTCTTCGCCGCCGACAAAGTACGGCGATTTCACCTCGAACTGTCCGTTCTGCACGATGCCGCATTTGGCGGTGGTGCCGCCCATGTCGAAGGCGATGATCTTGTCGAGACCAAGCGCTGTGGCATAGACACCCGCGCCGATGCATCCGCCCACTGGGCCGGATTCCAGCATCGCGCAGGGCTGCTGGCGCGCGCGCTTCAAGGCCACCACGCCGCCATTGGAGGCCATCATGTAGAACGTTTTGGTAAACCCTTCGCCGCGCATGCGGCTGTCCAGCCGCGTGATGCAATCGGCCAGTTTTGGGCCTGCATAGGCATTGGCCGCAGCAGTGGAGGTGCGTTCGTATTCGTACCACTCGCGCGTCAACTCTGATCCCGCAACGACGTAGACGCCGGGCAGAAGTTCCCTTAACCGCGACGCGGCCTGCTCTTCATGCGCGCTGTTGGCATAGGAATTCAAAAAAGACACCGCCACGGCTTCGATGCCCAGCTGCTTCAGTCTGGCTGCGATGCCATCCAGTTGCTCAATGTCCAGCGGCAGAAAAACCGAGCCATCACCGGCGATGCGTTCGCGCACTTCGATGCGCAGATCGCGCTCCACCAGCACCGGGTCGCGCTCGTAACGCAGATCGAAGGGCACGGCGCGGTTGCCGCGTTTGATCTCGAGAATGTCCCGATGCCCTTCGGTTGTTATCAGCGCGGTCTTCGCGCCGTTGCGCTGCACGAAGGTATTGATCACCAGGGTGGTGGCGAATTTGACAATCTCGGCCTGCGGAAGATCAATCTTCGCCTTGTGAAAACAATCCATCAGGCCATTGACCAGATCTCCGTAAGTGGTGAGGCTCTTGGTCATGATGAGCTTGCCCGCCACACGGTCGAAGGCGGCAAGATCGGTGAAGGTGCCGCCGGTATCGGCGGCCACGATGTATCTCAAAGCGACATCCTTATTGGGCGATTGTTTCGCAAGATTTATTCCGGCTTGATGCCCGATTTTCTCAGCACCTCGGAGAAGCGCCGGTAATTCTTTTTGATCAGTTGATCGAATGCGTCGGCGCTGCCGCCGATAACATCCACACCGGTGGCCGCGAGCTTTTGTCGGGCCTCTGGCTGATCGAGTGCGGTGCCCAGGTCGCGATTGAGCCGCGCGATGATTTCGCGCGGCGTTCCTGCGGCGACCACCACGCCCTGCCATGCGGTCAGGTCGAATCCGGGAATGGTCTCTGCGACCGCCGGCAAATCCGCAAAGGGTTGTGACCCCCGTTTTGGAGCCGCGGTCGCAATCGCGCGCACGCGGCCACTTTTTACCGGTCCGCTAACCGTGGGTCCGAGGTCAAACATCAGATTGATTTCCCCTGCCATGAGTGCCGTGAGGGCCGGCGCGTTGCCTTTGTAGTTCACCAGAATCATGTCCGCTCCCGCATGGGCCTGCAGCAGCACGCAGCCGACGGTAGGCAGGGAGCCCGGTGTCGCGCAGCTCACCGTGCCGGGCTTTGTGCGAACTTCATTGATGATGTCTGCAACCGACCTGGGAGCGAATCCGGTGCTCGCAACAAGAATTGAGGTCAATCCGGTGGTTTGTATCACACCGCTGAACAGCTCCGGATCGACCGCGGATTTCAGAAACGATGGATTGGTGATGAGCGCCGGAATTGCGTAAAGGAGCGAATAGCCGTCAGGCTTCGTGCGGGCAACCTGCTCGTGGCCGATATTGCCGCCCGCGCCGCCGACGTTTTCGATGATCACGGGCTGGCCCAGTTGTTCGGAGAATTTGGGCATCAAAATGCGCACCACCACATCGGTGGCGCCGCCGGGCGGGAAGGGCACCACCCAGCGCACCGGTTTGGACGGAAAGGCTTGCGCCATAGCGCCGCCGCCGCCGGCTGCGAGCGCAACAATAAAAGAAGACCTGGCAATAAAAGACAACATGTTCATGACTTTCTCCGTGCGCCGGTTATACCGGCAAAGTGTTGTAAATGAAATATTTATACGTTGAAGGGTTAGCCACCCACATCGGCTCCGAGTCATGCGTCAACATCGTCCGTAAGGGCGTGGGCGAAGCGTTGACAGGGGTACGTGCAGGCTGGGTATTGAGCCGTGAAATACATGCCCCGCCTCAAGGCGGGTTACTCCGGGGTGCCGACGCTGTGGAGATAAGGGGAAGGCCACATCCGAGGCGTCGCTCTGGCAAGACGCCAAGGAACCCTGCGCGGTCAGAGACCCCATGCATGCACGCAAGCACTTTGCCGCCGCGGGCGTCGATGGCGAGACGTGGCAGCACTACGGGCAGGGTCTGTAAGCACATCTCTTTGGGTCAGGCAATGGAGACGCCGGCAGGCGCACGGCGATGTTGTCGTGGTGCGCTACGCTGATGACTTCGTGGTCGGATTCCAGCATCGGCACGAGGCCGAGCGATTCCTGGTTCGCTGGCTTCCGCCTGCTCGCATCTGCCATCCGTATCCTCTCGTGCGTCTTCGCGTCATCACCCAAGGTGGGAGCCGGATGCGGTAGTGCCGCTCGTCCGTATCTGTGGAGCGGGTCGTGAGCGATCATGATTCCTACTACTCCTAGCTTGGCATTCGGAAAAAGCAATGGTACTGCTATCCGCGGTGATATATAAACAACTATTCCCTGCATGCGTCTGGACCGGGCCTCGTGGCCGCTTTGCAGCTTCAGTGAGAACCGGGGCAAGGATTTGGTAAGCTGGTGACTGTTTGCTGCCGAAAATCCGATTGAGAGGGTCAAGAGATGAAGAAAATTACCCGCATGGTTTCGATTGCACTGGGTGCCCTCGTCGCCTGGGGAACTATACCGGTGAGCGCGCAGAATTTCCCCTCCAAAACGGTGCGCTGGATCGTGCCCTTCCCGCCGGGCGGCGCCACCGACGCTCTAGCACGCCCGATCGCCGACAAACTGTCCGCCCTGTGGAAGGTCCCCGTGGTGATCGAGAACAAGCCCGGCGGCAATACCGCCATTGGCACGGATAGCGTTGCAAAGTCCGCGCCCGACGGTCACGTGCTGGGCATGGTCACCATGTCGCACATCATGAATCCGCTGCTCGGTGCCAGCCTGCCCTACGACACGTTGAAGGACCTCATCGGCATCACGCAGATGACCGAGCTCCATATGGCGATCTACGCCAGCAGGGACTTGCCCGCCAATACGCCGACCGAACTCGTCGCATTGGCGAAAAAACAACCGGGCAAACTGCAATACGGCTCGGCGACCACCGCTGCGTATCTCGGCATGGAGATGATGAACATGATGGGGGGCATGAAGATGGAGTACATCCCCTACAAGGGCAGCGCCCCGGCGATTACCGACACCATGGCCGGTCGCCTGCAGCTGATCATCGATCCGGTATTGAACAGCACCGTGGCACTGGTCAAGGACGGCCGCCTCAAGCTGATCGGCACCATGGGCACGCGCCGCTCTTCGCTCACGCCGGATACACCGCTGATTGGCGACGCCATTCCGGGTCTCGTCTTCAGCTCCAACTTCGGGTTGATCGCACAGGGCGCCACCCCGCCCGAGCTGGTTCGGCGCATCAGCAGCGACGTCGTCGCAGTGATCAGGCAACCCGACATCAGCGCGCGGATTCGCGAACTGGGACAGGAACCCTCGGGGATGACCGCGGACGAATACAACGCTTTCATTCGCAGCGAGATGAAGCGCTGGGATCCTGTGGTGAAAGCGACCGGCGCGAAGCTGGAGTAAGCCCGCCGACAGAAACTCCCTAGCGCTAAGCTCTTACCAGCCCGCCGGCGCGTTGTAGGCAGTCCCCGCTTAACGCGTAACTATGAGCGCATCGGCCACGGTGACACCGCGGCCCTGTGCATGCACGAACACCGGATTCAGGTCGATCTCGAGTATTTCCTCGTGGTCCCGCATGAGCTGGCCAAGCAACCGGGCGACGCGGGCGACTGCGCCGACATCGGAAGGTGGCGCGGCGCGAAATCCCTGCAACAGTTTCGACGCGCGCAATTGCTGCAGTTCCTCGATGATCAGATCCTCGCCGAGATCTGGCGGCAGCAGGCGCACATCGCCGAGCACTTCGATCCAAACCCCACCCAAGCCAACCAGCACCACCGGGCCCCAGGTGGGATCGCGTTTGGCACCGATGACCAGTTCCACGCCCTTGTCCGCCATCTTTTCCACAAGGATGCCCTCGAGAACAATGTCGGGTCTCGCGCTCTTAACATTGTCATGGAGTTCTTTCCAGGATTGCACAACCGCCGCGCTGTCGGCGAGGTTCAGCTTGACTGCGCCGGCTTCGGTTTTGTGCGCGAGTGCGGCAGCCTGTGCCTTCATCGCCACGGGGAAACCAATCTCTGCGGCGATTCGTTCGGCCTCATCACGGGTTCGCGCGAGCCCGCCTTTCGGCGTCGCGATGCCAAGCGCCGCGAGCAGCTGTTTGCACAACCATTCCGGCTGAGAACCCCGGCCCAGCGGCGGCAACACCGGGAGCGATTGTTCGGGCCCGGGTGTGCCACCCTTTTTCAGCCGCGCGCTCGCCCTTGCATAACGCGTCACAGTGGCAAGCGCGCGAATGGCGCGGTCTGCGGAACGCGACAGGATCAGTCGATGCTCGCGGGCAAACGCAATACATTCCGGCGCAAGGGGCATGCGATCGCACATGAAGGTATGTAACACCGGCTTGTCGGAGCCTTGCATCGCAGCCAGCAGGCCTTCGAGATATTTGACCTGGGTGGCGCCGCCGCCTGGCATGATGGCAAGCACCAGGCTGCCGGTGTTCGGATCGTCCAGCAGCGCCTTGGGGCCGATATGCATCAGTTCGGGTTGAAAAACCGGCTGCGTGGTCAGATCGAGGGGATTGGCGGTGTGCGCGTACGCCGGCAGCTGCGGTTTGAGCGCCGCAACGGTATTCTCGGTCAGGGGCGGAATATCGAGGCCCGCGGACTCACAGAAATCGTGCGCGATTGCCACCAGCGCCCCGGAGAAGGTAATTATCCCGGGCCCCTTCACCGGAAAGCGCGGGTAGCGGGCGACCAGCTCGGCAACGTCGATCAACTCATCCAGCGTATCGACGACAAGGGCGCCGGCATGGGACAACAGCGCGCGCATCACGGCATGATCACCCGCCAGGGCGCCGGTGTGCGAGATCAGCGCATTGTTGCCCCGGGCGCTTCGCCCCGGATGCATCAGGATCACCGGTTTGCCGGAATCACGCGCACGACCGAGCGAAGCAAGCAGCCGCTGCGGCTGGCGTCCCTGTTCGATGTAGGCGATGATGGAACGCGTGTTCGGGTCGTCGATCATGTAATCGATGAAATCGGCCACACCCAGAACCGCCTCGTTGCCCGTCGATATGGTGTAGGACACCGGCAGATCCCGCGCCTGCAGACCCCGCGCCACATGGGCCATCAGCCCGCCGCTTTGCGAGATGATCGCCGTGGCGGGGTCGCGGCGGGTGTCCGCCTTTTCCACCACAGCGGCGGCGGTGAAGCCGAATTGAAGCCCGTCGATGTAGTTGATGTAGCCAAGGCAGTTCGGGCCGAGCACCGCCACGCCGCCGGCGCGCGCGGCGCTGGTAAGTTGGTCCTGTGCAGTACGATCGCCCATTTCGGCGAAGCCCGCCGCGAACACGACCGCGGCCCTGACCTTGCGCCGGCCGCAAGCCTCGATCGCCGCCTGCACACTCGACGCGGGCAGGGTGAAGATTGCGACATCGATGTTCAGGGGCAGTTCGTCCACGCTCGCGAGCACCGGTCGGCCCTCGATGCTGCCGCCCGATCGCCCCACCAGATAAATGTCGCCGGCAAAATTATTCAGCGTGAGATTGCCGAGCGCGACGTGGCCGGCGGTCTTCGGCTTCGAGGACATCCCGACGATTGCGATCGATCGCGGCCGCAACAAGGATTCGATAACTGATTGTTCCTGCGCCATGCTCAAGTGCCCTGCCTTTCGAGCGATTTTTGCTGATTCTCGGGCAAAACTTGCCTATTCATTTCCGAATTTCCTTCAGGTTAAAGTGTCCTTGTCGAGTTCCGCAGATCCTCGAAAAATACGGCATGGTCGTAAGGCCGGTGGGGTTTCGATACCGCAAGGATGATAACCCGATGTCCCCGGATGAATACTGGTCAAAGCGTCGGCCGCGATGGCGAGGGCGGTCGAAGACAACTGGCCCGGCGAACTCTCCGGGCTGGTGGTTACGCGCTACGGTTACAGCGTCCCCTGCCGGCATATCGAGATCATCGAGTCGGAACATCCGGTGCCGGATGCGGCGAGCGTCACCGCCGCACAGAGGATTCTCGATAAGGTGAAGAACCTCGGTGCCGAAGATCAAGTCCTGTGGCTGATCTCGGGCGGGGAACCGACAGTAACGGCGCGCGGAAACGGCCGGGGCGGGCGCAAAACGGAATTCCTGCTATCCAGTAAATCCGGAATCGGCATCGCCAAACCCACCGGAATGAACATAATCGGCAACTGTGCGCTTTTAAAAAATCGAAAACATCACCAATTCGAGAATCTTAGCTCCCTACATACGTTCAGCGCGGGTTTGATTTGACCATCAGTTATCTGATGTCTATGCAAAATCTATGGAGACGTAATCGAAGCTGAGACGCAATTCAAGGTTCGATGCTTCCCGAAGCTGATTCGCGACGCGGCTATCTATACTTTGCCGCGCTAATAAACATGGAAAAGCTTTCGCACCATACCAGCACGGTGTTGTATTTTTCGATGTCGACATTCTCCGGCAAGCTGATGACGAAATTATCGAATGTCGTGATATCGCCGACGCGCAACGCGGAGGCTTTCACTTTCAGAAAACCCTGCCTGGTATCAACGAACTCGGGCACCAGATAGAGTTTGTAATCCGGGCCGGGGGCCAGCTTACCCATCAGGGAAATGGTCTTGGCGTCCAGCGAAACCGCGCCCTCGCCCCAATGAAACACATCGCTGCCCTTAATATCGCGGCGAAACTCGGCCCGAAAGCGCGCCTGCCCTTGCAGGGATTTGATTTCGCTATTGGCCGGCCCGTCAGGCGCGGTCAAAATGGGCAGCGCATAGATGCCCAGGCCAAAACCAAAAGTTATGGCGAGGACGTGACTGAGGGTCAATAGCGCGATCTTTTTCATATTGGAATCCTGAAACCTTGCCTGCCTTAGACGCGCGAAATCTCCTAACCTTACAGACGGTGATCTCGGATGGCCCTGGTTTTTTCAGGCCGCTTCCGCTAACGTTGCCATCGCGATGATGCCATGCGGCAAGGCAATTCGATCATCAATTTCATTCTTCGGCAGAGGAAACGATCATGAATACAAGACCGGTAATCGTTATGGGGTTTGTTTTCTCGCTGTGCTGTAACGCAGCGGCAATGGCGCAGTCTTACCCCATTAAGCCGATTCGCATCATCGTGCCCACCTCGGCGGGTGGATTAAACGACCTCACCACGCGCGCGATTACGCCCAAGTTGTCCGAAGCCTTGGGCCAGCCGGTGGTGGTGGAGAATCGCGCCGGGGCCGATACCATGATTGGAACGGAAATTGCCGCGAAAGCCGCGCCAGATGGCTATACGCTGATCAATGTTTTTGACAATTTTCCGCTCAGCCAGTTTCTGGTGAAGAGCGTTCCCTACGACGCGGCAAAAGATTTCACGCCGATATCGCTTTTGGTGCGCGGACCGCAATTGATCGTGGTTCCCGCGCAGTTGGGCGTGAAGACCTTGGGGGAATTCATTCAACTGGCCAAGAGCAAACCCAGTGCGCTTAACTACGCGACGGCGGGCGCGGGATCCTCCAGCCACCTGGTGGCGGAACTCTTGAAATCTACCGCCGGGATCGAGGTGCAGCCGGTGCACTACAAGGGCGGCCCGCCTGAAGTGTTCGCCAAGTGGCTCGCGGAGCAGACCGAGTTGTGGGGCAAGGTGATCCGCGATCGTAAGATCACCTTGGAGTAATTGCCGCTAGGATCGGGTGAAGCGGCGCGTCTGGAAACGGTTCGAATAAATAATAACTAGTTGGTCCGCGCGTAATGGTGGGATATCGCTACCGGGCGGGCTGGAGATAAACGTTCCTTCAGCAATGCCGCGCCCGCCGCATTCGCCTGATCCAGAAAACACCACCGACATACGATGCACCTCGGCGCGGCCGCCCGAGAGCGTGGCGCCCGTATCCAAGCGAATCATTTTCACATCGGGTCCGCCGGCGTTGAAGCGGGCCAGGGGCTTAGTTCTGATACCCGGATAGTTTATCCAGCAAACCCGGAATCGGCATCGCCAAACCCACCGGATTGAACATAATCGGCAACTGTGCGCGAAAATTGATTGAACCCGGTATCACAACATGCCAGGGCATTTCATCGGCCAATGCATCTTACGTGCGCGACAGATTTTCTTATCGGTGTCGTTGGTGTGCGCTTCACTTACACGACCCGAGCGAATAGAAGCTATTGCGGCTTGAAATCGATGTATTTGACGAGTTCGGCGAACTGCTTCAATTGGGTTTTGAGCAACGCATCCAACTCCTCGGGCGCGCCGGGGCGCACCTCGATACGCTGCTTGGCGAGCAGCTCGGCGTAAAACGGCTCGGCCATGGCGCGGCGCAGCTCGGCATTCCAGCGCATCACGATGGGGCGCGGCGTGGCCGCAGCCATGTTGTAACCATACCAACCGCGCAGAAACGGCAGCTTGATGCCCTCCTCCTCGAACGTGGGCACGTTGGGGAAATCGACAACACGTTTGTCGGCGGTTACGGCCAGCGCCTTCAATTTGCCGGCACGGATCGGAGAGACCACAGTGGCCACGCCAAATACCCCCACCTGCGCCTCGCCGGTTTGCAGAGCCTGAAGCAACTGGGGATTGGTCTTGTAAGGAATCGAGAAAAACGGCGCGCCACGGAATTTGCGGATGTACTCCTGATAGAAATTGCCCACCGTGGCCAAACCGAAATGCCCCCAGTTGAGTTTGTTGGCGTCGGCTTTCGCCTGGGCGACGAGCTCATTCAGACTATTCGCCGCCACCGAAGGATGCGCGATCAGGAAACTGTCGAAGTAACCCAGAAACATCACCGGTGCGAAATCGCTCAAGGGGTTGTAGGGCAAGGTACCCTGCGTCGCGGGCGTCACAATTAAAATGCTGCTGCTCATGAAGCAAAGCGTGTGGCCATCGGGCGCCGACTTGGCGCATTGCTCGGCGGCGATGGCGCCGTCGGCACCAGGCCGGTTCTCCACGATCACTGTCTGCCCCAGCGCCTTGGAAAGTGGGGGTATCAGCGCCCGCGTGAGAATGTCGCTTTGCGCGCCCGGCGGCGCAAAGCCGAGAATTCGCAAAGGCGCCGTGCGGGGAAAATCCTGCGCGGTAGCACTTACGCATACAACCAACAGCCACGCACCAAATAATGACCGCCGATTCCTGATGGCTTCAATCAAATAAACCCTCATTCGCGGGATCTCCATTTCAAGATCAGATGTGGCAGACATGAATGGGTTATTGAAACCCGCCGGCCTATGTCAGTCTTGACATTGTAGCTGCGCCCGGCAGTATTGCCATGCGCGTTGCCGCTCCCGGGAAACCCAAAAGCGGACATTAGAACTTAGAGGAAAGCGGACATTTCTACTTCGGTACTACAGCCTTGCCGCTAAACGAGTGGGTCAACAGCCATTGGAACGCTTTAACCTTGTTGTGGCGGCCAGCCTGTGTCGCCTTCACAATACGCGTTTGCAGACCTCTTACTTGACCTCTAGCATGGGCCCTATGGATGCCCTCCCAAGTCATGCCAGAGGGTGCACGTGCCCGCGTTGCAGCACTCATTTTCTCTCCCTCCATAAAGATCGCTCTACCAACTCTCCTGTGAAGAAAGACAGTGGTGAGTCTGCCCGCTTTCGCGCGGGGTGATGTTGCAACCCCTATCCGTCCAATTACAGAACGGCATTCACTTTTTCCTCGATCCTATGCCCGCACCACCATGGGCAGACTTTGCAGTCTGCTGTCCCCGAAGGGAGCGGTATCGGTTTTCCATGCTCCACTTGCAAAAGTAAATCGGGTTAGGTGCCCGCTTTTGACCGGAAGGTATATGGATCACGAGGGCGTAAATCAAAGACGCCGCTCCCACCTCCGTTGCCGTTTGGCTCAAGCGTGA
>CAMDFL010000059.1 GCA_945897475.1 Bordetella parapertussis
CCCAGGTCGATCGCCGCGCCGATCGCCGGCACGTGCGAGGTAAAAACGGATGCGGTGACGCGAGCCATTATTTGCTTCCTCCAGCGGGGCGTTGTGCGCTGCCGCTTTCTCCAATTTTTCGATTGCCCTCGATCGAGCGTCCGCCCCCCAGCATCATCGCGCGGTAGACCTCGGGCGAGGCCCCGGTCATGCTCGAAGCGGCAATCTCGAAACTCTGACCATCACTGGAAAAAATTTTCGAGAGGAAATAAATATTTCCGCCCGAGGCGATCATGCGGTTGTAGTCGCGCGCCAGCACCGCCAGTTTCTGTTCCTCGCTCATCGGTGTTTTATCCAGATAGGCGCGCTGATCGGCCTTGAAGGTCTCTCGATTCGCGGGTTTCATCAGCGACATGCAGAACTGGTTGAGGTGATAGCCGCGGCGCGCCATGTCGAAATCGAACACGGTAGTGCCGGGGACGTCCTTGTAGGGTTTTTCGAGTGCCATGGGCACGCTCCTGATTCATTATTTCGGGAAGGTGGAGTCGCGGCTTGGGAAGCTGAGTCGCAATCCCGGCGGCGAGCATTTGGTGCCATGCATTTTATCAGCTTGGCGGGGCCGGCAATCTGCTTAATGCTTTTCGCCTGCTGAGTAACTGGGCGTGGCGGCGGACAGCCCGTCTGATTTTTTCGTGCCGCCGCCCAAGACCTGCGACGCGCCCGGAATGAGAAATGCTCATTGAAGTAATCCAGTCAATGATTACTTTGAGAAAAAGTTAATAATTTATGTCAAAGGCACGGTCAGGGGATCGTAATTGAACAGCCACTCGGCGCGATCCTTCGCGGGGTTGCGTTCGGCAAATGCGCGCCGCATCTCTGCGGCGTCGACGATGCGGTACAGCCCGCCTTGTGAATTGGACTCATTGACCACTCGGGCGGTGCGTTCGATTCGATTGCGCTGATAGAGCTGGATCGCCTCGCGCGCGCTGGCGCTGCCCTCGAGCGCGCGCGCGAGCACGGCGCCGTCCTCCACAGCCATTGCCGCGCCCTGCGCGAGGTAGGGCAGGGTGGGGTGGGCGGCATCGCCCAGCAGCGTGGCGCGATCGGTTGACCAGTTGGCCAGTGGATGGCGCACATTGAGCGCCCAGCGGAAACACTGCTCATGGTCGGCGGCATCGATGATGGTCTGCATGCTTTGGTGCCAACCGGCGTAGTCGGCCTTCATCTCGGCCCAGGGGCGTTTTAACGTCCAGGACTCATCTTCCCAATCGGTGCGCGCCGGGCAGCCGACGAAATTCAGTATCGATCCCCGGGAGATCCAATACATGACCGCGTGATTGTTTGGCCCGCACCAGACCGCGCCCACCAAATCCATGATGCCCTCGGGCAACCGCGCTCGCGGCACGGTAAAGCGCCAGGCCACGTAACCGGTGTAATGGATGGGTGTGGGCCCCACGATCTGCGCGCGAATCACAGATTTGAAGCCGTCCGCGCCGATCAGCATATCGCCGCGCGCGGACGAGCCGTCGGTGAAATTCAGGGTGACGCCATCGGCCGATTCGGAGAATCCACTCACGCGTGAATTCAGCGTGATGCAGTTGGGCGCCATCGATTGCACCTTGTCCACCAGGATACGGTGAAAGTCGGCGCGATGCAGATGGTAGTAGGGCGCGCCATGCGCCGCCTCGTGCGCTGCGGCGAAGGGGATCTTGTGCAGAAGTTCCGCGGTATCGAAGCGGCGAAACTCGTAGTCGAGCGGTTTGACCGCGATCTTCTCCAGTTCGTCACGCAGGCCAAGATCAAACAGGACCTTCACCGAATTGGCGCTTTGCTGGATGCCGGCACCGATTTCTCCCAGTTGCGGCGCCTGCTCGAAGAGTCGAACGTCGTAGCCCTTTTTCAACAAGCAGGCGGCGGCGACGAGGCCGCCCAGGCCCGCTCCGGCGATGAGGATTCGAGGTTTTGTCATGTTTATCCTGGCAAATCCTAGCTTACAAGCTAAGCGGGAAATCCGGATTTTACCTTGAGGAAATGGCGCTTGGCATGGCAAGTGGATACTTCAAAACGACGCGCAAACTCGCCGCCGTGATCATTCACACCACGGTGGCTAGCCTGCACGGCTGCTCGCTCCAGTGGTCAAGTGGAGCTTCGGTTTGAACGCTTTGTCCGCACTGCCGGGCTTGAATACCGTCCGCGCAAGGTCGCAGGGTTGGGGTAGCTTTGGCGCTAAGGTGAATGAGCTGATTGCCTTAGCCCATTGTAAAATCAAAATGTTATGTCCTATGTCGTCAATACCTACTTAAACGGAATAAAACAATGAGATTAATATCCTTTCAACACAGTGGTCGCCGCGCTGTCGGTGTCATGACCAGCGACACGGCGTTTATCGATCTGTCCAAGGCCGCGCCCAATTTGCCCACTAACATGCGCTCCTTGATCAGCCTCGGGGACGCCTGGCAGCAACGCGTCGAGCAGGCCATCAAAGGCAAGGCCGCTGATTTTTCGATTGACGATATTATTTTCGATCCTGTGGTAGTCGAGCCGCATGCTACCTGGGCCGTCGCACTTAACTATAAGGCGCACCAGGAAGAGACCGGGCTCAAGCGGTCCGAATACCCCGAGATGTTCCTGCGTGTGCCCACCAGCATCGTCGGCCACAGGCAGGATCTCATGCCGCCCAAGCCCGCGTATATGAACGCTTTCGATTTCGAAGGTGAACTGGCGGTCATCATCGGCAAACCCGGCCGCTACATCGAAGAAAAGGATGCGCTCGCGCATATCGCGGGCTACGCGAGCTACAACGAAGGTACGGTGCGCGCCTACCAGCGCCACAACCGACAGTTTGGCCTGGGCAAAAATTTCGAGAAATCCGGCGCATTCGGGCCGTGGCTCATGACCCCTGATGAATTCGGCGACTATAAAAAGCAATCCGTGATAACGCGCTCAAATGGCGTTGAGAAGCAGCGCTGCGGCTTGGTCGAAATGTTGAATAGCGTGGAGAACCAGATTGCCTATATCTCCGAAGGCATTCGCCTGCAGCCGGGCGATGTAATCGCCACCGGCACGCCCGGATCATTGCCTGGCACCGACAAGCATATGCAGTATGGGGATGTGGTGGAGGTGGAGATTACCGGGCTTGGGGTGCTAAAGAACACGGTGGGCCAGCAGGCTTAGGTCACGCTGGTATTAAATCCGGGTCAGAGCCACATTAATTTCAATGCACACAAATCAGATCACACCCGGGGTGAGTTCATTGGGCCGGGTGTAAGCTTGCCCCCTTTTTGTATGTAAGGTAAAAAAATGGCAGAGCCAATACGCATCAAGGAAATTCCCGAAAACGAGTTGACGACTGAGCAGGCGAAGGTGTTCAAGGATCTGGTGGCCGGGCGCGGAAAATTACTCACGCCCTACAAGATCTGGATCCATTCGCCCAGGCTCGCCGCCGCCTTGGAGACTATTGGCACTTTCCTCAACAAGGGCAGTTCACTCACCACGCGCGAGGTTGAGCTTACGATCTGCATCATCGCCAACCATTGGAAGGGCGAATACGTCTGGGCCGCGCATGTGAAGATGTGCCGCGATCTGGGCTTTGCGCAAAGCGTGTTCGACGCGATCCGCGCCGGCCAGACGCCTTCGCTTGACAGCGAGCGCGAGCGCGTGGTCTATGAACTGGCGATGATTTCAATGGAGCCGGGCGGTGGATCGGACGAGGTGTTTGCACGCGCCGACAAGCTGCTTGGGCGCAATGGCGTCGCCGAAGTGGTGGCTCTGTTGGGCTATTACACCTCGGTGGCGATGGGGATGAAGCTGCACCGGGTTCCGGTGCCAGCGACCTCTTAAGGCTGGCCCTCTCAAGGCCGACCTCGCTGGCCGACCCCGCTTGGCCAGCCCCGACCTCGTTTATCTTTGGCGCGCTTTGCGTGCGGCGTATTTCGCGTCGCGCTCGGCCTTCTGATCTATTTTGCGTGCGGCATCGGCCACCAGTTTGGCGGCGTGCTCGGCATCTTTGCGCGCCTTTTCATCCGCTACGGCTTGTGCTTGCCTGGCTTTTTCGGCCACGCGCTCTGCTTCTTTGCGTTCGGCGGCGGCTCGGGTCGCTGCCTTACGTTCAGCGGTGCGGGTCTTGTGCGCTGTGGCCGCCTCCAGTTGTGCTGCCTGACGCGCACCGGATGGTGCTTCCTCAGGGCGCACCGCGGTGCGGATTTTTTCCATTTGGGCTTGCTTTGCTTTGTCGGCAGCCTTCTGACGCTCTGCAAAGCTGGGTATTTTAAGGGGCATGTTTTAAATCTTTCATTTCAAAGTCATCGTGTATGCGGCGCAATTCGACCGGCCAGTTCCTTGATCGCCAAGCGCAAATCCGGGTTCGGTTGTTTCAAATTTACAAGAAAGCGCTCTATTTTACTTAGACCGCTCTGATACCTATTGACCGCTCTGATACTTATTGACCGCTCTGATACTTATTAATATCCGACTGTTCCTGCCAGCGCTTGCCCGATTGCCAGCGCAGGCGTCATTATCAATGGTATGTTGCCCGACAACAAATCTGACGATATTGACCCGGCGATATTAACGCTGGTTGGGGCTGATTGGCTTGACCCGCGGCAGCGCTGCCAGAACCTGCATGAACGAAAAACCCGTTCGTGCGGATCGTCGCTTTCGCGCGGATGATGAAGCCATCCACGCGAAAACAAGGATCTTCAGCAAACCGCTCTCGGCAGGAGGGGACGAGCCAAAAAGCCCTCAAGTAAGTGCCATTCGCCCAAAGGGGGGGCACGCCCATATCCGGGCAGCGCTATGATGCGCTTACGCTGAAACCAACCGAAGGGCATTATGACCACCGCGCGCGAAAACGAAACGCTGACCCGAGTAGGACCAGGCACGCCGATGGGTGCCGTGATGCGCCAATACTGGGTACCGGTTGCCCGATCAGATGAGGTGAAGCCCGCTGGCGATGCCTTGCGTGTGATGGCGCTGGGTGAGCAGCTGATTGCTTTTCGCAACAGCCAGGGCCGCCTGGGTGTGCTCGAACACCGTTGCGCGCATCGCAACGCATCGCTTTTTTTCGGGCGAAACGAAGAAGACGGCATGCGCTGCATTTATCACGGCTGGAAGTTCGGCGCTGACGGCCAATGCCTGGACATGCCGAACGTGCCGCCCCACCAGGATGTGAAGCACAAGGTCAATCTCACCGCGTACCAGGTGACTGAACGATACGGGATTATCTGGATCTACATGGGCGAGCGGGAGGTGCCGCCGCCATTTCCTGATTTCGAACTTAACGATTTGGCGCCCGATGAGATCAGCGTGCAGATGGTTCAGCAGGAGTACAACTGGCTGCAGGGCCTAGAGAATGACCTGGACACCTCGCATTTCGGATTTCTCCACTTGGGCGGCGTAGATTCCGCGAACCTGAATCCGGGCGATACGGTCTACCACCTCGCCAACGACCGGGCGCCGCAATTCCACATCGAGGACACGCCGCTTGGCTTGATGTATGGCGCCTATCGGCCGGCCGATGAGTCCAACACCCATTGGCGCTTGGCGCAGCTCATCGTTCCCTTCTGGATCATTCCGCCGGCGGCCATGCTCGCCGAGCAGATCATGATCAAGGGCTTCATCCCCATGGACGACGTCCACACCATGGTCATCAGCGTCTCGCGCAAGGGCGTGGTCACGCCTTCGCAAACGCGCGAGGGCAAGCCGATTCCCGGCCTGGGCGCCTCATTTGCGCCACAGAATGAATTCCGGCCCAACACCACGGATTGGTTCGGTCGCTGGCGCCTGCCCAATTGCGCCGAGAACGACTGGCTGATCGACCGCGAGGCGCAGCGCAAAGGCGGCGTGTTCTCCGGTATTACAGGACTTAACGTGCAGGACAACGCCATCGGCGGCATGCTTGGCACAATCAGCGATCGCACCCGCGAATATCTGACCTCAAGTGATGTGATGATTGTGCGTGCGCGTCGAAAACTTCTTCATCTGGTGGAAACCCTGGCAGCCGATAAGTCGGCCAAACTGCCCGGTGTTGACGACCCCGCCATCTATCGGGGTCTTCGTGCGGGCAACTTCGTCGCACCCGCAGACCAGCCGTTCCGCGCGGCTTATGGCGAGATGATGCAAAAGCATGCGAATACGGCGGTGAACTGGGTGACCTAGAAACCGCTCGGTGCGCCTGCCGAGGTGGCCAGGATGTTTTTCTACTCCGCCTTCACCCCGGTCAACTTAACAATCTCACGCCACTTGTCGTTCTCGCGTCGCAAAAACGCGGTGAACTGCTCGACGCTCTCGTCCAGTGTCGGTTCGTTGCCGCCGGCCTCCAGTGCCTTCTTCACGCTGGCCTCACCCAGTGCCCTGTTGGTTTCGGCGTGCAGGCGGCGCACCAGGTCAACTGGCGTTTTTGCCGGTGCTGCGAGCCCCGCCCAGGTCTCATGTACCAGGAGGTCGTTCTTGATGATTTCGCGCATCGTGGGTACGTCGGGGAATCCTTTGGCGCGGCGGCCGCTGGTGGCCGCGAGTACGCGAAACTTTCCCGTTTGTATGAGTGGCAGCGATGTGGTGGTGGCGAGAATCGTAAAATCTATGTCGCCTCGCAGCAAAGCCAGAGCAACGTCATTCTGCGTCTTGTAGGGGACGTGCAAGGCCTTGATGCCTGAGATCGCCAGGAGCGCGGCGGCCGATAGATGCGGCTGGCCACCAATGCCGCCCACGCCGTAGCTGAATTTCTCCGGCGTCGCGCGGGCGATGGCGAGCAATTGATCGAGACTCTTGGCCGGCGATTCGGGGCGCACCAGCAGCATCGACGAGCTGCCACCATAGATCTTGGCTACGGCGGTGAAATCCTCCAAAGGTTCGTAGGCCAATTTCGGATTGACGGCCTTGGCGATCAGGAAGGCCGAGGCGATGATCATGAGCGAGTGGCCGTCCGGCGCGGCGGTGGAAACCGATTGCGCCGCGGTCACGCCACCCGCGCCGGGTCGGTTGTCTACTACTACCGCTTGGCCGAGTTGCTCGCCCATTTTCGAGGCCACCGCGCGAATATAGCCGTCGTTGCCCGCCGGCAACACCGTGACCATGCGCAGGGGTTTTGATGGGAATTGAGATTGTGCGAGCCCATGGCCCGACAATGTCAAAGCCGCGCCCATTGACAAAAGCCACGATGATGAAAATCGCGATGGTAAAAATCGCGATGCCCCAGGCCGAATATAAGTGGTCATTATGGTTTTCATTTCAGTAACGCCAATGTTGAGTGTTTGAGGGAGATCTGAAGACTACGGCCCGGCACGGGAGAGGTCAAGAAATGCAATGGAAATCGTCGGATAATTGTCGATCAAAAAGCAGATTGAACAATGAAAAGCAAACTGTTCGACGTGCAGGGTCGTGTCGCGCTGGTTACCGGCGCTTCGAGCGGCATAGGCCGCCATTTTGCGGATGTACTTGCGGCTGCGGGCGCGTCGGTCGCACTGGCGGCGCGGCGCACAGATCGTTTGGCAGAAGCCGTGGCCAGGATTCAAGGCGAGGGGGGCCGGGCGATTGCCGTGAGCATGGATGTCTGCGATCGCGCCAGCGTATGCGAGGCGCTCGAACAGGTGAGGGAGCAACTGGGAAC
Organism: Bordetella parapertussis; assembly: GCA_945897475.1. Lineage (GTDB taxonomy): Bacteria > Pseudomonadota > Gammaproteobacteria > Burkholderiales > SG8-39 > 2-02-FULL-62-17. The sequence continues at coordinate 7,586 of CAMDFL010000059.1, forward strand.
GCCGCAGATACTGGTCAACAACGCGGGCGTTGGCGGCACCCAAAGGGCGCTTGAGGTGACCGATGAAGACTGGTCGCGAATCGTGGGAACCAATCTCACCGGGGCCTGGATCGTGGCGCAGGAGACCGCGCGCCACATGGTGACAGCCAATATTGCGGGCAGCATCATTAATATCACCTCGATTCTTGCGAGTCGCGTCACCGGCGGGGTAAGCCCTTATAGTGCCGCGAAGGCCGGATTGAAGCACCTGACCCAGGCTTTGGCCCTTGAGTTGGCGCGTCACCACATCCGCGTCAACAGCATCGCGCCGGGGTATATGGTGACCGAAATGACGGGTGAGTTGCTGGCGAGTGACATAGGCGAAGGCATCAGAGGCCGAATACCGGCGCGGCGTTTCGGCCAATTCGAGGATCTTGACGGGGCCTTGCTGCTATTGGCATCGGACGCCGGCGCCTATATGAGCGGATCGGAAATCGTAGTCGATGGCGGGCATTGCTGCAGCTCGCTCTGATTTATTCGCTCTGATTTATTCTTCGGGCTTGATTCCCGCTGTCGAGATGACTTTCCCGAAAAGGTCTGAGCTTTTTCGTATCAACACGGCGAATTCTTCCGAGGAATTGGCAATCACGAAATTACCCATCTCCTCGATTTTGGGTTTCATGTCCGGCGCGCTCAGTGCCTTGACCATTTCGCTGTTGAGCCTTTGTACCACCGGGCGTTGCATCTTCGCCGGACCGAACATGCCGAACCATGAGGGGGGTTGTTCGAATCCCGGAACGATTTCACTCGCCGTGGGTACGTTCGGCGCGACGGGGAAACGCCGTGAACCGAGCCATGCCAATAATTTCAGTTTTCCGCTACCCAAATGCGGACGCACATTGGGCAGGGCGCTCAAGGTCATCTGAATCTGTCCGCCGACTACATCGTTGACCGCGATGATGGTGCCTTTGTAGGGCACGTGAAGCATATCGACAGCGGCGGCCTGCTTGAATGCTTCACCGACCAGGTGGAATACGGAGCCAACACCCGGTGTGCCGTAGGCGAGCTTGCCTGGATTGCGCTTGGCGTAGTCGATCAATTCCTTCAATGAATTTGCCGGAACCGAAGGATTAATCACCAAGGTGGAGACAGGTTCGACGAAAGCGGTGATTGGCGTAAAGTCTTTCTCACCGTCGTAACGCACGTTCTTCGACAGAAACTTGACGGTAATCTGAGAGCTGGGCGTGGTGAACAAAAGGCTGTAGCCGTCCGGGGCCATCTGCGATACCTGCTCCGAGGCGAGCACTCCAGCCATGGCGGGGCGATTCTCCACGATCAGCGGCTGGCCCAAACCTTCGGCAATGCGCGGACCGAGCATGCGAAGAATGACATCGGCCGCGCCACCTGCCGGAATGGTGGTGATGACGCGCACCGGTTTGGCGGGGAAACTCTGCGCCTGCAAAACCGGAGCGAGCAAGGCGAGAACAACACCGGTTATCGAATAAATGTTTCGCATATTCATTTTGGAGATAAAAAGTGTGCGTACCAAAAGCGCGCGTACCCAAAGCGTGCGGATCAAAAAACGCGCGGACTAAAAAGTCGCGCGCATTTTCCTCGATCTGGATTCTTTTCAGATTTGCGTGACTTCCTGAGGATACTTGTGCAGATGCTCTTGCGTCCCATCGGATTTTATTAGGAAATTGTCGCAAATTGTCATGAATTCGCGGGGCGTGGTGACCTCCGGGTGGCAGGCAAAGTACATGTTCGCTGCGACCTTCATCTGGGTCTCGTCATGACGTACCAACGGACGCTCGACCAGATCGTAGCCCTGGCCGTGCGAATGCAGGCGCTCTTCCTCGTGCTTGTTTTTGCTGCGCATAAAGGCGTTGTGTGCATCCCATATTTCGGGGAATGAGGCACCGGGTATGAGCCGTTTCACCGTGTTTTGCTGCGCCTCGACAATCAGGGAAACCAGATCCTTCAAGGCTTGCGGGGCTGGGCCCAGACAGAACGGACGCGCGATTTCGGTGTAATAGCCGCCTGGGCCGCTGTTCTCAACCAGCAACATGAACACGTCGCCTTTCTTGATTTCGCGGCCCATCTGCGAACGCGGTTTGTAGGCGGCGGGTTCGGGCGGGGTGGCTGACGAGCATAAAAATATCCCATGTTCGCTGCCCAGCAACTGCCCTTGGTATTGCGCATACGCGTAGATTTCAAAGTCTTTCATTCCGGGCTTGATATGGCCGGCGACGCGGCGCATCACTTCATCCTGCATGGCACAGCAGCGGCGCACGATTTCGATTTCCTCGGTGCTTTTCACGCATTTGACTGCGTCGACGATGTCGGTGGCATCGACAATCTCGACGCCTTGAGCCTTCAGCAACTCGGTGAGACGCGCGCCAAAGCTGTGGTACATGGCCGCCGGGCACACCATGCCGACGGTCTTGTGGCCATCTTTGAGAATTTCACGCGCGATGATGTCGGCGTCGTAGTGTCCGGTGTATTGCAGCGTTGGGTAGCTCGGGGTGAACACGCGCTTGCCAATGCCGCGATTGGGCGCGGTCTTGCCGTCGAATTTGCGGTCCTTGCCGAAGGGGCCCTGGTTCACTACGGTCATCAGGCCGTCGGCGGGGAAAATGACAGTGAGCGGATTCGAGCTGCCATTCAACTGATCGATGAACCAGCGCACATATCCGCCACCTGACTGCGCATTATTGCTTTGCGTCACCAGCACATCGACGCCGGCTGATTTCATCTGCGCGCGCGCGGCGGCCCAACGGCGTTCGAGTTCGGCGCTCGAGATCGGGTGCAGCAGACGGACGTCGAAGGTTTCTTTTTCCAGGACGGCGGACATGGGTGTTCCTCGGTGAATAGGTTGAGGGGAGAAAGTGGAGAAAGATCCATGGCAGCAATGCGCAAGGCCACGAGGAGTGGGCAAAATGTAGCAGAAAACAGTTTTGCGGGATGGTGGTGCTACAGATCCACGGGAAGGATCCGAAATCGCTTGCGTTCGCCGATACGCAGCACCCGGAAGTGTCTCTCGTCAAGTGTTAGGACTTCGTTGGCGCCGTATTCAAGGGCAAGTACCACGATCGAAGCGTGAGCCAATCCGATTTGAAGATCTGGATGGCGGCTCGTCACAGTATTGGCTTCGGAGATATCCGTGGGCGTGAACGCTTCCAATCGGTAGGCGCCTCGGAGGACTTCCAGAAGCAACGCGGATTGAGCCTTGAGTTCGACATGTTTGGCAAGCAGGTAATCCAGTTCCGCAAGCACGAATCAGGAGACGAAAATGCGCACCTGTTCATGATCGATACCCGCCATCACCTTCGCCCCGTTGGTGAATCCCGGATCGCCCTTGCGATGTGGCATATCGGCGAGCAGTTCGGCGCCGCCAGCTTGCAGTCGATAGCGGATGAATTCGCCGAGAAACTCGCGATCCATGATTTGGGCTGCTATCCAGGCGCGGGCCGCGTCAGGGGTTTCGCGATGTTTGATTGAATGCAATTCGAGCAGATGCAATGAATGCGGTCGGAATGCGAGGCTTACCTCACCCGGCGATGGCATCCCTTTGGTGCGGGGCAGGATGATTTCACCGGCGGCCGATGTGAAGTGCGCTGTATCGCCGGCGCCATTGACGAGATGAGCTTTCAGAAGATTAATGCTGCCGATAAATTCCGCCACAAAGCGGCTTGCTGGCGCGTCGAACAATTCCATCGGCGTGCCCACCTGCTGGATCACGCCGTGGTCCATAACTGCGAGCCGGTCTGCGGTGGTGAGGGCTTCTTCCTGATCGTGAGTGACGAAGAGGGTGGTGATTCCGAGGCGACGCTGCAGCGCGACCAGTTCGCGACGCATATGGTGGCGAAGCTTGGCATCGAGGTTGGACAGAGGCTCATCGAGCAGCAACACGCGTGGTTCAATCGCCAAGGTGCGCGCCAGCGCCACGCGCTGCTGCTGGCCGCCGGATATCTGGCCGGGCTTGCGGTTGGCGAACTCGGTGAGGCCGACCAATTCCAGCGCCTTGGCCACTCCCTGGCGAATCTCGGCGCGAGGCAGACGTTTCTCCTCCAGCCCAAAGGCTACGTTCTGCGCCACGCTCATGTGCGGCCACAGCGCGTAGCTCTGGAACACCATGCCGACATTGCGTTTCCACGGTGGCATCTCGGTGATGTCTTCGCCACCGACGCGAATGCGGCCCGATTGCGCGCGATTGAATCCTGCAATGAGGCGAAGCAGCGTCGATTTGCCGCATCCCGAGGGACCGAGCAGAGCGAAGAATTCGCCAGGATTGGCGGTAAGCTTGATTCGGTCGAGCACTTTGGTGTCGCCAAATGAAAGGCTTACGTCCTCGACATCGACCTGTACCGGCTCAGTCATGGTGCGACTCCAGGGTGCGACTCCAGGGTGCGACTCCAAGGTGTGACTTCGGTTTCATCGGCGCTCCATCGATGCCTGGCGCGCCACCACCAGGCGGTTCGTAAAATAGGTACCGACACCCACCAGTATCACCGCCAGCACACCCAGGGCCGCGCCCGGCCCTCGACCGGCGATGGACTGCATATATAAATAAACGCCGTAGGACATGGGCGCGAGACTCTCCCGGCTGGTGAGAAGGATAGTCTCTGAGATCTCCCCCGCCGCGGTGATGAAACTGGTGACGAACCCGGCGAGAATTCCGCCCATCATCATCGGCACCACCACGCGCATGATGGTGCGTCCACGTGAGGCGCCCAGATTCTGCGCGGCTTCCTCCATCGACAGGTGCACCTGAGACAGGGCCGCGTTGCAGGAGCGCAAGGCATAAGGAAGGCGGCGCACCGAATACGCAAGAATGAAGATCAAGCCTGAGCCAAGCAGCGTTCCCATTCCGAATGGCAGTTCGATGTCGCGAAACGTGCGCAGGTAGCCGATTCCCAGTACTACGCCAGGCATGGCAAGCGCAACGGTAGACATATGATCAAGCCACTGTCTGCCGGGAAGCCGGGTGCGCAACACCAGATAGGCGATTGCCGTGCCCAGGATCACATCGATCAGTGCCGCGCCGCCGCAGTAGACCAGGGTGTTCACCATCATTCGGGTGGAATCATTGAACACTGTGGCGTAATTGGCCAGCGTATAGGCATCGGGCAGAATCGAATAGCTCCACACCTTGGAGAGCGACAACAGCAACAGTCCCAGGTGCGGAGATAGAACCAGCAGCAGCAATCCGACCACCAACGCGTAGGCCATGACGGACTGCCAGAAAGTGAGTTGTCTGCGCAATCCCGCCGCACCGCCTCTTTGAATCGTGGCGAAGTCACGGCCCTTGAGGAACCAGGAAGATCCCGCCATCGCGGCGACTGAGAAAAGCACCAGCAACACGCAGATGACATAGCCAATCGGGTCGTCGATGCCAATGGAGGTGACCCGTAGGTAGGCCTGCGGCGCGAGCATATTGGTGACGTTCAGTATCAATGGTGTTCCCAGGTCATCAAATACTTTAATGAAAACCAGCGAAGCCCCCGCAATGTAGCCGGGTAGCGCCAGCGGAAAGACCACGCGCCGAAACAGGCGCCAGCCCGATGCGCCCAGGTTCTGCGCGGCCTCTTCCATGGCGGTATCGATGTTTGCGAGCGCCACCGAGAGGTTCAAGAGGATAAAGGGGAAGTAATGCAGGCTTTCGACGAAAATCACGCCGTTGAGCCCATCCATGATGGGTATGGAGAAATCGAACGCATCGAGCAGGATCAGATTGACCGAGCCTGATCGGCCAAACAGCAATTGCATGGCTGAGGCGCCGACGAACGCGGGCATGATGAGAGGCAATACGCCAAGGGTCTGGATGATCGCTGCGCCGCGAAATCGAAAACGAACAGTGAAGTAGGCCAGAGGCACGCCGATCAGGCTGGTGACCAGCACTGTCGTCCCCGCCACGTACAGACTATTGACGAATGACTCGCGCATCAGCGTGATTTGGAAGAAGGACGCGAAATGCGACAGCGTGAAGCCGCCCGCGCCGTCGGCGAAGGCGACGTAGATCACCGTCAATACCGGCGCGATAAGGAATATCACCAGGAAAGCCGCGATAGCGGTTCCAACCGCGACTTGCGGCCAGGTAATTTTAGGGTTCATTTTTTTAACCCCAAAATTCGGAAAGATGGAGAACAGGGGAAGAGGGTATCCCCTCTTCCCCCGTTACCGCCATCGCCCCGCGTCATTGGTACAGATCAATTCGCGATTTTGGCCGCTTCATTGGCGAGCACCACGGCGCGCGCGTAATTCTTCTTGGCTTCGTTGGCCCAGTGTTCTTCCAGCGCCGTCATGCGCTTGGTGGTCTCGGCGCTGCGCTTGGTATCGCGGAATATCTTGAGGAATTCCTGATCTCGGATCTTGGTTTCGTCGACTACCGGCGAGTAGGTAAGCGATCTGGCTTCCGCGATCTGCCTGGCGGCTTGAGCATTGGGTTTAGCGACAAGTTTCTTTTCGGCGTCGATGATCGCCTTGGAGGCTGCGACCAGTTCCTTGTGCCGGAACGTAATCGACTGATCGAACAGCGAAGACACAACGTAATAACGGCCCTCGGCCAGATCAGAATCGAAGTTGACCTTGGCGCGGATTTTTCCGGTGTAGGGGTTGGGCCAATCCGCGGGGGCTTTCTTATAGGTTTCAGGCAGCACCGGCAGACGGCTGATGGACTTGTCGAGCAGCAATTCCTGGCCTTCCGGCGACAGTGAATACTGGATGAACCTGCGGCCCAACTCGGCGTTCTTCGCGCCATTGATCAAGGCGATATTTGCCGGAACAATGGCGGTAACGCTGGGATAGACAAATTCCACCGGGAAGCCGGAATTCTTCGGCGCAAGCCCCAGGAAATCGATCACCAGGCCGATGCCAAATTGGCCATTGGAGACGCCGTCCGGGACACCGAAGCTGCGTTCGGTAATTGCCGCCGCGTTCCCGGCGATCTTGAGAATTTGCTCCCAACCTTTGCTCCAGCCTTCGCCCTGAAGAATGGTTTCCATGGTGAGGTGGGTGGTGCCCGAGCGCGAGGGCGAGGAGGTCGCCACGTGATTGAAATAAACCGGCTTGGTCAGGTCCGCCCATTCACGCGGCTCCGGCAACTTGTTGGCCCGCAAATACCTGGTATTCCACATGATGCCGTAGCCCGCCAGCGCCTGGCCGAGATAAAACCCTTGTGGATCGTTGATCGGGTAATTGCCGATCTTGTTGGGGATGCCCTTGATGCCCGGATCGTATTTCGTGAGGAGCCCATCTTTGGCGAGCACCTCGAAGGCATCGGGCGCCGAGGCCCAGAAGATGTCCGGGCGATCACCGGCGCGCAGTTCGCGCACATAGGCAACGCCCGCCGCGGTGGCTTTGTTGAGGATTTCCACTTTGACGCCCGGATTGCGCTTTTGAAACGCCTGCTGATACGCGGAGGTCAATTCCTTGGGAAAGGAGGTGACGATGGTGACGGTTTGCTGCGCCCATGCAGCCATGGGCAATGCCGCGAGCAAGCACAGAAATGAGCGTGACAGTTTCATGTCGATTCCCTGGTAGACGGTTTGCTTGCAATTCTAACGCCTTAGTCATTGCGTCCATGTGACAAGAATGCGGGACTTGCGGAGATAGCCCAATTGCAGCGGCTACAATGTGCCGCAAACCAGCCAAGGGGAGTCACCACTGTGAAAGTTGCCATCATCGATGATTATCAGGACGCGGTTCGCACGCTCGATTGCTATCGGAAATTGCAAGGACATGAGGTCACGATATTCAGCGAACCGGACAATGATTTATTGCGCATCGCCGATCGATTACGGGGCTTCGAGGCGGTGCTCTTGACGCAGCAGCGGACTCGTTTTACGCGTGCCATGCTGGAGCGGGCGTCCAGCCTGAAACTCATCAGCCAGACGGGACCGGGCACCACGCATATTGACGTGGCCGCATGCACCGAGCGCGGCGTTCTGGTGAGCGCGGGCGGCGCCGGCCTGTCGGCCTCCACCGCGGAATTGACCTGGGGATTGATTCTCGGGGCCATCCGGCACATTCCCTTCGAAGTCGACCAGTTGAAGAAAGGCAAGTGGCAAACGACGCTGGGTGTTTCCCTGCACGGAAAAACACTTGGGATCTATGCTTATGGCCGTATCGGCAGCATCGTCGCCAATGTCGGCCGGGCGTTCGGCATGAACGTGATCTGCTTTGGGCGTGGTGCCTCGTTGGAAAAAGCCAAGGCCGCGGGATTTGAAGCGGCGTCAAGCAGGGAGGCATTTTTCGCATCAACGGACGTGTTGTGCCTGCACCTTCCCCTCAACGCGGAGACGCGCGGCATCGTTCGTGCGGAGGATCTTGCGCAAATGAAGCCGACTGCGCTGATTGTGAATACCAGCCGCTCGGGGCTGATCGGCGATACGGTACTCGCCGATGCGCTGAAAAAAGGCCGCCCTGGCAATGCCGCCGTGGATGTATTCGACGAAGAGCCGATACTCAACGCGAATCACCCATTGCTGAAAATGGAGAACGTGGTCTGCACCCCGCACCTGGGCTATGTGGCGCGCGAAAATTACGAATCCTATTACGGTGCCGCGATCGATCAGATCGTCGCCTTCGCAGAGGGCAAGCCGATCAATGTCGCCAATCCGGATGTGCTGAAAAGGTAATCGCGCCAGCGGCGTTGGAGCTGACACCGACGGCATGCGATACCGTAAAATGCCGCCACGTTTTTAATCAAAAAGCATTTCGTTGCCAATGCGAAAAGCTTTCCACTCGAGCCTCGGCCTTCCGGGGCTCGTTGACGTCCAAGGAGCCAGACAATGAGATTGCGCAGCGTGGAGTTCGAGATGCCGCAGGCGGCGGCGGCGGCGGAGTTTTTTACTCAGACCTGGGGATTGATCGATGCAGGTACGCGCGGGGCAACGCACTATATGCGAGGCACTGAGGATCACGCCTATGTGATATCGGCGACCGAAGCGCCCACCAAGGCGGTGGTATCCGTGACTTTTTCGGGCAGCGAACAGGAGGTCGCCGGCGTTTTTGCCGAGGTCAACAAACGCAAAATCGCCTGCCTGCCAATGCGCAGTTTCGATGAGCCCGGTGCGCCACGCGGCTTCACCTTTGCCGGTGAGGAAGGGCAGGTGTATCGCGTCCTCAGCGATACCGAACCCGTAGAAGCCCTGGCCCATGACCGTAATCACCCGCTGCAACTGACGCATGCGGTGATGAATGTGCTCGATCGCACCGCCTGCGAGCGGTTCGCAGAGGGGGTTTTGGGTTTCAAATTGTCCGACCGTACGCGCGCGATGAGCTTTTTGCGCTGCAATCGCCAGCACCATGCGGTGGCCTACGTTGGTGCGGAAGATCGATCGCTCAACCATCTCGCCTTCGAAATGATGGACATGGAGGCGGTGATGCAAGGCATCGGCCGCATGCGCGACCACAAGGTTCCGCTGCTGTGGGGTCCGGGCAGGCATGGCCCCGGCAACAATGTTTTCAGCTATTTCGTGCCGCCGCACGGCGGGGTGATCGAATACACCTCCGAGATCAATCAGGTGGATGACAACTACCCGATTGGTAGTCCTGAGGATTGGAAGTGGCCGCCCGGGCGCTTTGACCATTGGGGCATATCAATGCCCAACGGCGCTCTTGGCAAGGAGGCCGAGTCCGTGTACAAATTTCGACAAATGCAATAGTCAAAGGCTATATTACATGTGCTAAATGTAACCATTGGCATTTCAATTGTTGGATGGTATGCGGGGTTTCTGGGTGACCAGAACATGGCGATAAACTTACATGGCAATTAATTACATGGCAATTAATTACGAAAATATCATGGCCCACAGGCCCGCGCCGCTTGAAGTGAATTACACCAAGCGCGACTCGATGTTCTATGCCTTGAGCATAGGTATCGGCATGGACTTGGCCGATCCGGGTCAATTGAAGTACGTCTATGAGAAAAACCTTGTCGCGTTTCCGGCGATGGCCAGTGTTCTGGGCTGGACCATGCGCACCCGGGAGGAGAGCGAACTGTTTGGAATCGACGCGAAGATGGTGGTCGCGGCCGATCAAAAAATCGTTATTCATAAACAGCTGCAGCCTGAAGGCAAGCTTATTTCGCAGGCGCGCACCCTGGAGGTAATTGATAAAGGGCCGGGTGGCGGCGCCATCGTGCAATCAATGCGCGAACTCACCGATGAGTCGGGGGGGAAGATAGCCACGGTCGAGGGCAGCATCTTTGTTCGCAATCACGGTGGATTTGGCGGCAAGCTCAGCACCACCCCCGAGCCTCCCAAAGTGCCCGATGGCGCGCCGGACAAAATATGCGATCTCGCGACACCGCCGAATATCGCGTTGATCTACCGTTTAAACGGCGATATGAACCCTTTGCATGCCGACCCCGAGCATGCCAGGCGTGTGGGATTCACGGGTCCGATCCTGCACGGTCTGGCCAACTACGGTATCGCGGCTCATGCCATCGTTCGCAGCGTTGCCGATTACGATGCCTCGCGTTTTGAGAGCATGGAAGCGCGTTTCGTAAAACCGTTCTTCCCCGGCGAAACGCTTCGCACCGAAATGTGGATTCGCGGCGAGGAGGTGTATTTCCGCTGCCGAGTGGTAGGTCGCGACGAGATTGTGTTGAACAACGGTCTTGCGCGAATCCGTTCGTGATCTTGGCCGATTGCAGATTGAGGCGCGCTCATGTCCTGGGATAACACCACCTTGTTTTCGGATGACAATCCCGCGGATGCGGCGTTCAGGCGTGAAGTTCGCGAATGGGTCGATAAGAATTGTCCGGAAAATCTTCGCGACCGACCCTCGCGCGTAACCCCGCCGGAGATGAAGCCTTGGCATAGAAAACTCTACGAACGCGGCTGGATCGCACCGCATTGGCCTCGCGATGCGGGCGGCATGGGGGCCACGCTCGAGCAACAACTTATCTTGTTCGAGGAAATGTCCCGCATAGGCGCGCCCACGCCGTTTCCGCACGGGCTGAATTTCTTTGGACCGATTCTTATCCAAGCCGGAACGCCCGAACAAAAGGCCAAGCATTGCCCCGGCATCTTGAGCGGCGATGTCACCTGGTGCCAGGGATACTCTGAGACCGGCGCCGGATCCGATCTGGCGAGCCTGAAAACCCGCGCGGTGCTGGATGGCGATCACTTCATCGTCAATGGTCACAAGTTATGGACTACCAATGGCCACTATGCTGACTGGATGTTCGCGCTGGTGCGCACCGATGCCGAGGCCAAGCCGAGGCATGCGGGAATCAGCTTGATGATGATCGATCTGAAAAGCGATGGCGTGACGGTAAAACCCATCAAGACTATTCGCGGCGATGCCGAGTTCGCCGAGGAATTCTTCGACAATGTTCGTGTGCCCAAAGAGAACCTGCTTGGTCCATTGAACGGCGGCTGGAAGATTGCGACGATGCTCTTGGGTGGTGAGCGATTTGCCACCGGTCATCCGCGCAATGCGGCGATTCTTCTCAATCGCGCGAGGCAGCTCGCGCGGGTAACAGGTGCCGATGCGGACCCTGCGTTTCGCCAACAATTGGGGGCATTGGAAATTGATTTGCTCGCTTTTACCGCCTACTACCGCCACGGCGCGGCGCTGCATGGCTTGGGCAAAGTTCCCGAATCGATGACGCCGGTGATGAAACTCGCGGCCGGGCCACTGGCGCAACTGGCTTCCGAATTCCTGGTGCAAGTGGCCGGACCTGCCGGGGCGAGCTTGGCCGACATGGATGTGCAGGGTGATGCGGTAAATCCGGCCGAGGATCTGTTCGAGATGAGGCGAGTCACCGTGGGTGGCGGTGCGAATGAAATTCAAAGAAATATTCTGGCAAAACGCGCTCTAGACCTGCCCAGTTAAATTAAAAATATTTAATTCTGAAATAAGTATAAGGCAGCAGTGCCCTATACCGGCCCGAATACTGGAAGCTATCCATGGAACCGATACTAAGCGAACAACAAAGCCTGATGCGCGAAACTGCGGTGCGCCTGTGCAAAGACCACGGTGGACCCAAGCGCGCGCGCGAGTTGCGCGACTCCGGCGCCGAAATGGATATTCCTGCCTGGATGGAGATTGTGCGCTCCGGCTGGCTGCTCGCTGCGGTGAAAGAGGAGTCCGGCGGTCTTGGCATTGGCATGTTTGATGTTTGCCTCGCCCTGGAGGAGGCGGGCAAGCAGCTATTGATGGTGCCGTTTGCTGAAGTTGCTTCGGTGGCCCACATTCTGGGAAAGATCGGCAAGCGAGCCGAGATTCAACTGGGCGCGATTCACGACGGTCTGCAGATTCTGGTACCAGCATTGCCTCAAGATGGCTGGGGTAACGTGGGTTCGGCGTATCCGCAAGCGCGCTTCGAAGACGGTTCCTGGTACTTGGATGGCGTAATCAAGCATGTAGGCTTTGCCAAAACTGCGCAGGCCTTTTTCGTTGCGGCATACGTCGGCGAAGAGCTGATGCTGTGTGTGGTGTTGAAGCACCTGGTCAGCCTAAAAACTGTGTACAACGTGGATGGCTCCACCTCCAGCGAACTGGTGATGAAGGGAGCGCTGGTCGAGCAGTCGCAGGTGATGGTGAGTGGGCACGAAGCGCGTGTGCTGCTCGACACACTCACTGATCTTCTGGCGATGACGACTGGTTCGGCTTTGGTGGGTGTGTCGGGAATGGCCCTCGACATGACGCTGGATCACATCAAGTTGCGCCAGCAGTTCGGCAAAGCACTGGGAAGCTTTCAGGCATTGCAGCACCGCGCGGCGGATTGTTTTGTCGATATCGAACTCAACCGCTCGCTGGTCTATCGCGTTTCAGCCTCCTATGACGCAGGCGTTGCTCATCGAGCCATGGCCGCCGCGGTCAAGGCGCGCACCTCGCGCGTGGCCTTGTCGGTAACCCGCAACGCCTTGCAATTGCACGGCGCTATTGGTTATACCGACGAGCACGACATCGGTTTGTATTACAAGCGCGCGATTACTCTTTCAGCGCTCTACGGCAACGACATCAACCAGACAGCGCGATTCTCCGCGTTGACCCACTAAAGCGATTCTCCGCGTTGTCTTACTAAAGCGATGCTCCGCCTTGTCTTACCTAAGCGATGCTCCGCGTTGACCTATCAAAGCGGTGAGCTAGCGGATTTTCAATCGCATGGAACCCGTGGCAGGACCACGGTTTTATTTCAGAAGAAGGTCCAATGAACGCTGCACCGGATTTGAATCAACGTATTGCCACCATCGAGGATATTGAAGCGCTTGAGCGCGTTCCGCTCGAGCAACGTATCTCCTCGTGGAATGTCAACGAACTGATTCGTATGGGTTGTGAAATAAATCCCGACAAGGCGGCGATTCACTACCATGAGGATGGCGATCCGGCCAGCCGATGTATTTCTGTGAGCTATCGAGATCTGCAATTCCAGGCACGCCAGGCAGCCAATCTTTTTTATTCGCTGGGCGTGCGCGCTACTGACTGCGTGTTTTATCTCCTGCCGACCCTGCCGCAGTTGTTCGTGGTCACCATGGCGGGCATGGAGGCCGGGATCACGCACGGCGCCAACTGGATGTTGAAGGCCGATCATTGGCTGGAGTTGATTCGCGCATCCAGAGCCCGCGTAGTGGTGGTGCTGGGACCGACGCCGGGTTACGAGATCTGGGAGAACCTGCAATCGGTGCGTGATGAATTGAAGGATGTGACGATTTTTTCAGTGAAGGGCCCGGGCGGCAAGGTTCTACCCGAGTCTGATCTGGATATCGCCATGGCAAAATTCTCCGGCGATAAACTTGGCTTCAATCGGGATGTGAAGCCCGACGATATTGGCGCCTATGTGCACAGTGGCGGCACTACCGGCGCGCCCAAACTGGTGCGCCTTCTGCATCGTGGCATGGCGTATAAATGCTGGGCCAATGCCCTCATCATGGCGCACCGGCCCGAGGATGTGATTTTTGCGGATTACCCGATGTTCCACGTGGCCGGATTCTTCGGCCGCGGCATTTTGGCGCTGGCTCATGGCATGACCATTTTGATTCCGCATCCGATGGGGGCGCGTGACAAAAAGTTCATATCCAACTACTGGAAATTCGTTGAGAAGTACCGAGTGTCACTGATGTCGGGCGTACCGACCACTTTGTCGGTATTGGCCAAGAATCCTCCGACGACTGAGGACATCAGTTCGATGCGCAAATACATGTGCACGGGGTCGACCGCCATGCCCGCCGAGGTTGCCAGGGAAATTGAGGAGGCCACCGGCGTGCGCGTTTTGGCCACCTATGGCGCGACCGAATTCACCCAGAACGTTAGCCAGGGCCCGAAGGACGGCGATCCCAGGTACGGTTCGGGCGGATTGCGTATTCCCTATACGCAGATTCGCGCAGTCATTCTGGGCGATGACGGAAAAATCGTGCGTGATTGCGAAACCAATGAAATCGGCGCCGTGATTATCAAGGGGCCGAGCATAAGCCCCGGGTACGTCGATGAGTCGCTCAACAAAGGCATGTTCGTCGACGGCTGGATCAATAACGGTGATCTGGGGCGCATCGACGCCGATGGCTACCTGTGGCTCACCGGTCGTGCGAAAGATCTGATCATTCGCGGAGGACACAACATCGATCCCACCATGATCGAGGAGATCTTGCGCCGTCATAAATCGGTGCTGTTGGGCGCCGCAGTCAGCAAGCCCGATGCCTATGCAGGGGAGTTGCCGGTGGCTTATGTGCAATTGGTTAAAGGTTCCACCACAAGCGGCGAGGAAATTGCCGATTTCGTTCGGCAACACATTACCGAGCGTGCCGCGGCGCCCAAGGAGGTCTATGTGCTCGATGAGATGCCATTGACCGATGTAGGCAAGCCATCAAAAGTGCATTTGCGCCACGACGCGGCGCGTAGGGCGTTTGCCGCGGCGTTGGCCGATACCTTGCCCGCGACACAAAAATTCGAGGTCGCGGTTGGGGCTGATGCAACCCACGGTACCTGTGCCACCATCACTCTGACCGCGAAGCTAGCATTTCGCCCGGAACTGGAGGGCAGGATTCACGCGGTCATGAAGGCCTATAGCATTCACCATTCGGTTCGCTGGGCATGATCAAATAGCAGCCTGACTGCTACACGATCGATTGACAATGAGCCAGAATTGGGAAAAATGAGCCAGGTTTGGAAAAAATGAGCCAGGATTCGGAAAATATTGTCGAGGTCAAGAACCTGCATTTCGGGTATCCGGGGCGGCCGATTCTGAAGGGGCTGTCGCTCACCATTCCGCGCGGCAAACTGGTCGCGATTCTGGGCGCCAGCGGTTGCGGCAAGTCGACCTTGTTGCGCCTGATCGGCGCGCAAATCCGGCCCTCGCAGGGCGAAGTGTTGGTGGCCGGCCAGCGTATTCACAGACTGGATAACGATGCGCTCTACCAGCTGCGTAAAAAAATGGGTTTTATGTTCCAGGCGGGCGGGCTGTTCAGCGATATGTCGGTGTTTGAGAACATCGCATTTCCCTTACGTGAACACACCCGCTTACCGGAAAATATCATCCGGCAACTGGTGTTGATGAAGCTCAACGCAGTCGGACTGCGTGGCGCGTGGAACTTGGGCACCAACGAGTTGTCAGGGGGCATGTCGCGTCGCGTTGCCTTGGCGCGGGCGATCGCCATCGACCCGATGCTGGCGATGTACGATGAGCCATTCGCCGGTCTCGACCCCATATCGATCAATGTCATAGCCACGCTGATTCGTGTGCTCAACGACGCGCTGGGAACCACCTCCATCATCGTGAGCTACGATGTCAGTGAATCCCTCAAGGTCGCCGATTACGTGTACGTGATTGGCGATGGCGTGCTGGCGGGTCAGGGCACGCCCCAGCAGATGATGGAATCCCGCGACCCTTTCCTGCGGCAGTTTTTTGATGCCTTGCCCGATGGTCCAATTCAATTCCATTATCCAAGTCGCCCCTACAGCAGGGACCTGGGTCTGTAGAGATATCAATCCGGCGGCAATGCTATTGGGCGTGTTGGGCGTCCCCGCGCCAATTTTCTGCGAATTTTCTGCGAATTTTGTGCGAATTTTCTGCATTGACATTTAATTTCGTCGCGTAGTATTGTTTATAGATATTGTTTATGGATATTTTTATAGGCAGTGTTCTTAGTTGTTCATTGGCAGTGTTCTTGGTAATTCATGGGGAGTGTTCTTAGTAGTTCATGTCGTGTCATGTCAATTCAGATTGTGTGGAGGATGCAAGCATGCAGGTTCGCGAGGTACTCAGAGTCAAAGGCGGCGCCATATTTTCAGTTACGCCGGACTCGAAATTGTCCGAGTGTGTGATCACCATGTCGGAGCGCGATATCGGATCGCTCGTTGTCATGGATGGCAACAGGCTTGCGGGCATGTTGACCTTTCGCGAAGTGATCAGGGTACTGGCGAAACGGCAGAAGGAGAATCGCGTGGGCCTGACACCGCCGATTGCCGATATCACGGTGAGCGAGGCCATGGATCGAAAGCCGTTCATGTCGAGCCCGGTCATGGAACTGGACGATTTGCGCAGCAAGATGCTGGAACATCACGCCCGTTACGTACCAATACTTGAAGGCGAGAAAGTGGTGGGTGTGATCTCGTTTCACGACGTTGCCAAGGCGGTACTTGAGGAAAGAAATTTCGAAAACCGCATGCTAAAGGGATATATCAAGGATTGGCCGGCAGAAGAAAAAGTCTGAGTCGCCTGCTTCGATTGAGCAAGTTTTCTGGATAAGCCGCTGCTTTCATTCGCATAGGAGCTGTTGGATACAGGCCTATTTGCGCGGGTTGCCTAACCTGAAAGAGATGATGTTATTGCGTTGCAACGCAGTATGAATTGGGAGGCGCAACCTTATTGCGTTGCAATACGAAATAAGGGACATAAAAAAGGGGCCGAAGCC
>CAMDFL010000060.1 GCA_945897475.1 Bordetella parapertussis
GCCCCCCATATGGGGCCTTATAAGACCCCAAAACCAGGGGCGATCTGCGGCACGCTACACCTAACCCATTGATTTTTCAACTGCATCTGTTTTTGTCAATCGGGATAGGAGACTGCACGTTCATACAGTATCGCAACCACCGGATGTCCTATGCCGCCACCTCGCCCGCTCGACCAGGTTCGCGATCGTCTGCGTGCGAACCACTACAGCATGCGTACGGAGGACTCCTATTTGCAATGGATTCGACGTTTTATTGTTTTTCATGGCAAGAAGCACCCGCGCGAGATGGGAGGATCGCAGGTGGAGGTATTTCTTTCGCATCTCGCCACGGACCGGCGCATGGCGGCTTCGACGCAGAATCAGGCGCTGTCGGCTTTGTTGTTCCTTTATCGCGAGGTGTTGCGGTCTGAATTGCCGTGGATGGACGCGGTGGTGCGTGCCAAGCGGCCCAAGCATATGCCGGTGGTGCTCACGGAGAACGAGGTTCGGGCGCTGCTCGCGCATCTTGAGGGCGCGCGGTGGTTGGTGGTCAGTCTGCTCTACAGCTCGGGGGCGCGGCTGCTGGAGGGATTGCGCTTGCGGGTCAAGGATGTCGATTTCGAACGGCACGAGATTCTGGTTCGCGATGGCAAGGGGGCACGCGATCGCGTGACGATGTTGCCGGAGTGTCTGGTTGAACCGCTGCGCACCCACCTCGTGCGGGTGCGCGCGTTGCACGAAGGCGACCTTGCCGCGGGGTTCGGCGAGGTGCACCTGCCTTTCGCACTGGTTGCTGGGGCACAAGGATGTGTCCACAACCATGATCATGATCTATACGCATGTGCTCAATCGCGGCGGGCGCGGGGTATTGAGTCCGCTCGATCGCATTAATCCGAACACATCGGCAAGCGCTCCGATTGTGTTCGACACCCTGAATAGGGATTGATTGTCTTTCGATCAATCCAGCCGTATCCCCAACTGCTTGATCACCTTGCTGTACTTCGCCTGTTCAGATTTTACGAAAGCGGTGAATTCGCCCGGTGAGTTGCCAACGGGTTCGTTCCCGCTCGCGCGCACGATGTCCTGCATTTCCTGGGAACGCACCACCCGCACGACGGCGGCGTTGATCTTGTCGATAATGGGCGCTGGCGTGCCCGTGGGTGCGAAAAATCCGCCCCAGGCCAAAGGCTCGAATCCGGGGAAGCCCGCCTGCGTAAAAGTCGGTACGTCGGGAAACACCGAGCGGCGTTCCTTGCCCGACACGGCCAGCAGTTTCAGTTTGCCTGCCCTGAGGTTGCCGCCGTGCGCAGCGAATCCGTCGAATATTGCATCCAGGCGTCCGGCCACCACATCGATTACAGGGGCCGAAGTGTTGTAGTGAACGAAGTTGAAATCCGCGCCCGTCAACAGCGCGAACCATGAGCCGAACAGATGGTAGTTGCTGCCGTTGCCGATGGTGCCGATGTTTAAGGGGCGCTTTTTCGATAGTGCGATGAAATCCTTCACCTCGGCTATCGGCAGTTCCGGATTCATGATGATGCCGGCGAACGCCACGCTGGTTTGCGAAATCGGCGTGAAATCGCGCTCGATGTTGTAGGGCAGCTTCGAATACAAAAATGGCACCACTGCGACTGCGGTACTTGCGCCGATGTACAGCGTGTAGCCGTCGGGCGCGGCTTTCGCGGCGGCCTCGGTGCCGATGATGGTCGAGGCGCCGGGACGGTTTTCGATCACCATGGGCTGACCCAAAATCGGCGTCAGACGGGAGGTGATTTGTCGCGTGCTCGCGTCTACTCCGATACCGGCCTGGAACGGGATGATGAGCCTGATGGGTTTGACCGGATAGTCCTGCGCATGTGCGGCGCCAGTGGCCCCGAGAAAAGCTGTCAGGGCGAGCAAAGTTTTATTTTTCATCGCAGATGTCCTTTTTTCATTTTTTTTGCATCGCAGATTTTCCTCTGCGCATGCTATCGGATAAAACCCAGTTCGAATGCCGCGCAGCTCGAATGCCGCATTTAGCGGACCGAATTTGGCCGACATTAAACAATATCCGCATGTTGCGTCAAATTTACAGGTCGAGGGCGCGATGGTTCTTCAAATGTTCGATGCAACAGATCGATAGTACTTGGCTGGGCGGACGCTCCACAGTAGACTTTGCCGCGGCCTGGTTTACTTTTTTCACAGCGAATCCATAACCATGAATTTCGACTACATCATCATCGGTGCCGGTTCCGCCGGCGCGGTGCTTGCTGCGCGCCTGACCGAGGACAAGGACGTCTCGGTCCTCTTGCTCGAGGCCGGCGGCAAGGATCGCCATCCGTTTCAGTTGATGCCGCTTGCGTTTTTGAAGGTCGGTCAATCGCGGGTGTACAACTGGCATTACGAAACCGAACCTGAGCCGGGCATGAATGGCCGCAGAATTCCCATTGGCCGTGGCCGGGGGCTGGGTGGTTCATCATCGATAAATGCGCTGATCTGCATTCGCGGGCATCGCCGTGATTACGAGCGCATCAAGGAGATGGGCATGGAGGGCTGGGGCTACTCCGATGTGCTGCCTTATTTCAAAAAATTAGAAAACAATTGGCGCGGAGAAACGCCATACCACGGGTCCGATGGGCCAATTCGTATATCGCGCATGGACTACAAGGAGTTGCTCTACAGTTCCCTGCGCGAGGCTGCCAAGGGCTTGGGTATCGAGCATAACGACGATCCCAATGGCGCGGTCCAGGAAGGTATCAGCCCCATGGAGGCCACCATTGGCGATGGCAAGCGATCCAGCACCGCGCGCGGCTACTTGTATCCAGCGATAGGGCGGCCGAATCTGACGGTGCGCACCGGCGCGCTTACCTTGCGAATCATTATCGAGCGAGGCCGCGCGGTCGGCGTCGAATACGCTTGCGGCGGAAAAATTTGCGAGGATCGTGTCAATCGCGAGGTGCTGCTCTCGGCGGGCGCCTACGGATCTCCACAGGTGCTGCTGCTCTCAGGAATTGGACCTGCTGATGAATTGAAAGCCATGGGTATCGCACCGCAGCACGAGCTTCCGGGCGTAGGCCGAAATTTGTCCGAGCATCCCAACTACACCAATTTCTACCGCATGCGCGAGGCAGCGGGATTGACGCAGTTCCTGCGCTTCGACCGCGCCACGGCGGCGGTGGCCCGCTGGTATATGCGCCATGACGGGGTATTCGCCTCCAACGGCGCGGCGGCGAATATCTTTCTTCGTTCAAGCGATGCACTCGACAGGCCCGATATGCAATTGACACCGATGACGGTCAGCAATAGCGCGGGGCTGTGGTTTCCCGGATTTACCCCGCCGCCGGTTCATTGTTTTACCGTCCGCATTGGCGTGATGCATCCGCGTTCGCGCGGATGGGTGAAGCTGCGCTCCACCGACCCGCGCGACAAGGTGCGAATTCAATTCAACATGTACCAGGAGCCGGAGGATATGGCATGCATGATTCGCGGCATGCGTAAATGCCGCGAGCTGTTTGCGCAAAGTCCGTTGCGTGAAATGATAGCTAGCGAGGTGTTCCCTGGGCCGACGCGCGAGAGCGACGCGCAGCTTGCCGAAATGGTGCGCAAGGACGGCAGTCACCGTTCGCATCCGGTAGGCACTTGCACCATGGGGGTCGATGGCAATGCCGTTGTTGACGCTCAGCTACGTGTGCGTGGGATTGAGGGTTTGCGGGTGATCGATGCCTCGGTCTTGCCCGAGGTGCCGGGTGGTAATACCAACGTGCCTACGATCATGATTGGCGAGAAAGCAGCCGATATGCTGCGAGGGCGAAAGCTGCCCGCCGCCGAACTGTCTTGACGCGACAGGGCTGCGTTACCCCTAATCGGGTTTCAGCCCGGCCAGCTTGACCGCTGCGACGTAATTCATAAGGTTTCAGCGAGAAATTCCTGCGCCAGCACGTTGGAGCGCCGGTCAAGCACCGCGTCATATATGCCGCGTCCCGGATCTTTCGCGGCGACATCGGTAAAGGAATGGCAGGCGCCGCTCCAGATCACCGTCTGCCAGGGCACTCGTGCGCCGTCGAGTTCGGCTTCCAGAGTTCGGATCGACGCGAGTGGTGTCACCGGGTCGACCGAGCCGTGCAGCACAAGCACCGAGCCTTTGATGTTGCTCGGGCGGCTGGCGTCAAGCGGATTCGGATTGGTGACATGGAACACCACCGTGGCATCGACTTTCGGGCCGGTGCGCGCGTATTCGAGCGCGAAACCGCCGCCAGCACAGTAGCCGACCAAGCCGACTCTCGATGTATCGGCGCCGCGCTTGTCGCCTTCATCGAGCAATATCTCCATGGCTTTGCTGTTGTTATCGACAGTGAATTTGTAATCGGCGCGCAGGGCGCGCGATACTTTCATCAATTCCTCAAAGGTCTTCGGCTTGGCGCCAAAGCCCGCGCCCCACATGTCCGCCATGAAAACAAGATACTTGTCGCCGGCGATCATTCGCGCCTGGGCGACGGTTTCAGGGCAAACGCCCTTCCAGTCGCATTGCAACAGGATCACAGGGTGCATTTTTTTCATGCGCTCGTCACAGACCAGCATCCCTTCGCATTTCCTGCCGTCGATTTCATAGACGATTGCCTGTTCTATTACTCTCCCGTTTTCCATGACGCTCCCGTGTTCCATGTATTCTCAAGGCTTGTATGGCGGCGGCGCCGCGATGATGGAATACTAGCAAAACTGCCGGATATTCATATAAACCTGCAATGGATTCAGATAAACCTGCAATGAACTCAACTCCAAGGAGACAACATGCCGCGCCTTCCCGAAGTCACCACACCGAATAGCGAATCCCAGGCCGCCTTCGATTACCTGATGAAAACACGCGGCGCGGTGCGCGGCGGCTTCGCCGTGACACTGGCGAGTCCTGATGTCACCCAACGAATGGCCCACTTGGGCAGCTATGCGCGCTTCGACTCGCCCGTCGACAAACTGTTTCGCGAGGTGGCGGCAACGGTGGCATCAGCTGAGCTTGAGAATCCAGCCGAATACGTGGTGCATTCGCGCCAGTTGCTGCAACTGGGCGTCAGCGAATCCGTTGTGAAGGCTATTCTTGATCGCGCCCCAGTCAGTGGCGCGAGCGAAGATGAAATGATCGCCATCAACCTCGCGCGCGAGCTGACGCGCAATCACAAGCTAAGTGATGCCTCGTTCGAAGCGGCGAGGAAACGCCTGGGCGATGCGGGCGTGGTCGACCTGATTGCAACGGTGGGCTATTACGCGATGCTGGCCGTGGTGCATGTGGCCCTGGATATTCCCGCGCCGAAATAGTCATCAGCGCCCCCAAGTTATCGCGGACCCCAGGAGTTCTTTGCCGATATTGACACGCTCAATCACGTCTTTGCCCTGGCGGCGGCGCGTTACCGCGGCGCAGAGCGCTTGCGCATTACAATGCAAACCATGGCCGGGCGATAGGCCAGGGGTTTCACCAAAAGTGTGTCTGCCACCATGAAAACCATAGAACGCAGCGACGAACGCATTCTCTCCTCCGATATTTTTGAAGGTGACAAAGTCGAGCGCAGCCGTGTCGATCTGGGCACGATCCGCGAGGCGGCCCGTGACGTCCCGGTGTATACCAAGTGCGAGGTGCTGGTGGTTGGGGGCGGCCCTTCGGGCACGGCGGCCGCGGTCGCTGCGGGGAGAGCCGGGGCCGATGTCATCCTGCTCGAGCGCTATAACCACTTGGGCGGCTTGTCCACCGGCGGCCTGGTGATCTGGATCGATCGAATGAGCGACTGGGAAGGCAAGCTCGTTATGCGCGGTTTCCCCGAGGAGGTGATCGATCGCTTGCCCGCGGATGCCGTGGCTGGTCCGCCGCCCGAGGAATGGGGTTCGCGCGATCCGGCGCGCGCCGGCTACTGGTCGCATCGCACTGCGTCCTACCACGGCGTGGTGACCTGGTCACCCACCATCGATCCGGAACGATTGAAACTGCTCTCGCAGGAGATGGTGCTGGAGGCGGGCGCGCGGCTCGTATTTCATTCCTGGGCGGCGTTGCCGATTGTGGAGGAGGGCGTGGTGCGTGGCGCCTTTATCGAAACCAAGGCCGGGCGCCAGGCGGTGCTGGCAAAGGTGGTGGTCGACGCCACCGGAGATGGCGACATGTTCGCGCGTGCCGGCGGAGCATTTGATATCGATATCGAAAAAGACGACGTTCACCATTGCATGAACACGGCGTGGTTGTTCGGCGGCGTGGACATGGAACGATGGATCGATTTCAAGACCGGCAAGCCCGAGGAACACGCCGATTTCATGAAGCGTGGACGTGAGGCGCTGAAACTGTTCGAACGCCCGTTTGTTTCCTGGCGCAACGATATTGCCTTATTCATGGGGCCGCGCCAGTCGGGCTACTCGGGGCTGGACTTGGACGACATGGCTACGGTGGAGATACGCTCGCACCGCGCCATGGGCGAACATCTGGATTTCTTTCGCAGGCACGCGCCCGGTTTCGAGAATGCTTACATGATGCTCTCCGCGCCGCAACTGGGCGTGCGTCACACGCGGCGTCTGGCGGGAACACGCTCAATTACCCGCGCGCAATGGCCCAGCGGGCAGGTGTGGGAGGACGAGATAGGCGTCACGCCCGCGGTGTCGCCTAAATTTCCGAACATCTCCATTCCCTATGGGAGCCTTGTGCCGCGCGCCCTGGATGGCTTGCTCGCCTGCGGCCGGCACGTATCCTGCGACCGCAATTCGCATGGCTTCATGCGCGAAATTCCACAATGCTGGATCACTGGCCAGGGTGCGGGCGTAGGCGCCGCGCTCGCGGCACGCAATGGCGTTTCCCCGCGTCATGTTGACATCGGCCAATTGCAGCATGTCTTGCAGAATCAAGGCGCCTACTTGCGAGTCAATCAAGTTGAAAAGTCCCTCGAGGCTGCGGCGGTCATGCTAACGAAATAGATGGCGTCGTCGCGAACACGCGAACAGGTTCATGCGTGAAAATCCGAACATGAAACGCCGAATTTGAACCTCCGAATTTGAAATTCCGAAAGATGACCACCAAGATCGCGCTGGGCGCTGTGGTGAGGCATGCGCCTGCGATTTGTGTCCTCGACACCGGCGGAACTCGCGGGTATTGTGCGGGATTCCTATGATCGCTGGGGAACACTGGTACGCCGCGCCCGGTATTAAGCGAAACAAATAGTTGCAGACAACGCAGGAGGAGAAATACTCATGAAACTGTTTATTCCAAAATTGGCCGCGCCATTAGCATTTTTGGGGATGCTAGCCTTGGCCGTAACGGCGAGTCCGGCCCTGGCGCAATCCGCCGCTGCGTTCTACAAAGGCAAGACGGTCACTGTCTGGGTCGGCAATTCCGCCGGCGGCGGTTATGATCTCTACGCGCGAGCGTTTGCCCGGCACTGGAGCAAGCACTTGGCCGGCAATCCGGAGTTCATTGTGAAGAATCGTCCCGGCGCCGGCAGCATGCTGCTCACCAACGAGTTGTATAACATTCTCCCCAAGGATGGCACGGCGATGGGTGCTATTGGCCGGGGCATGCCGCTGGAGAAGATTCTGGGCAACGACCTGGCCAGATACGATGCCACCAAGTTCAGCTGGATCGGCAGCGCCAATAACGAAGTCAGTGTGTGCGTCTCCTGGGCAAAGACTGGCATTGCGCGTTATGCCGATCTAAAGACGCGCGGCATGATTGTCGGCGGCACCGGCGAAGGCGCTGACACCGACAGTTTTCCCAAGGCGATGAATCGGGTTCTGGGCACCAAAATGAAGCTTGTCACCGGCTATCCGGGCGGCAATGAAATCATGCTGGCCATGGAGCGCGGCGAGGTCGACGGTCGTTGCGGCTACTCGTGGTCAAGCGCCGTCTCCACGCATGGGGACTGGATTCGCGACAAGAAGATGAACGTGCTGGTGCAGATTGCAACGCAGAAGCATCGCGATCTGCCTAATGTGCCATTGATCACTGAACTGGCCGACAACGCGGAGGACAAACAAGTGCTCGAGTTCGTATTTTCCGGCCAGGTCTGGGGCAGGCCGTTTCTCGCCCCGCCGGGTGTGCCCGCGGACCGTGTCCAGGCGCTGCAGGATAGTTTCATGGCGGTCACTCGGGATCCGGCGTTTATAGCGGAGGCCAACAAGCTGAAACTCGAAATCAACCCGGTTCCAGGCCCCGAGCTCGCCCGATTGATAGCCGTGCAACACCAGAGGCCGCCGCAGGTGATCAAGCGCGCCAAAGAGGCGACCAATTAGTCGGCTGCATCCGCGACGCCCGGTAGACAAGTAGGCGGCGTCGCCATGGAGAATTTTGCGTCGGAAGCCTCCTTCATGCTGAATGCGGCAGGCAACGCATTTGTGATCATGATGGACCCGACGCGCCTGGGTTTCCTTTCCCTGGGGGCATTTCTGGGATTGATTCTGGGCATCCTGCCTGGTGTGGGCGGATTGGCCGGGACGGCAATGCTGCTCCCGTTTACGTTCACTATGGATCCCTACACGGCATTCGCATTTTTGCTGGGACTGGGATCAACCGTGGCCACCGGCGATCCCATACCTGCCGTGCTATTTGGCGTTCCCGGAGGAGCGGCATCCGCCGCAACCGTGCTCGATGGCCATCCCATGGCGAGGCGCGGCGAAGCAGGACGCGCGCTGTCGGCGGCGTATATGTCATCCCTCATGGGTGGAGTGTTTGGCGCGGCGCTCCTGGCGGTTTCTATTCCCATCCTGCGTCCGGCAATGCTCTATATCGGATCGCCTGAGCTGCTCGCCTTCGCGGTATTCGGCATATCGATGGTTGCGGTGCTCTCGGGCCGCGCGCCGTTGCGCGGATTGGCCGCCGCGTGTCTGGGCATCATGATTGCGATGATAGGCGCCGACCCGCAGAGCGGCACATTGCGCTGGACCTTCGACACCATTTATCTATGGGAAGGCTTGCCGCTGTTGCCGATTGTCCTGGGTCTTTTCGCGCTCCCGGAAATGTGCGACTTGATGATTTCGCGAACCGCCATTGCGGCAGGCAGCGACAAGATGAACATCTATAAAGGCCAATGGCAGGGAGTGAAGGATTGCTTCCAGAATTGGTGGCTGATCGTGCGATGTTCGTGGATAGGCGGGGGCATTGGTTCGATCCCCGGCATCAGCGCGGCAGTGGTCGACTGGCTCGCCTATGGCCACGCATTGCGCACCGAAAAAGGCGCGGCAGAAACCTTTGGCAAAGGAGATGTGCGCGGCGTGATCGCCTCTGAGAGCTCAAACAACGCGAAGGAGGGCGGGGCGCTGGTGCCCACCATCGCTTTCGGCGTGCCCGGCAGCGCATCGATGGCGATATTGATGGGCGCGTTCATGATTCATGGGCTGGTGCCAGGCCCGGATATGTTGAATAAACATCTCGACATCACCTATTCGATGGTGTGGTCGGTGGCTCTGGCGAATTTGCTTGGCGCGGGGCTTTGTTATGCCTTCAGCCCGCAGTTCGCGCGTGTCGCCTTGCTGCGCTATACGCTCATTTGCCCTGCTGTGCTGGGCATCATCTACATTGGCGCCTTCGAGTCCTCGCGCAACTGGGGTGACTTGTACACACTGTTCTTTTTCGGGCTGCTGGGCTGGATCATGAAGCAGTTCAAGTGGCCGCGCCCGCCCTTGATTCTGGGCCTGGTGCTGGGCGATCTGATCGAGCGTTACATGTTTATTTCGGTCGAGCGCTACGGCATCGAGTGGATGACACGGCCACTGGTGATGGTCATGTTTGCACTGGCTATCATCGGCTTGGTTCGGCCTTTTATCGCGGACATTCGCGGCCAGGGCGGCATCAATGGGATACTGGGCAGCTTCGGGCGCCCGCGTTGGGAGTGGGGGCAGTTGTTCACACTGTTCTTCCTGGTCGTATTCACCGTCATGGTAGCTCTGGCATGGGGGTGGCGATTCAATGCAAAGATTGTTCCCTTGGTGGTGGGTGGCGTTGCGCTCACCGCCATCGTCCTCAGTTTGCTGAACCAGACATTTCGCAAGCCTGCTGTGAAATCCGGAAAGATCCACATGGACATTGAGTCTGATACCGCGCATCTGCCGGTATCGACAATCATCGCGCGCGCCGCTACGTTCTTCGGCTATCTGCTTGCGTTCATGGGGTCGACTTATCTGATCGGCCTGATCCCGACCTTGTTCGCATTCGTGGTGGCTTTCATGCGACTGGAGGCTCGGGAGCGTTGGACTCTTGTGATCTCCTACGCCGGTTTCATGGTGGTGTTTGTCACCCTGGTGTTCGACCGCATCATGAAAGTGCCCTGGCCGCCATCGCTGCTGGGGGAATGGATACCGGCGCTGAGAATCATTCCATCGATGTGACGGCGGCGCGGTCGATCAACTTCTGTTTGGTATTGAGGCAGTGTCCAGTTGAACGCTGATAACAGTCGCAGCGTTCCCATCGAGGTCGAAAAGATGGCAGGCCGTGCGGCGCTGGTGCGCTGCTTCGACCTGGTACCGGAGTGTCCGGGTATCACCCTGTAATGGGGGCGGCAAGGATGCTTGTACTGATGCTTGTACCGGTTATTTGGAAAACGAATGGACGCACCACGGAATTCAAACATCGAACCGTGGTGCGTCCTCGTCTCAACGGAACTGAGTCACCGTATCCACCAGCGCCGGTTTTCCGGTTTTGACCACGGCGATGGCGCGCCGCAACGCCGCAGCGACATCGTTGCCGTTCTCGATCCTGTCCTCCGCGTACCAGCCCTGCGCGCGCGCGAGGCCGGCGAAGTCCACTTCCGGTTTCATGATATCCATGCCGATGTGAGCTCGGTTTTCTGGGGTGCCGCGTTTTTTGGCCATGCGGATCTGGTGTTCCCAGTCGTTGTAGTAGGCGCGGTTGTTGTACATCACCACCAGCATAGGGATTTTATGTTTGGCGGCTACCCACAGCGCGCCCGCGTCAAACATCAAGTCGCCATCGGGTTGGATGTCCACCACCAGGCGTTTCTTGTCGCGGTGGGCCAGTGCGGAGCCGAGCGCGGTGCCGATCTGGGTCGAGGTGCCCAGCGCGTTGCCTGCATAGCGATACGGCCGGTCATAGTCCCACAGGCGATTACACCATCCATTTAAATTGCTCGAGGTGAGCACCCAGTCTTCGTCGCGGATGACGCTCCATATTTCGGAGGCGAGGCGCGCGGTAGACATTGGTTTGGAGTCCCAATTCTCCTTGGCGCGGCGCGCCCAGGTTTTCATCGCCTGTTGGTGTAGACGTTCCAATCGGCGCTTGCGTTCCTCGACACGTTTGCCTGCGGTGGCAGAGCGCGCCAGCAGACGCCGGCATTGCTTGGTGAGTTCAGGTATTGCCAGGGAGGTATCGGCAAGGATCTTGATATCGGCATGCAGGCGGCGCTGATAGTCGGTTGACCAGCTCGAAATTTCGACATCGGCAAAGCTGATATCCACCCATTTCGCGGATTTTGGCACCAGGCTCACTGTCTTGCGCGTTACGCTATCCAGGTTCGTGGTGACTTTTTCCCAGTCGCGCGCGTCGAGGGCAACGATCAAGTCGGCGTCCTTTAACGCGGCTTCATTGCACAGACTCATATTGAGCGGGTGGCGATTGGGGAAGTTGAGCCTTGCCCCTATATCGATGACGCCAGCGCCCAGCGTTTCGGCCAGGGTCACCAGATCGTCGTAACCATGCGGGGCACGGCAGGTCCAGTCGGCCAGCAGTATCGGGTTGCGCGCCGTGGAGAGCATTTCGGCGACGCGCGCGAGCTCGGTTAAATCCGGGGCCATGCGGGTGGGAACGCGCACCGAACCGGGCGGTGGCATCGCCACCGCATGCGGCAGCGCTTCCTCAAGGATGGATGCGTCGTAGCAGGTGTACACCGGGCCTTGCGGCTCGGTCATCATCACCCCATAGGCGCGCGCAAACGAGTCGGGCACGTCGTCGATGGTGTGTGGCTGATCGTCCCATTTGGTGTAATCGCGGATCACGTTGCCTTGGACCTTGGCGGTGTGAATCCAGTCGGTTCGCGGGCGCCGCTTGGCGGTATCCAAAGGGCCGGTGGCGCCGACGATGAATATCGGCACGCGATCGATATAAGCGTAGTACACCGCCATGCAGGAATGCAGCAGGCCGACCAGGTTGTGAACAATGGCAATCAGCGGCTCGCCGGTCGCCTTGGCATAGCCGTGCGCGATCTGAATGGCGATGTTCTCATGCGGACACAGCAGCATCTGCGGATCGTCCTGGCCGTAATTGACCATGGAGTCGTGCAAGCCGCGAAAGCTCGATCCCGGATTGAGCGGCACGTAAGGAAAATCATACCGACGCATCAGATCGACGATGACGTCGGAGTTCCAGCGGATTTTTGTGGGGACAACTTTTTTGCGCCGCCGTGACGCCGTGGGTGCTGCTTTAGCCATGCTTTTTCCCTTTTGGTTTATTTTGCTGTAGTAGGTTTAGCCTTAGTTAGTTCTTCAAATTAATTTTCGAATTATTTTTTTTGATTTCTATTTCTGCTCGGATTATGAAACACGAGCATCCTCCAGGATCATCGCCGCGCCTTTTTCGGCGATCATCAGCGTGGGTGCTTTGGTGTCCCCCGATGGTATGAGGATCTCTCAGTTTGCCTTGATGCCGGCCTTGCGAATCACCTCGCCCCAGCGATCCGAATCCCGCTTGATCAGCGCCGCGAATGCTTCCGGCGTGCCGCCGGTCGCTTCACTCCCCATTTCCGCCATGCGGTTTTTGAAATTGGGCGTCGCCACGGCGCGATTTACCGCTGCATTGATTCGATCCAGCAGCGGTCGTGCGATGCCGGCAGGGGCGACCATGCCTTGCCAGGCGCTGATGTCGAAGCCCTGCAGCCCCGATTCGGCCATGGTCGGAAGGTCGGGGAATGCGGCGATGCGTTTTTCGGCCGTGACGGCAATGCCGCGCAGTCTTCCGCCTTTGACGTGTGGCGCCATGGAGTTCATTCCTTCGAACATGATCTGCACGCGTCCCGCCAGCATATCGGCGATGGCAGGGGCGCCACCTTTATAGGGTATGTGCTCAATTAGCCCGCCTGACACGATACGCAGCAGTTCGCCGGCCAAGTGTCCCGGCGATCCCGCAGTGGAGGAGGCAAACGACAATTTGCCCGGATTTTTTTTCGCGTACTCCACAATCTCGCGCGCCGAATTCACCGGCAGCGCGGCGAATACGGCCAGCATCAGGGGATTGTTGGTCAATTGCGAGATCGGCTGGAAGTCGCGCTCGACCACATAGGGCAGTTTGTCGAACATATGCGGGCTGATTGCCAGCGCCCCTATCGGCGACATGCAAAGCGTGTAGCCGTCCGGGGCCGCCTTGGACGCAATCTCCAGGCCAATGATAAGCCCCGCGCCGGGACGGTTATCGATCAACAAGGGCTGGCCCAGCACTGCGGTGAGTTCTACTGCGAGTGCACGCGCCACGATGTCGGTGTTGCTGCCAGCAGCTTGTGGGACGATCAGGCGTATGGGTTTGTCGGGATACTGTGCATTCACCGCCTGCGAAAAAATACCGAGAGTGGCAAGCAGCATCAGACGCAACGCAGGCAAACAAGGTCGGGCCATGACATCCTCCTGTTCAAGCGGGCGGTCGGACTTTACACTGAGCGCAATCTAAGCGCATTGCTCACCACCGACACCGACGACAGGCTCATCGCAAGGGCTGCGATCATCGGATTGAGCACCAGGCCGGTGAATGGGAACAGCACTCCCGCGGCGATGGGAACGCCTAGCGCGTTGTAGGCAAAGGCCAGGAACAGGTTCTGGCGAATATTTTTCATGGTGGCGCGTGAGAGTTTGCGTGCGCGCACGATGCCGCGCAGATCGCCTCCTGCCAGTGTGATGCCGGCGCTTTGTATGGCCACCTCGGAGCCGGCGCCCATCGCAATGCCGACTTCGGCCTGGGCCAGCGCCGGCGCATCGTTGATCCCATCTCCTGCCATGGCCACTGAACGGCCTTCGGCGCGAAGCTGTTTCACCACTGCGCCCTTCTCCTGGGGTAGCACCCCGGCGCGTACATCCTCGATGCCCAGTCGCCTAGCCACTGCGCGTGCGGTGGTTTCGTTGTCGCCGGTGAGCATGATCACGCGTATGCCCTCCAACGCGAGCTCGCGCAGCGCTTCGGCGGTGGTTGATTTGATCGGGTCGGCCACGCTGATGAGGCCGGCTGCGCGTGCGTTGTCGGCGAGGAACACCACGGTCTCGCCGTTGGCACGCAAGGCCTCGGCCTGATCCTTCATCTCCTGGGATACGGTGCACACGCCCTCCACGAACGCGAGACTGCCAAGAGCCGTGCTTCGGCCTTCGAGCGTTGCCGATACGCCCTTGCCTGTGTGCGCGTGGAAGTGCGTCACTGGCGAAGGTGTGAGGCCGCGGCGCCTGGCCTCGTTGAGGATGGCTGCCGCCAGCGGGTGTTCGCTGCCGCGCTCCAGGCTTGCCGCTAATTGCAGCACCTGTATTTCCGTGAACCCTTCTGCGGTGGCAATAGAAGATAGTCTTGGCTTGCCCTCGGTCAGAGTGCCGGTTTTGTCCACCACCAGGGTGTCGATTCGCTCCATGCGCTCGAGCGCTTCGGCATTGCGGATCAATACCCCGGTTTGCGCGCCACGGCCGGTGGCCACCATGATGGACATGGGTGTCGCGAGGCCCAGCGCGCAGGGGCAGGCGATGATCAGCACCGATACCGCTATCGCAAGCGCAAACGCCATCGACGGCGGTGGGCCGAAAAGTGACCATACGATAAAGGCAAGCAGCGCCACCCCTACCACTGCCGGAACGAACCATGCCGATACCGCGTCGGCCAGATTCTGAATCGGGGCGCGTGTGCGCTGCGCTTCGGCCACCATTTGTACGATCCGCGCGAGCAGCGTCTCTGAGCCGACTCGCTCGGCGCGCATCACAAAAGACCCGTTGCCGTTCAACGTGCCGCCAGTGATTGGGTCGCCCGGGTGCTTTTCGGCGGGGATGGATTCGCCGGTGACCAGCGACTCATCCACGCTGGAGTGACCCTCGACCAGGGTGCCATCTACAGGCACCTTTTCGCCTGGCTTCACGCGCAGGTGATCGCCCTTGGCGACCCGATCAAGAGATACCTCCTCGTCGCCACCATGCGCGTTGATGCGATGCGCGGTTTGCGGCGCGAGCGCAAGCAGGGCGCGAATCGCGCTGGAGGTTGCATCGCGGGCGCGCAATTGCAGAACCTCGCCAAGCAGCACCAGCACCGCGATAACTGTTGCCGCTTCGAAATACAAGGCCACGAACCCCGGATGGTGTTGAAACGCAGGTGGAAATATGCCTGGGGCGAGGAGCGCCACCACGCTGTAGCCGAAAGCCACGCCGACGCCGAGCATCACCAGTGTGTACATATTGAGATTGCGTGAGACCAGCGAATTCATACCGCGAACGAAGAAAGGTGATGCGGCCCAGGCCACAACCGGGATAGCCAGCGCAAACTCAATCCATCCTGAGATCTCCGGGTTGATCACGCTCTCAATGGCGAATCCCGGCACATGCTCGGCCATGGCCAGAACAAAAATCGGCAGGGTGAGCGCCAAGCCAATCCAGAAACGCCGCGTCATGTCGATGAGTTCGAGGTTCGGTCCGGTTTGCATGCTCGCCATCTCCGGCTCGAGCGCCATGCCGCATTTGGGACAAGGGCCTGGACCTGCCTGGCGGACTTCAGGGTGCATCGGGCAGGTATGGATGGAATCCTGGGCCTCGGGTTTCGCCACTGGGCGCGGCATCAAGCTGTCGGCAAACAATCCAGGATTGGCGGTGAATTTCGCGCAGCAACTCCTCGAGCAGAAATAGAAGGTTTTGCCATCGTGCTCCACCGTCGCGGCCGGTTTTTCCGGATTCACTTTCATACCGCAGACGGGATCGATCTCGCGCCTCTGCATTGCCAGGTCGGTAATGCCCGAAGCGCCATGCGTCGAAGCTTCCTTTCTCATTGTTTTGTTCCATTCATTTTTAGCATTGAAGGCGGGGAATACGTGGATATTATTGAAATTAATTGTATTAAATGTCCTATAGGCGGTAATTTACGATATATCTCCATATCGTAAATGGAATATTTTTTTACTCGATATGTCGCGCCGCCACGGTCCGCCGCGCGGCGCGGCGCCGCCAGGCGATGCTCACCTGAAGCCGCCAGGCCAGCCGCACCAGCAGCCAACCGCAGGCGGCCAGTGTCAATGCCAGCGCAATCAGGCCAAGGAACAGGGGTCTGCCCAGACTCAATGCCCAGGCCGCGTAGGCCTCCACCCAGGTCCAGAAACTCAGCCATTCAAATGCCGGCACGTCCACCGGGGCTTCTTCCCCTCCGACGATCAATCGACCATAGGCGTAGGCGAGCAGGTAGAGCGGGCCGATGGTGATTGGATTGGTGTATAGCGTAGTCGCCAGCGCGACCGGCAAATTGACTCGCAAGGGCACAGCGATGAGCGCCGCAGTAAGCATCTGCAAGGGTCCTGGTACGAGGCCCGAGAATAATCCCACGGCGAAACCGCCGGATATCGAGCGGCGGTTCAGGTGCCACAAGCCGGGATGTTGCAGGAAGGCGCCAAAACGCTGGAAATACTGGTTGTGCCGCAGGCTTTCGCGGCTGGGCAAAATGCTTTGTAGTTTCTTGCGCAACATCAGCGCCAGCACCGCTGCTTTAATGGGGCATGACAAGCGAGTCCACCACAAGCGGGTCCGGGATAAACCCAATGAGTTGTTTTCATTGCCGCTCTCCGTAGCCAAATAATTTCATCAGTGTTCGAACCAGCAGGTAGGCGGCCAGAATTGGCAGCTTTTCGAGCATGGGACGCGAATGCCATTGCGCCGATGGTACCGGCTTTGCGCCCTGATTCATGAGTTCTCGCAGCGCGCCGCGCAACTCCGCGGTGAAAGCGAGGTCATCAACCACCACGTTGGCCTCGCGTGCCAAGAGCAGGCTGAACGGGTCGATATTGGAGGATCCTACCGTGGCCCAGCGCTGGTCGCAGACCGCGACCTTGGCGTGCAGAAAGCCCGCTGTGAATTCAAAAATCTGCACGCCGGCGTCCAGGAGCGGGCCGTACAAGGCGCGTGAGGCAAGTTGCAATAACGGATGATCGGATCTGCCCTGCAGAAGCAGGATTACACGAACATCGCGCCGAGCCGCCGCCATGATCGCTCGCCGCAAGCGCCGGCCGGGAAAAAAATAGGCGTTGGCGATGATAATTTCCTCGCGGGCGTGAGAGATCGCATCGAGATAGGCATCCTCGATATCGGAGCGGTGCCGCAGGTTGTCGCGAATAAGCAGCGCCGCGCGCTGTGATCCTGTCTGTGGCGGCGAGCCGCGCGGTTTTCTGGAAGCCCGCCAGCGCCGCTGCAAGCTTGCCCAGGCCACCACGCCCCAAAGCCTCTCCATCCGATCAACAACGGCAAAGGCGAGTGGACCTTCGATGCGCATCGCAAAGTCATGGCGCGGCGGCATCTGCGCGGGTGTGTCATCGTCGTCAATAATGTTGATACC
Source organism: Bordetella parapertussis (assembly GCA_945897475.1). Taxonomy (GTDB): domain Bacteria; phylum Pseudomonadota; class Gammaproteobacteria; order Burkholderiales; family SG8-39; genus 2-02-FULL-62-17. Next base: position 17,465 of record CAMDFL010000060.1, read on the forward strand.
GCCGACGAAGGCAACGCGGGCATCCACCGAGGCCATCTTTCGATGCATGCGGCGAAGTCGTTGGCGGCGCAGCGTCAGGGGGGAAATATTCGGTCGAAACACCAGCAACTGCACACCAGCGTCACGCAACTGTTCGCGCAATTGCTGCGGCATATCACGCGCGCCAAAGCCATCGATTAGCACACGAACGGCTGCGCCGCGCTGCGCCGCGCAGCAGAGCGCGGCGGTGATTTTGAGCCCGATTTGATCGCCCGCAAAGATATAGGTTTCCAGCCACACCTCGCTTTGCGCCGTGGCGATGCATTCGAGCAGGGCAGGAAAGTATTCCGCGCCATTGCGCAGCAGGCGCAGGCTGTTACCTCCCACGAGTTTGATCACAGCAGGTGCTCGCCGGGTAGTAGGTCGCCGGGGAGTAGGCCTCCGGGTAGCAGTTCAATATCGGCGGACAGCGCAGCATGATCTGAAATTCTTGACCAGGGCAAGCCGTGGTGGACCTGGGCGTGCGACACGGCAAATCCTCGCGTGTAGATGCGATCAAGACGCAATAGAGGCAGGACGCTGGGAAAGCTGCGAGCGGCCTTGCCGTGATGGTCGCGAAACGCTTCGGCGAGCCCGGTTTCGCGAATCAGCCGTGTGCCCGAAAGATTGCGCCAATCGTTGAAATCGCCGGCAACGATCAAGGGTTCGTTCGCCGGCACCAGCATTCGCATGCGCTCGATCAGTGCCCCGGTCTGGCGGCGGCGACTGCGCTCGGTGAGAGCCATGTGTACGCACAGGCAATGCAGCCGCTTCTCCTCCGGCAAGCCGATGATGCAATGCAAGATGCCGCGCCGCTCCAGCGCATGTGCAGAGACATCCTGGTTCTCGGCCGACAGGATCGGAAACCGAGACAGTATCGCGTTGCCATGGTGGCCGTGGTCATAGACGGCGTTACGGCCATAGGCGTGATCCTGCCAGACTTGATCGGCAAGGAACTCATGCTGTGGCGCCTGCGGCCAGTTGTGAAAAAACCGGGCGTGGCCATGATGCTGCCCCTGGACTTCCTGCAAAAACACGATATCGGCGCCGATATCGCGCAGCCCATCGCGCAGTTCGTGAACTACCATGCGCCGATTGAATTGCGACAGGCCTTTGTGAATGTTGTGGGTGGCGACGCGCAGTTTCATTGGCGCAGTTTCATTGAAATTCTCACCTGTCATGTATCGACTATCGCGGCGCCGGGTGGATGGTGGAAACGTGGTTTGGGTCAAGCCCGGGATCGCGTCGATGCGACATATTGGCACAAGGAAATTCCACCGGGGTCGGGAAAATTCGAAGCAATCGAAGCCATCGAAGCCATCGAAGCCATCGAAGCCATCGAGGCGTCCGTGCTGGGGTGGCGAAGCCTGCTACGCGCCGATTGAATGCAAAGGGTTGCGTCAAGGATCTTGCACTCAGAGGCACATGGCGACGTGCCGGGCGCGGACATATGCCTGATATGGCCGGCCGTGCGTTTAACCCAGACATCGTATCTTTACTTTTGCATAGCAGGCAAAATAGCCGCTCCAAGTAGATTCCAAAAGAATAATGACTGAACAGGCTAAGGGTGGTGGCGGATTCGCTGGCGATTGCTGGGGCGGGCTCGCGTCAATGCTGGTCGCGCTGCCCTCGGCGATCGCTTTCGGCGTACTGGTCTACAGCGCGATAGGGCCGGAACACGCTGGCGCTGGCGCTCTTGCCGGTATCCTCGGCGCGGCGGCCTTGGGTATCGTCACCCCGCTGATAGGCCGCAATGGCGGATTCATCACTGCGCCTTGCGCGCCGGCCGCTGCGGTGCTTGCAGCCTTGGCTGCCCAATTGGCCGCGAGTGGTGAGTTGTCCGCCGAGCGTATTTTGTCCTTGCTCGCGCTTACCGCGCTTTTGTCCGCGTTGTTCCAGCTTGTGTTTGGCGCGTTGCGTGCCGGCAACCTGATCAAGTTCATTCCCTATCAGGTGGTGACCGGCTATCTGTCGGGCGTGGCGCTGATTATCGCCGTGGGGCAGTTACCCAAGCTGCTGGGAATACCCAAGGACATGGGTCTCGTGGCCGGCTTACTTTCCCCCCAGGCATGGAACTGGACCGGCATCAGTGTAGGGCTGGTAACCATTGTGGTCATGGCTATCGCGCCCCGCATCACCCAAAAGGTGCCCGGGGCTATCCTTGGCCTGGGCTCGGGAATCGCTGCCTATTTCGTGGCCTCGCTTGCTAATCCGGAATTACTGCGTCTATCCGACAATCGCCTGGTGATCGGACCGATCGATGCCTCCGGCTCATTCGTCGATGCGATAACGGAGCGGGCGATGTCCTTACTCCAAATTCGCCCCGATGACATCGCTCTGGTCCTTGTTTCAGCGCTGACCCTGGCGGTGCTGCTCTCCGTGGACACGCTCAAGACCGGGGTGGTGCTGGATGCGATGATGCGCCGTCGCCACAATTCGAACCGTGAGTTGATAGCGCAGGGCTCGGGCAATTTCGCCGCATTCATGGTGGGTGGCATGCCTGGCGCCGGCACTATGGGAGCGACGCTGGTCAATTTCACCAGCGGGGGCCGCTCCTACTGGTCGGGTGTGGTTGAGGGCATGCTGGTGGTCGCGGCATTCGTGTTGGTCGGCGGCTTGATCGCCTGGGTGCCGATTGGGGCCTTGGCCGGCATCCTGCTGGTGGTTGCGTTTCGCATGTTCGATCGCAGCATGTTCCGCTTGCTATTGCACCGCGCGACACGCGTCGATTTCGCCGTCATTGCAATCGTCGTCGCGGTCGCCCAGATCGGGTTGATACAGGCTTCCGCGGTCGGTATTGGTCTTGCGATCCTGCTTTTCATACGTGATCAGATTCATGTCACGGTGCTCGTTGCCAAACAGGATTTGAGAACCGCGCATTCCAAGCGACGCCGCCTCGAGGATGAGCGCGACGCGCTCAATGCGCGGGGTAATCAGGCGGCGGTGGTGCAGTTGCATGGCAATCTGTTTTTTGGGACCACCGACCAGTTGTTCTCGCAACTCGAGCCCGATCTGGCCCACCTGCGCTACCTGCTACTGGATCTTCGCCGGGTGGAGTCGATGGATTTCACCGCCGCGCACCTGTTCGAGCAGATGCGGCACCGGCTGCGGGAACGTGGCGGGGATTTGCTGTTTTCCGGCATGCCCTCCAGTCTGCCGACGACACCCGACTTCGAGCGTTACCTGGAAGATCTGGGCATGGTGAGCACCAGTGGCGGAGTCCGGGTGTTTGACACGCGCGACAGCGCCATTGAATGGATGGAGGATCGTGTGCTCGAGGCGGCCGGCGTGACACCGCAGGAGGACGCGCGCGCCCTGGATCTTGCCGAGATTGATCTGCTCGGCGAACTGGATGCCACATCGATTGCCGAATTGCGCAAAGTGGCTCGCGTACTGTCGGTTCCGGTGGGGGGGAGAATTTGCTCCCGGGGCGAGCAGGGCAGCGAGATGTATTTGCTGCGCCGCGGCCGGGTACACGTGCTGCTACCGCTCGAGGGCAACAAGCGGCACCACTTGGCCACGTTTTGCCAGGGCGATTTTTTCGGCGAAATGGCATTTCTTGACCGCGAGCTGCGCTCCGCCGACATCGAAGCAGCTACGCCGAGCGAACTCTATGTCTTGTCGCGCGATAGTTGGGATGTCATTGTCAAGGCCAATCCTGCAATCGGGGGGCGCTTGTTCGAGCAACTGGCGCTGGCGATTTCGTGGCGGCTGCGAACCGCGGACAGCGAATTACGCATGCTGGAAGAAAGATGAGAAACGAAGGCGAGATGAGAAACGAAGGCCAGGTGTAGTGGGCTTTCGCGTTGAAATCGTGCGTACTCGCGCGGCGAGTGCAGCACGGTGCGCGGTTTGGGCGCAGGCGCGAAAAAGGCAGCAATCAGAAAGACTGTAACTGCTGGTCGGTGGGCTCGGCGCAGCAGTACCAGGGTTCCGACAGTCGCGGGATCGGCGAGCCTAGGTTCCCAGTGAGTTCCGGCGCGGTGCGCCCCGCGGCCTGGTGCGCCATGCGCCAGATGGCGGCAAACACATCGCGACGTGAAAGTCCGTCCTGTTCGGATCGGGCTACGCAGGTGCTGATCTCCTGCTGCAGGTGATCGACACGCTCATCGCTATGCTCCCAGGGATAGCCCAGCAGCGCGGCATCGAAGGCCTTGAGCCTCTCCTTGAAGCCGGGGAGCTGCAGCAGGTACGATCCTGCGGGAACCAGGAGCCTGATACTCAGTTGCACCGGGGGCACGCTCTCAACCAGTTGCAGATCCACAAGCCGGCTCAATAGCCCAACGTAGCCCGCAAGCGTGGTCCACGGAGTGAAGGCGACAAAGGTAGGGGCGATCGCGATGCCTGCTTCGCGGGTGAGCGCCACCGCCCGGTCGAAGTCCGTGCTGGTGTGGTTTTTCGCAAGATGGGCCAAGATGTCATCGTCCACCGATTCCACCGCCGAGGTGATGAACAGGCACCCGCATCGGCGCAACTCCGGCAGCAGCTTGGCGTTATCAATCAGATGCTGGATTTTGATGGTTGCGTCAAAGCTCACATCGGGAAACGCCTGGTGCAGGGCTCGTGCGAGCCCGATTCCGTGGGTGGGGCCATTAAAGAAGTCCGGGTCGCCGAAGGAGATATGCGTGGCGCCTTGTTTGACTTGCTGCGCGATATCCTGCATGACGATACTTGATGGGACGATGCGGAATTTCCCCTGATACACCGGGACCACCGGGCAATGCCGACACAGATGCTTGCAGCCCCGGCTGCCCTCGGTGAATCCTGCCACCCGAGTTGAATCATCCGGCAGCACCAGGTGCGCGTAGCTTGCAAGCGCAGGCAGGCCAGTGCGGTCCGGCACCTCGAATGCGATTTTGGCCAGGCTGATGATTGGTTCGCTCTGGGCTATGGCCGTTTCCACGCCATTTCCGCTCACCCGGAGTCTGTTGCAAAGGGATAGCAACTCAGCTTCAATCTCCCCGCCCAATACGGTGCCCACGCCCAGGCCGCGCAGCAGCGCTTCGTTCATCGGTGCGTATAGCCCGTAGACACACAGGTGTGCCCTCGGGGCGAGCTGTTTGATGCGCGGCAGCGCCTGCACTGCAATGCGGGTGGCGGTGTGCATGCCCACAAAAATCGCGACTAGATCCGCATTGTCGAGTTTTTGGGGATCGAGCTTCTGCAAAGATAGATCGATACAGCTCACCGCGAAGCCGGCGCATTTCAGCCATGCAGCGGGTTGCGCCAGCGCAAATGGCTGCCGTCCCAGTTCATAGGGGTTGACCAGCACCACCTTGAAGGACATGTGGCGCAATTATTTCGACTTCGGCCGCGAATCGAAGGGTGCTGAGCCCGGTTCGCGGCTCGCGCCCGCCTCGATCATGCGATCGAGATAGCGCTGCCACATTTCCTCCTGGAGAAGGCCGAAGTCGTACAGCAGGTCCCATGAGTAAATCCCGGTGTCATGACCGTCTGAGAAGCTGAGCTGGATGGCGTAGCCGCCCATTGGCTCGATATGGGTGATGGCCACATTTTTCTTTCCTACCTGCAGCACTTCCTGCCCGGGGCCGTGGCCGCGCACTTCCGCGGAAGGCGAATAAACCCGCAGAAATTCGCAGGGAAAGGAGAAGGTTTTGCCATTGGCAAACGAAACCTCCAGCAGCCGTGACTGCTGGTGCAGCTTTATCTCAGTAGGTTGTGCGGCGGTACTGCCCATAGATAGGTCCTACTTTTATCGGATAGTGAGAGGTCGATAGCGAGAGGTAGCCAGTGGAAACGCTGGCAATGAAACATTTCTCCTGTCGTTGAAATACTTCTACTGCCGTTGAAATGCTTCTGAGTCTGCGAACCCCGGCGGGTGTATTTTTTTGAGTATAGCCTTCAAAGCAACTGCATTTATTTTCCTGCAACGGTGCGCTTTTTGAACGACTGCCTAACTGCCCGACCGGGCGCGGGTACTCGCGCTGGCACTGGATCCATCATGCACTGGATTTATTATTGCCAAGGGGCATGTGTTTGCTGGTTTGCGTGTGGTTTGGGACTGGTTTGGGACTCGAGTCGGATACAACGCAGATTCGCTGCATCGAACTCTCCGGATTCTTCAGGTCAGAGCAGGCGTCCGGCAAATTAGATTGCTCTGACACTTGTTAGATTGCTCTGGCCCCTATTAAGGAGGAAATAGCCATGAGATTCGAATTCAGATTCGCGACAAGCCTCAAGTTGGCATCATGCGCGGTGATTGGTCTTACGTTGGCGAGCGGCGTGCTGGCACAACCCAAGCCCAATCCCGCCTGGTCTAAAACGCTCACCGTGGGCACCGCCTCAGTGGGCGGCACCTATTTCGTTTATGGACAGGTTTGGG
>CAMDFL010000061.1 GCA_945897475.1 Bordetella parapertussis
GAAGTCTACGTTTTTTCGCTTGTGGCGTCCAACTGCGAGGGTCTCCGTGAGGCATTTTGATCGCCGAGAATCCAAGCCAGGTACGCGCCAAATTAAGAAGCAAGCTACTACGCCGGCCATTTTCAATTCAATTGATCCGCAAATACTGAATGTGCATTAACGATGCCGTTCTCAGAAGGCATGCCGGGCGCCCACTGGTTCCAATGATTACCAGGGTAGGCGCGAAATCCGCCCTCAGGTGTCGCCTCGGCCACCGAGGGCGAAGGTATCGGCGTCCAGCGCGGAAAGCTGGAAAACACCCGGCCCTTGGGCGACACTGTGGCGCCGTTCAACATGGCCTGCTCCGAGGCTGCCACTCGAATTAATTCCATAAAATTAGTCCCATCGTTCCCCCATGACTTTTGATGGATACGGCGTTCGCGAATGGTACCCGTCGCTCGCCGAAAGAGAGCCGGGAACAAGAGATTCAACGCCGGAACGCACCCATAGGCATCGCGGATTGACGCTATAATCCGCGCCTTTGCAACCCTAGGGTATTGCCATGAGCGCGAATGAAACCCCCACACATGAAGGACCGATCAAGACACCACAGCAACTCATCGTGGTAGTCCTGCTGGCCTTTGCCATTCCGGTCGTCGGCTTTCAGCTGCTCGCGCAATTGGTGCTTGGCGGCATCAAAACCGACCCTGCGGCCAATAACGCCGAGGCTGTGTTGGAACGCATCAAGCCGGTGGCGCAGGTAACGATTTCCGCCGGCGGCGCCGGCGGCGCCGTCAAAACGGGCGAACAGATCTACCAAACCGTCTGCATGGCATGCCATGGCACCGGCGCGGCCGGGGCGCCAAAAACCGGTGACGTCGCGGCATGGCGGAAATTAATCGCCGAAGGCCAGAAAACCCTCGTTGCAAGCGGTATCAAGGGTGTTCGCGCCATGCCTCCTCGCGGTGGCGCTTCGGATCTTTCGGACTACGAGTTCGAGCGCGCTGTGGTGTATCTCGCGAACAAGTCCGGTGGCAGCTTCAAAGAGCCCGCAGCACCTATAAAAGCTGACGACAAGTCCGCCGACAAGGCCGCAAAAAAGTAAGTTGAATTTTATGGCGAGCGACCGCTAGGTCGCGCCCTATTCGGCCCCTGATATTGGGAAGGACCCAGCCGATGATTCCGCATCTGACCACCGCCCTCACCGGCCCGCTACAGGAGCTTGAGAAGCGTGTGCTCGAATCCAGCACCGTAATTGAGCACTGGTTTCGCGGCAAATGGCAGGACCATACGCCGCCGTTTTACTGTTCGGTTGACTTGCGCAATAGCGGCTTCAAGCTTGCGCCAGTGGACACCAACCTCTTCCCAGGTGGGTTCAACAACCTCAATCCGGCGTTCATTCCGCTTTGCGTGCAGGCGGTGATGGGTGCGATCGAGAAAATCTGCCCGAACGCCAAGGATCTCCTGTTGATCCCTGAGAATCACACGCGTAATCAGTTCTACCTGCATAACGTCGGCAGGCTCGCCACCATCCTGCATCAGTCAGGCTTGAACGTGCGCATCGGCACCCTCAATCCGGCTATCACCGAGCCAACGACTATCGAGGTCGAGGGCGGCATGCCGCTGCTGCTCGAGCCTGTCGTACGAAGTGGGCGCCGTCTGGGCTTGCCTGGTTTCAATCCCTGCACCATATTGCTCAATAACGATTTAACTTCAGGCTTGCCAGACATTCTAAAAAATCTTGATGAGCAATTCGTGCTGCCGCCCTTGCACGCCGGTTGGGCGGTGCGCCGCAAGTCCAATCACTTCGCGGCTTACGAGGACGTGGCCCACGAGTTCGCATCGCTCTTGTCCATCGACCCCTGGCTGGTGAACCCCTATTTCGCGGTTTGCGGTGAAGTCAATTTTCACGAACGCACCGGGGAAGAATGCCTGATCGCGAACGTCGACGCGCTGCTGATACAGATCCGCGCGAAGTACCTCGAGTACGGCATCAAGGAAACTCCGTACGTGGTGGTCAAGGCCGATGCCGGCACCTACGGCATGGGCATCATGATCGCGCGCGACGCCTCCGAATTGCGCGGCCTCAACCGCAAGCAGCGCAACAAGATGTCAGTGGTCAAGGAAGGCCTGGAAGTCACCGAAGTCATGATGCAGGAGGGCGTGCACACTTATGAGCGCGTCAACGATGCCGCCGCCGAGCCGGTGGTGTACATGATCGACCGCTACGTCGTGGGTGGCTTCTACAGGGTGCATACCGCAAAAGGGCTGGATGAGGTACTCAACGCGCCCGGAATGCAGTTTGTGCCCCTGGCGTTCGATGATTGCTGCACCACGCCGGATCACACCGCCATCCCCGGCGCCGGGCCGAATCGTTTCTATACCTACGGCGTCGTGTCTCGCCTCGCGCTGCTTGCCGCCGCCGTGGAACTCGAACGTACCGACGCTGCGGCGTCAACTGCCGCCTAGCGCATCGAGCCCCGCGCCAGGATTGTTCGTCAAATTGAACATTTCGGAAACCGCATGAAAATCGGGTTCATCACAGATCCCCTTGATAGCTTCAAGATCAAGAAAGATTCGACCTACGCGATGATGGTCGAGGCCGTGCGGCGTGAACACGAGCTCCATGTCATGCAGCAGGATGATCTGGTCTGGAAGCGCAATCGCGTGTTCGCTGCGATGCGCAGGATCACGCTTCACGAGAATCCGCGCGAATGGTATTCGCTGGCGCCGGTGGCCGAAACGCCCCTCACCGATCTGGATTGCGTGGTGATGCGCAAGGACCCGCCTTTCGACGTGGAGTATGTCACCAGCACCTGGTTACTTGAGCAGGCGCAGCGCGAGGGAGCAAAAATTTTCAATGACCCGCGCGCGCTTCGGGACCACAGCGAGAAACTGGCGATAGCGCAGTTTCCCCAGTTTACCGCGCCCACGCTGGTGTCGCGATCGGTCAGTGAGGTGCAGGGGTTCATAGATGAATTCGCTGACGTAGTCTTAAAGCCGCTTGATGGCATGGGCGGGCAATCGATATTTCGCGTTACCCGCAACGACCCCAATCGCAACGTCATTGTCGAGACACTGAGCAATAACGGCGGCCAGACCATCATGGCGCAACGCTATATCCCGGAGATCCGCGATGGTGACAAGCGCGTGCTGGTGATAGGCGGCAAGCCGGTGCCGCATTGTTTGGCGCGTATCCCCAAGGCTGGCGAATCACGTGGCAATCTCGCCGCGGGTGGCACTGGCGTCGCACGCCCACTGTCAGAGCGCGACCTGGAAATAGCGAGCGCACTGGGCCCGGAACTCTGGAAACGGGGTTTGCTGCTGGTGGGTCTGGATATCATCGGGAATTTCCTGACCGAGATCAACGTAACCAGCCCCACCTGTTTCCAGGAGATCACCGATCAAACGGGGTTCAACGTCGCAGGCATGTTCATGGATGAGCTGCAAGCGGCATGCGCCGCGTGATATGCAGTGCCGATGCGCTGTTCTCGCCAGCCGCATTGAGATAAGCTCAAGGGGTACCTGGGTAATTTCTTAATTACGCTAATAACTCGACATATTCAAAATGATTGGCATTTTGATCGTTACCAACGGTAATCTCGGCGATGCTCTCATCGATGCCGCCGCACAGGTCTTGGGCAAGCCGCTCGAACGTGTGCGTTCGTTGCCGGTCAATGTCGATGACAATCCTGATACTCTGCTCGAGCGGGCGCGTAGCCTGGCGCACGAGATTGATGCTGGCCAGGGCGTCCTGCTGCTCTCGGACATTTGCGGCAGTACGCCATGCAATATCGTGACCCGCTTGGTCGCCTTTGGCAAGATTGAAGCCGTGTCCGGGGTAAGTCTGCCTATGCTGGTTCGCGCCCTCACTTACAGAGATCGCCCGCTTGCCCAGGTCGTGGATAAAGCCTTGAGCGGAGGAACCGAAGGTGTGCTTCGGATAAACGGGGAACCGACGCGTGCCGCAGACTGAGACTGAAATCATCAACAAACTGGGATTACATGCCCGCGCTTCAGCGAAACTCACACAGACGGCCTCCAGCTTTCCTGCTGAAATCTGGTTGAGCCGCAATGGCCGCCGCGTCAACGCGAAAAGCATCATGGGCGTGATGATGCTGGCCGCGGGCAAGGGAAGCCGCATTATTGTGGAAACCTCGGGGGACCAGGCCGATGCCGCGCTTGCGGCCATATTGACTCTTATTGCGGATCGCTTCGGCGAGGGCGAGTAGTCCAGAATGAGCACCGCGCGAACATGAGAACCGCGAATGGCATGAAATCGGCGAATGTCGCGAACCAGGACTGTGGCGCCAGTTTCACCTTGCATGGCGCCGGCGTATTCGGCGGCATCGCCATTGGCCGCGCCCATCTGATATCGAGCGCTCGCTTCGAGGTTGGGCATCATGAAATCGCCGAGGAGGGCGTTGCCGGCGAACTCATTCGATTCGACGCAGCGATCGAGCGCGTGCGCGGCGAGCTCACCGACCTGCGCTCGAGTATTTCCTCGAATGCGCCCCCGGAAATGAGCGCATTTCTGGATTTGCATTTGATGATTCTGGACGATCCCAATTTTTCCGAAGTGCCGCATGGGCTGATCAAGGATCGCCGCTACAACGCCGAATGGGCCATGGTGCAACAGATGGAGGCGATCGCGGCGCAGTTTGACGCAATCGAAGATCCTTACTTGCGCGAACGCAAGAATGACATCGAACAGGTGGCTGAGCGCGTCCTGAAAGCCATGCCCGGCAATTCGCGTGACCTCTTGTCGCCGCAAACCCTGGAGCACGACCTCATTGTGGTCGCCCACGACCTCTCGCCCGCGGACATGATCTTGTTCAAACAGCACGAATTCGCGGGATTCGTTACCGATCTGGGCGGGGTGACCTCGCACACGGCGATTGTCGCGCGCAGCCTGGCGATTCCGGCAATTGTTGGATTACATAGCGCCCGCGCCATGATCCGCGAGAACGAGCTGCTGATTATCGACGGCCGCGAAGGCGTGCTTATCGTCAATCCCAATGAACAGGTCTTGGAGGAATTTCGCCGCCGCCGCGACAAAATCGAGGCCGAACGAATCCAGTTGAAGTCCCTGCGCTCGATTCGCCCGACCACGCTGGACGGTCAGGATGTGATGCTTTTAGCCAATATCGAATTGCCGCAGGATGTCGCGGAGGCGCGCGATGCGGGCGCGATGGGTATTGGCTTGTTTCGCAGCGAGTTCTTGTTTCTCAATCGTATCGACCTGCCCGACGAGGATGAACAATACGAGTCCTATCGGCAGGTGGTCATGGCCATGGATGGCCTGCCGGTGACCATACGCACCCTGGATCTTGGAGCTGACAAAGTTTGCGCCGGTGACGAAAACCGCGCGCCGAATCCCGCGCTCGGACTTCGCGCGATTCGCTATTGTTTGTCCGAACCACTGATTTTTCAGGCGCAGCTACGTGCCCTGCTGCGCGCATCGAACCATGGAACCATCCGTGTTCTGATTCCGATGCTTGCCCACGCGCACGAAATTGACCAGACCCTGATCGCCATTGCTCACGCCAAGGCCGCGCTTGACGCGCGCGGTGTTGCCTATGATCGATCGATACAAGTAGGTGGAATGATCGAAATACCTGCCGCTGCGCTGTCCTTGGGCTATTTCGTTCGCAAGCTCGATTTTCTGTCCATCGGCACCAACGACCTGATTCAATACACGCTGGCAATTGACCGTAGCGACGATGCCGTTGCGCACCTGTACGATCCCCTCCACCCGGCGGTGTTGCAACTCATCGCACAGACAATAGCTGCGGCCAACAGGGCGGGAAAGGCGGTCGCGGTGTGCGGCGAGATGGCGGGCGATCTGACGGTAACGCGGCTGCTGCTCGGTCTTGGATTGCGGGAATTTTCCATGCACCCGGCACAGTTGTTGGCGGTGAAACATGAAGTTCTACACGCCGATTTGACCCTGATCAAGGCGATAAGCGCAAGAATCATGCGCTCCTATGACCCTCGCGCACGCAAGCGATTACTGGATAAACTGCGCCAAGAACAATGATGACTCACCAAGAACAATCCGTCGGCGCGGTCTGCCCTCAGGAGCAGTTTTTCAGCGAGCCACTGCGCTTTCGCAGCGGCGCGGTGCTGGATGCCTACACGCTACGATACGAGACCTACGGCACTTTGAACGCGGACAAATCCAACGCGGTGCTGGTCTGCCACGCGCTCAATGCTGCGCATCATGTGGCAGGTTACTACGCAGATGATCCCCAGAATGTCGGCTGGTGGGACAACATGATAGGACCGGGTAAGCCTCTTGATACCAACCGGTTTTTCGTCATTGGCGTCAACAATCTGGGTGGTTGCTTCGGCTCCACAGGCCCTGCCAGCGTCGATCCTAAAACCGGCGTGCCCTATGGCTCCACGTTTCCGGTGATCACCGTCGAGGATTGGGTTCACGCCCAGGCGCGGTTGGCTGATACCCTGGGAATCGCGCGCTTCGCCGCAGTCATGGGCGGAAGCCTGGGCGCCATGCAAGCGCTGCAATGGTCGATCGGTTATCCGGAGCGGGTCAATCACGTGGTTGCTGTCGCCGCCGCCCCCAAGCTGTCGGCGCAAAACATCGCTTTCAACGAAGTCGCGCGGCAAGCCATCACCACCGATCCGGATTTTCACGGCGGAGATTTCTACAAGCATGGCGTGGTGCCGCGGCGAGGTTTGCGCCTGGCGCGCATGATCGGTCACATCACCTATTTATCCGATGACGCGATGATGGAGAAATTCGGACGATCACTGCGCGAAGGAAAACTCGGATTTCATTTCGATGTCGACTTTGAAGTGGAGTCCTACTTGCGGCATCAGGGCGACAAGTTTTCGGAGTATTTCGATGCCAACACTTATTTATTGATTACCCGTGCCCTGGATTATTTCGATCCGGCCGAGGCGTCCGGGGGCAATCTCACGAAGGCTTTTGCCAGCGCGCTGGCGAAGTTTCTGGTGGTCTCATTTACCTCGGACTGGCGTTTCGCCCCGGAGCGCTCCCGCGAAATCGTCAAGGCATTGTTGGATAATCGACGCGACGTCGCCTATGCCGAAATCGACGCGCCCCACGGGCATGATGCGTTCTTGCTCGAAGATTCGCGATATCACGCCTTGGTGCGAAGTTTTTTCGACAATGTGTACGCGGAGTTGGCCCCATGAGCGGCTTCGCCGCAAGCTCCCGCGAAACATCCCTCTCGGGACGTCCTGATTTCGAGGCCATCGCGAGTTGGATTAAACCCGGCGCAACCGTCCTGGACCTCGGTTGCGGCGACGGCCTGCTGCTGAAGTACCTGCGGGACTCCAAAGGCGCGCGAGGCTACGGCGTGGAAATCAACGATGCCAGTGTTCTTGCGTGCGTCAAAAACGGCGTGAATGTGATTCAAAGCGATTTGGAACGGGGATTAGCCGGATTCGACGCAGGATCGTTCGATTACGTGATCCTGTCGCAAACTCTGCAGGCGGTTCGTCACAGCGAGGAAATCCTGAAAGAGATCCTTCGCGTGGGGCGCCAGGGCATCGTGACTTTTCCCAATTTTGGCCACTGGTCGCAACGCCTGCAGATCACTTTCGCGGGACGCATGCCGGTCTCCGACGTTCTGCCCTACCAGTGGTACAACACGCCTAATCTGCATTTATTCACGATCGCCGACTTCGAGAATTTTTGCGAGTCCCATGCGATTCGCGTTCTCGAACGCTTGGCGCTGCATCGGGGTCGGCCAGTGAGTTTCATGCCTAACCTGTTCGGGACACTCGCGGTATTTCGATTCGAGCGCGGCGCGGCTGCTTAAAAAAGTTGAACTTCGGGGGAGTTACAAGGGGGCGAAGGCCCCCTTGTTGTCTATTTAAGCAGCACAATCAAATCCGGGGGAGTTACGAGGGGGCGTAGGCCCCCTTGTTGTCTATTTAAGCACCTGAATCAAGTTATTGAAGTCGTCCGTCCAGACCGTTAGATCCGCCGGAATTTCGATTTCTTCGGCCACCTTGGAGATGGCTTCCAACTTGAAAAACTGCGGGTTGCGCGACACCAGCACCCAATCGGTCGATGAAGCAAAGCGCAATTCGCCATCGTCGGCAACATTCATTGCGTACAGACCACGCGCCTGCGCCAGCAGTTTTACCACCGGCTTTAATTGCAGATAGCGGTTGGTCACGTGAAAAGCGATAACGCCGCCGGGTTTCGTGTGTTTTAAATAGGTATCCATGGCCTCCAGGGTGATTAAGTGCACCGGTATCGCGTCGCTTGAGAACGCGTCCACCACCAGAATATCGTACTGCTGCGCCGGTTCACGCTCCATCGCCAGTCTGGCATCACCCAGCACGGTCTCTATTTTCGCGGCCGAATCCGAAAGGAAGGTAAATTCCTTGCGTGCCACCTCGATAACCTGCGGATTGATATCGTAGAAGCGCATCACGTCGCCCTCGCGGCCGTAGACGGCCAGTGTACCGACGCCCAGCCCGATGACTCCGGTGCGCAGCGGCGAATCGGCGAACGCGGCAAAAGCGCGGCCGACGCCGGAGTCCTCGGTGTAATAGGTAGTGGCTTTCTTTTGATGCGCCGGATCGTAGGACTGCTTGCCATGCATGATCACGCCATGCACCAGATTGCGTATGCGGTCGTTGCCTTCGCCGCTTTCCTGCACGCGCAACATGCCAAAGAAGTTGCGTTGCATGACTATGGTGGTATCGGCGAGGTATTCATGTTGATATTGATAGAAATACCATCCGGTGCCTGCGGTTGCACCCAATGCAAATACAAGCATTATCGAACGTGCGAGCAAGGCCGCCGTAATGGATCCTGCCCGATTCGATGTCGAAAAACGCGCCACGATCCGATCAAGAATCCTTCCGGGCGCGCCACCCGCCGAGGCGTTTCGGAATAGCAAATAGGCTGCAATCAGTCCGGCTATCACCAAGGCCACAGGCAATTCGTAGTACGCCGAAAATATTCTTGGCGCGACCACGCCCACCAGCAATCCGCCCACCGCGCCACCCAGGGACACCATTAGGTAGAAGCGCGTCAGATAACGCGGCGCGGGCTTCGCCAGTGCCAGTTCGCCGTGAAAGAACATGCATGAAACAAACAGGCCGACGCAATATAGCGGCACCGCTTTCTTGATCTCCAATACGCCGCTATGGGCTTGCAGACCCCAGGCCATGGCGGGCAACAGCGCCAGAAAGGGTATGACAATCAACCAGCGCCGGTACCAACCCCTTCCCTCGAAGCAAAGAATAAAAGTCAAAAGGTATAGTGTGAGCGGCGCAAGCCACAGGAGTGGAATCGAGGCGATGTTCTGCGTAATGTGATTGGTCACTGCGAGCAACATAACGGTGCCCAACGCCGCCAGAGTCAGCCAAAGGCCTTGTTCAGACGCACTGGGCGGCCTGCCCTGGTCCAAGGACTCGCCGTGCGCGACACCGCTGACGGCCGGCCCAGCGGCTAACACGAGGCTTGCGCCACAGAATAAAACGAACACCCCATACCCAATGCTCCAGCCGACAGCTTGGCCGTGGGTGCTGACCAGCATTTCAATCGCAAAAGGAAAACTCAGTAATGCCAGCAGGGAGCCAAAATTGGATAACGCGAATAGTCGGTAGACACGCTCGCCGCCATAGCGCCGCGCAAAGCCGGCTTGGATCAACGGGCCGGTCGATGACAGCAGAAAATAGGGCAGGCCTATAGTCGCAGCCAAGAGCGCGAGGATGCGCCAGACCGGATCTTCGTCGCCGTCAGGCTTCCAGCCGAGATCCGCGACGATAGGTAGTACCGCCAGGCTGGCGATGAGTAATGTGCAATGGAGAATGGCCTGGGCGCGCGGCGAGAGCTTGCGTATGGTCCAGTCCGAATACGCATAGCCCGCCAGAAGCAGTATCTGGAAAAAAAGCATGCAGGTATTCCACACCGCCGGCGTGCCGCCGAACCAGGGCAGAATTTGCTTTGCGATGATGGGTTGAACCAGAAACAGCAAAAATGCGGATAGGAAAATTGTCGATGCAAATACCGGCATGTCGCGCCTTGAAGATGAATGCTGATTGGCAAAGTGGCGAAGTTCACTGAGCGGCGGAGTAAAATTCGTCCCGCGTCTGCTCTGTCACCACGCAAAAGCGCGAAGTATAGCTTCCCCCGCTGTCATGCCCCACGGAACCACATTGAACGAACTATCGCGCGAAAAGCCGCGTCTGCTGCGCTCCAAGCTTTTCTGGGTGGCTCTTCTTTATTTCTCCGAGGGCTTCCCGCTGGGTCTTTTTTTCGACCTGTTCCCGGTATATTTTCGCCAGCAAGGCGTTGATTTGGGCAGCATTGGACTGCTCAGCCTTTTGGGCCTGTCCTGGACGGTGAAATTTCTCTGGGCGCCTGCGATCGACTACTACCGCCATCATCGTTATTGGATGGTGGCGGTCGATTGCTTGATGGGTGCGACCCTGATCGTACTTGCACAGGCTGCCGGCTTTGGCCCGGGCGTGTGGTTTGCCATAGGCATTTTCACCCTGCTGTCCGCGACCAATGATATCGCCATTGACGGTTACACAATCGAGATGCTTGATCGCGACGAAATGGGTCTCGCCAACGGCGTGCGAATAGGCTTCTATCGCGTCGGTATGTTGAGCGCCGGCTTCATTCTCATCCTTAGCGATCACATTGGCTGGTTCTGGTCGTACGCGGTCGCCGCGGTGTTGTTCCTCGCGTGCGCAGTGGCCTGCCTTTGCGCACCCCGCGAACAGCCGATCCAACGCGCCGCCTATCAAACCTCCGCGATGGTCGAGATCAGACTCCTCATTTCGCGTCCTGGGATTGCCATGGCCATCGTGCTTTTTATCCTTGGCTTGCTATGGCCGGTTAGTGCCAGCCTGAACTGGGAGTGGTTGGCGGAGGCACGGCGAGCCTGGTGGTTTAAAGCGGGAATACCGGTGCTGCTATTTGTCATTGCCGGGCTGCTTGTCACCGCACAGGCCCGCACCCGCCAATCCGCGAGCCGCAGCCCCCAGTCTCACAGCCCCCAGTCTCACAGCTCCCAGTCTCACAGCTCCCAGCCCCAAGGACCTGTCTTTGGCGCGCTGGTGGAATTGCTCGCCCGGCCCGGCATCATTCCGGTGTTAATTTTCATCCTGATATTCAAATTGGGCGATTCGTCCATGGGATTCATGATCAAACCCTTCTGGGTCGACACGGGTTTCAGCAACCAGCAGATCGGCCTGGTATCGGTGAATATCGGTCTGTTGTTATCGATATTGGGCGGGCTCCTTGGCGGTTGGTACACCGATCGGGTGGGAATTTTTCGGGCGCTCTGGGTGCTGGGTCTATGGCAGGCCGCCTCAAATCTGGTTTATTGCTGGGCCGCCTGGTCGGTGCCGATGGCGCCGCAAGGCTTTGATATCGCCATGCACCACCAATGGACGATGTACGCTGCCAGTGCGACCGAATCGTTCACCGGCGGGATGGGCACCGCCGCTTTTCTCGCCTTCCTGATGGCTATCGTCAACAAGGAGCGCGCCACCACGGAATATGCCATCCTGTCATCGATATTCGCGTTTTCCCGCTCCTTGGCAGGGGGCGTCAGCGGTTTCGGCGTTGAAGCCATGGGCTATGGCGGCTATTTCTTTTTAACCTTCTTCCTGGCTTTTCCGGCGTACTTTCTGTTGCCATGGGCTAACCGGATGCTCGTAAGCGTCCATGGTGGAGCAGTAAATTCGGCAGTAAATTCGGCAGTAAATTCGACGCGAATCTCATCGGGAGATTCCACCAAGTAATCGATCAATTAGGATTAATTGTGGTTGAATTGCCAAGGAAAAGGCTTTAGAGTTTGCGCACATGTTGCGGTTTTCCCTTGCCAAGTGGGTGATCAAGGGAAAAGAATTGTCCACCGCAATATTCCGAAGGTTTGTCGATAGGCCGGGATTGCCGGCCATTTTTATAGATGAGGATGCAATGGATTCTGAAGTCAACCGTGACAAGCTCGTAAGCGATCTGAAAGTCGTGATCGCGGATGCCGAAGAACTATTGAAGGCAACCGCCAGCCATGCCGGCGACAAGGCCGCTGCGGCACGATTGAAGATTCAGGAAAGCATCGATGCCACCAAGCTCAAGCTGGCCCACTTGAGCGAAGCGGGCGTGTACAAGGCAAAAGCCGCAGCTCGCGCCACCGATGATTATGTGCATGACAATCCCTGGCAGTCCGTTGGCATCGCCGCAGCGGCGGGCGTGGTGCTTGGCCTGCTGATCAGCCGTCGATAGAACCTGACATCGTTATGACCGACGGCGGCAGCCGCGCAGAAGGCCTGCTCGCCTCGATGCGCGGACTTTTTCGCACCTTGATCGACATAGCGCAAACGCGCCTGGCGATTTTTACCAGTGATCTTGAAGAGCAAGGCGCTTGCTTCGCGAAAATCGCCGTTTATGCGGCGCTCAGCGCGGTAAGTCTGGTTTGCGCCCTTGTCATGGCGGTCGTATTCGTGATCATGGTGTCGGGAGAGCATCGGCTTTTCGCAGTTTGCGCCTTCTTTATCCTGTTTTTCTTGGCAACGCTTTGGTCGTGGGCGACATTCAAGCGACACCTCACGGACCGGCCAAAATTGCTCGCCGCGACCCTGGCGGAACTCGAAAAAGACAAAGCTGCGCTCACCGGATCCCATGAAGTCAATCACTGAGATTCGCGCCCGGCGCGAGCGGCTGGTCGCCGATGCCGCGAGACAGCGCAACGTATTTTCAAAAAACTGCTCAACCCTTGAAGGCCCCGCGAGTCTGCTTGATCGAGGAATCGGATTGGTCGGCTGGCTGCGCAAACGCCCACTGGTGGTAGGCGCGGTCACGGCGTTACTGGTGGTCATCCGGCCGCGCGGTGCGTTGAAATTGGCGGGCCGCGGATTGTTTGCCTGGCGCGCCATGCGCACCATCAGGGGATTCCTAAAGGAAACCGGCGTGGCATCGTGAAGAAGTATGTCAAGCCCATTAAGAATTTCTACGCGATCATCGATCGCGAGCGAATCAACATGCAACGTGAATTCGCCTCGGTGCAAGGGCTCATGCCGCTACTGATGAAGCGGCGCAACAAGCAGAAATGGTCACCCGAAGACAGGCGGGAACTTGCTCAGCATATGCATCGCATGGCCGAACTCAGTCCCTATATCGCGGTCATTGTGCTGCCGGGAGGACTTGCGATGCTGCCGGTGCTGGCATGGTGGTTGGACCGGCGGCGCATCCGCGGAGCTCGCCCGACGACCGCGGGGATTCCCGAAAAAAAATAGCCCTTGGCATCCTTGGAAGCCGGCGACGCCGAATTGGAACCCAGATCCGGTAGGCATCGAGAGCCACACGGCTTTGGCACGATTACCTACTAAACCGGCGTAGCCGGAACCCAATAGGGTGTCATTGAGGCCACCTTTCCCGCCAATTTGTAGATTTGCAAAAGCGCAAATCTGCAAATTGGCGGGACGTATTTAAACCCTGTTCAAAACCTGGTTCTTTGCCGGAATTGTCAAAACCATCAGCTCCTAAGTGACTAATGGTCGGAAAAAACCTTGGGCGGTTTTTTTGCATCGATCAATACGAAGGCAATGCGGCAAGTTTTGCTGCCACGGTTCGCCCAGCCATGCCAGGTGCCTTGCTGAATCATGACATCACCCTGATCCATGTGCACCTCCTTGCCGTCGTCCAAAATCATGTCGCACTCGCCTTCCAACAACAATACGTAATCGATGGTGTCGGTGCGGTGCATCAATGCCGGCGCGCCCGGTGGCAATTCCAGCATGCGCAAAATGCTGCCATTGGCATTGGGGTGCAAACCCATTTTGCTCGCCGCGGGATCGGCCATACCAGACATATCCACCGGCATCTGTGAGGTCGCCCATAGCACGGCACTTTGCACATTTTTATCCTTCACCCCAGGATTCGATACAATTTGCGAATCGATCCCGATGATGGCTTTGCCATCGGCGTCGTGCGTCGTGACGATACGGCGAATCTTAAATGGCATTTTTTCACTCCTTGATTTTGTCCCCGCGAGGGACACTTGGGACCCGCTGACGCGACACCCGGATTATTGAGTCGCGACGCGCGAGCGATTAGGTTGCTTATGCGGTTATTAGGTTGCTTATGCGGTTATTAAGTTGCTTATGCAGTTGTTGAGGGAGCGCAAATATACGCTGCCGGTCATATGCCTCGCAATAGCATCGGGATGGCTCGCGTGAAAAATTCGGCCGCACGTTCATCGTCCGGGCCGGGAACATGTTAGGCTTTTGGTGAATGATGCAAAGTGGTTCCTCGCGTCGCCACCCACGCATGCGCGACACTATTTACTTGGAAATATCAACGGAGGTTTGAATGTTTTCTACGGATTGGCAGACGTCGAAGCGCGAGTACGGGATTACCATCGAACGCAACATCGAAATTCCCGTTGGCAACGGCATCACCATGAAAGCCGATGTTTATCGCCCCGACGCCGAGGGCAAGTTCCCGGTGCTGTTCACACCCAGCCCGTATTCCAAGGAAGTGCAGGGCATGGCGATGATGCCCAATGGTTTTACCTATGCACGCGGCTGGATCGAAGCGGGGGATTTCAATTTTTACGTTCGGCGTGGTTACGCGATGGTGATCGCCACCATCCGCGGCGCTCGCGGCTCGGGTGGGGCATTCGGCAATATCGAACCCGATCCGCAAACCATTAAGGACTTGTATGAGGCGATTGAGTGGCTCGCGGCGCGTCCGTGGTCCAGCGGCAAGGTCGGAATGAATGGTGTGTCTTATTTCTCCATGGTTGCCAAGCGCGTCGCCGCGCTGAAGCCCCCACATCTGGGCGCGATATTCTCGCCCTATGGATTTACCGATGGCTACCGCGACGTGCTGTATCGCGGCGGCATCCTCGCGCCGGATTTCACCGAGTACTGGGCGCGCCGTCAGGCGCCTTTCTTCAACATTGAAAATTCTCTGCGCAAAAAATGGGGCGACGAAAAATACAACGCCGGAGTGAAGGCAGCGTTAAGCGATCCTGAGATCGCCACCAATCCCTTGTTGGTGGCGGCGCTTCGAAATCCTGATGCCGGCGGCAATCCCATGCTGGTTGAGATTCTGCTCAATCCCCTGTGCAACGAATACTGGAAGGAACGTGCAGTGAATTTCGAGGCCGGCTGCGAAGTGCCTGCCTACCTGGGGGCAGATTGGGGAATGTATGGACTGCATCTTCCCGGCGATGTTCGCGCCTATGAACAATGGAAAGGCCCCAAGCGTCTTACCATCGGGCCACCCATCTACCTTGACCGGCCCTGCTACCAATACGACTACGAGTCCCTGCGCTGGTTCGACTACTGGCTGAAGGGCGTTAAGAACGGCATCATGGATGAAGCACCGGTGCAGCTTTTCATCGAGGGTACGGGCGAATGGAAGGCAGCCACCGAATGGCCGGTGCCGGGTACGCGCTGGACGCCTTTCTATCTCCACAAAGATGGCCTGCTCTCCGAGCACGAGTTCTGGCCTAACGAGGGATTCACAAGCTACGAGGATTCGGCCTTCAGCCATCAGGGGGCCGAATTCTGGACGCCTAATATGGTCGAGGCGACCGAAGTGTGCGGTCCCATCGCGTTGAATTTATATGGTTCGACCACCGACACCGAGGTGCTGTGGTTCGCCACCATCCTGCATCGCGACGCCGCCGGCAAAGAGCGCATCCTCACTCGCGGCTGGTTGCGCGGTTCGCAGCGAAAATTGGACACTTCTCGCTCCAAACCCTGGCAGCCTTATCACTCGCACGACAAGCGCGAGCCCTTGAAACCTAACCAGGTCTACGAATTCAATATCGAAATCCGCCCTATCGGTATTTTGCTCAAGCCCGGCGAGAGCATCGGCCTTCGCATCAAGAGCGCCGACAACGATCCGCCGATCAATATTACCGAGGATATCGGCTTGGGTTCGGTGTCGCGGCCGATGGCATCCCACGTCTCGGTGCATCACAACGCCGACAATCCTTCCCATCTGCTATTGCCAATCACGCGCGGCAATCGCATCGGCACCTTTATCTCCGGCGGGAAATTACCGCCCTTGGCCAAAGGATAGTCAGGGACGTGATGAATCGGATGGAGATACGGGCGAAGTACGCCGATGTGGTCGATGCCGATGAGTCCAAAAAATGCAGAGCCCGAAAGATGTATCGGCAGTCCGGAATCGGGGATGTTCGCGCTTCCCCGGTGCGGTCACGCCGTTTATTATTAACCGTAATTTAGGATAATTTATGCCTGTATTGATAATTGGCGCTGGCCTTGTAGGCTCACAAATTGCCAGAATATTGGTGGAGCAGGGTGAGCGCCCCGCGCTGCTCGATCAACGTTTTCAACGCGAGGCGCTCTCGCAAATCGTCGATCTGGCGAAGGTCGATCTGCTCGAGGGCGATGTTCTGCGCCCGCTCACCTTGAGTAAGGCGATCTGCAAGGCGGGCATCACCGGTATTGTTCACACTGCGGCGCACCCCATGCTGACCTTGGGCGCGGCGCGAGATCCCTACGCGGCAATTGAATTGAACATAATGGGTACCGTCAACGTGCTGGAAGCGGCGCGTAATCATGACGTCAAGCGCGTGGTGGTATCGAGCTCCAGCGTTTTGAATGGCCACATGAGCGGTGGAGAGGATGGCGGCGACATGACTCGAGAGGAGGCCTTCCCGCGACCCTCTACGTTCTATGCAGCCACCAAGCAGGCGGTGGAAAGCATAGGCCACAGTTACGCCGCAATCGGCATCGAATTCGCCGCCATGCGCTATGGTCCGGTCGCGGGTCCATGGGGCGGTCCCGGCGGCGGCGGCCCCACGGTGATGTTTCGCGACATGATGGATGGAGCCATCGCAGGTACAGAAGTGGCGGTGCCTGGTGCTGCCCTCGAGTGGGTGTATTCCAAGGACGCCGCACAGGGCACGGTGCTCGCTTTGCAAGCGGCGGCGCTACCCTCGCGCGTGTTTAACATCACCATGGGCAAATCAATCACCGGGGATGAACTGTCGGCGGCGTTGAAAGAAGTGTTTCCCGAGGTAAAGATTCGTATCGAGAAAAACACTGTGCCAAGCAGCGCGCGCGCCAAGCCCGCCGAAATCACCCGCGCGAAGAAGATCCTGGGTTACGAGCCGCAATTCCCTATGGTCAAAGCGATGCGTGACTACGTGGCGTGGTCGGAAAAGCACGCGAAGAGTCGTTGAGCGCATCCAACCTCTCGCCCTGGCGGTCGGCCTACCCGCTGCTGACAATCGCCGCGCTCCTTTGGTCGATTAATTTCGTCGTTGGACGCGGTATTCAAGGACAACTGCCGCCGCTCGCCATGGCCTTCTGGCGCTGGACCATCGCGTTCTTCGTGTTATTGGCGTTCACCTGGGCGCCGACGTGGCGGCAACGCGCCATTATTGCGCGTGAATGGAAAATTCTTGTTCTGCTGGGAGTTCTGGGCGCGGGAAGTTTCAATACCCTGGTCTACATCGGCCTGGGTTCCACCACCGCCACCAATGCCTTGCTGATCAATTCGTCGATTCCCGTACTGATCGCGGTGATCGGCTGGCTATTCATGGCGCAAAGTGTGAGTCTTCGCCAGTCACTTGGAATTCTTCTGTCCCTCCTGGGCGTGGCGATCATTATTTTTCAGGGTGAAATGGCGCAGTTGCTGGACTTGCGCGTCGATGCCGGGGATGTCTGGGTTTTCTTCGCGATGATTACCTGGGCCGTCTACACCTTGTTGCTCAAGCGCCGACCCGCGGATCTGGAGCCTTTGCCATTTCTGACGGCGACCATCCTGGTCGGGGCATTAACGAATCTGCCTTTCTACCTCGCCGACCTGATGGGTGGCGCGCAGGCGCATTGGAACCTGGCGAGTTTTGCCGCCATCGCCTATTTCGGATTATTTCCCTCGATAGTCGCCTATCTTTGCTGGAACTCCGCTGTCGCTGAAGTGGGCGCGACGCGGGCTGGCGTTTTTGTTCACCTGATGCCTGTTTTTGGAACGGTACTGGCTATTGTGTTTCTGGGCGAAACGTTTCAAGCGTTTCACGCGGTGGGATTCGTGTTGATACTGGCTGGCATCGGGGTAACCACGTTGGCGGAAAAGCTAAGAATCCCCTCGGCCTAGCGCGCCGCGAGCCCTGCGATCACCGCCTGCAAGGCACGGCGTTCGGCGAGCGGCGTAACCAGGGCCTGCTGTTTCCTGACTGCTTCCTCTAGCAATGTAAGCCAGGCAGGATCGCTCTGTGCGCGCAGCATCAAAGCCGCAAGCGCTTGGGTCTCGCCCACCGGGTAGTAGCCGGGGTAGTCCTCCCCCAGGAGTCCGATGTTTCCAGGAATGTTCGATGCAATCACCGGCACGCCGATGTTGATTGCCTCGGACACCACATGCGCGCCGCCCTCCATGACGCTCGATATCACCATCACGTGGCTGCGCGCCAGCCAGCGCATCGTGCCCGCATGATCGAGTTCGCCCAACCACCGGTAACGTGGCTCGCCTTGCATCAAGGCGCGCGCCTCAGCTTCGTATTGGCCGGACATCGCGCCTCCCAAATGCACCACTCGAAGCTTGGTATCTGCGGGCACCTGCGTCAGAGCCAAAGCGGTACGAAAAGGGTCCTTCTCTTCCCTCAAGTGTCCGATGACGGATACCAGAAAATATCCAATCGGTGGCGTCTGCCGTTTGATGGCTCGAACCGATTGGAAAACCACGCTGGTCTTGGCGCGGTGCGCAGCGTCCAATTCATCAAGGCCCATAGGCTGGAGCACCACCATACCCTGGGCCAGATCCAGGGACTCCTTCGAATCGGCATCGTGACGAATATCGCGATACAAATCGGTTCCCGTGAGCACCAGCAACAAGGGCCGATCGGGACAGGCGGCGTGCCAGGCCTTGATCGATGCGTGGCTGCGCCGCGCATGCAGCGCCACCATCAGATCGGCCGGGCTGCCATCCCATTCGAGCACGATTCGGGTGCGATGACCTAAGGCGCGCAAGTGCCGCGCCCAGCGCTCTGCGGTGTTGCGGTTGCCATGGCGCGACCCTGGCGGGGCCGGCGTTACAATGACGATTCGTAGTGCTTCAACCAAGTTCCCGCGCCTTCATTGGATGATCTCGGTGCCTGGTTACATAACGATAAGCGCAGTGTGTCACGGGTTGAAATCATGGGCAAGATAATCAAATCTCAGCTTAGCGAGTCTCGGCTATCCGAACCTCAACCAAGCGATCTTCAGCACCGCGCTGGCTGGCCGGACTTCGCGCATTATCGTCCGCATCCGGGGGCCGAACAGTTGCGCGAGGCGCTTGCCGAAGCACAGGAGCGAACGCGCTTGCTGACCCTAAATTTCGATGATGCCAAAGCTGTTGTGCCCAGGCTGGCCATCGTCAACCCGCCCATCTGGGAGCTGGGTCACCTCGCCTGGTTCCAGGAGTTCTGGGTGCAACGTGGCGGCAATCCCAACGCGCACTCCATGCTTGGCGATGCCGACCGCTGGTATGACTCGGCACGCGTTGCTCACGATACGCGCTGGTCTTTGGATTTGCCGAATATTGAAGCTACGCGAGAGTACGTGAACGCCGTACTTCGTCGCAGCCTCGATCGATTGGAGTCGGTCATGCCGACCGATGAAACGGCCTATTTCGCGCAGCTTGCCTTGTTTCATCAGGATATGCATAACGAGGCGTTTACCTACACTTTGCACACGCTGGGATTGCCCTCTCCCCTGCTGGAATCCCCGTCCACGCTTGGTGCGGCCAGAGACGTCGATGTACCTGCGGGCACCATGATGCTGGGCGCTGCTCCCGGCAGCGGCTTTGTTTTTGATAACGAAAAATGGGCGCACGAAGTACCGCTGGCGGCGTTCTCCATTGCCTGCCGCGTCGTCACCAATGCGGAATTTGTCGAATTCGTCGACGCAGGCGGATACACGCGCCGTGAATATTGGAGCGACACCGCCTGGTCAACGCGCGAACGCCAGGGTCTCGATCACCCTCGCTACTGGAAGCGTGATGGTGTTAGGCGGGAGGGTTGGCTGATGCGGCGTTTCGATCACTGGATCCCACTGGCGCCCGACGAAGCTGCTATTCACGTCAGCGCCAACGAAGCCGAAGCCTATTGCCGTTGGGCGGGACGCCGCTTGCCCACCGAGGCCGAATGGGAGTTCATGGCGAAACGCGAAACAGACGAATTCGACTATGGCCAGGTATGGGAATGGACCTCCAGCCGATTCCTGCCCTACACCGGATTCGCCGCCGACCCCTACAAAGAGTATTCGGAACCCTGGTTCGCCGAGGAACACCGCGTGCTGCGCGGCGGCAGTTTCGCGACATCGCGGCGCATGATGCGGCCCAGCTTTCGAAACTTTTTCGTACCCAATCGAGCGGACATGTTTTGCGGGTTTCGGACGTGCGCGCTTTAAGTGAAAAAAAATAGGAAACCCAATCCGGGTCGTGGCGTATAGCGGCGCATGAATTTCTCGCATCGCTCAGGTTTCAGGTTTTGAAATATCGGACAATTGGGCATTATGTCCATTTTCGCGCGATTGACGATGATCGGGACCCGTATTTACTAGGTAAAGACTGCCGGACGTCTTCACGGGTGACCGTAAAGCTGTCCCAGATGGCTTCGCACCCGACGAAGTCAATAGCGTGATCCTTGACATTCTTCCGGTGCTTCGATTCGTCCCAGGTAGTCACGCTTTTACTGTATTTACAAATTACTTGTTGCGCAAGGGAATTGGATGAAAGGTCTAACGTTCGCCGTGAGGCCCGTGGCGCTTGCGGCAGGTCGCGCTCGACGGCGCGGTTGGGTGGCAAGGAATGACAGTCATAGGTTGTCAGGCGTCAAACCGGTGCGCTTTGCTATACGGGCAAGCACGCGCGGACCGATTTCTTCGCCGTCGTGAAACGCGAAGACCACATCGGGCCACCCAGGTCGAGAAAGCGTCTTGTGGGAACCGGATTGCCGTTTGAGCGTCCAGCCAATTTGGTAAAGCGCGGAGAGTACCTGTCTGGCCTTGGACGATGGCCAAGATGTCATGCAGCCGCGAATCCGATAGAGATGGGTTGCGGCCCTACCTCGTTGCTCTCAAGTCGTTCGGCAAGGACGCGTAGAGCGAGAACTTCTGCTTTCGCCATGGCTTCGTCGGCAGTGGCTCCATAGGCGAGAACTCCAGGGAGTTCGGGGACTTCAGCAAGCCACCGCCCGTCGTCTTCGCGCTCGTGCTCAATCGTGAACTTCATGTGTCACCTCGGCGTTTGGATGCATTCTACGCTTCGTTCGCTTTTTACCACCCAACGTGGTGCTGTGCGGCGGGCGCGCACGACGCTAAATTGCGCGCCGGCGCTGGCCGCCCGTCCGCACCACCTATAGTTATGCGGCTTCGACTTCGACCAGTTCGCTGGTTGAACTGGGAGGAGGGATCGACTCACCATCTTGCTTCATGCCTTCAAGATGAAATTCAATTGCTTCACGAATCAGCGTCAGAACTTCGTCTTTGGTTTCGCCAACAGCGACGCAGCCTGGAAGATCAGGCACATGGGCTCCGTAGGACGAAGGTCCTTTTTCAACGATCACTAGATATTGCATTTGATCACCCCTGTTTCTCCCATCGCGAATAACCCCTGAGGGAGAAACCTCGAAGAACCTCACCAGTGCTTGATCTACAGGCACTACCCGTCGGCCAGCGCCGATTGCGGCAGACCGAACACACGGTCGAACGCCCAGGTGAAGCCCATTGTGTAAACGAAGAAGAACAGCATGATGCCGGCGTCGGCGAGAAACGCCTCGAGCAGCGTGATCGTCAGCCATAGCGCCATGACCGGGATGAGCATCACGGCCAGGCCCACCTCGAACCCCACGCCATGCGCGAGGCGCCGCCGCAGCGAGCGGCCCTTGACGATCTGCTGCGCCTCCCAGCGTTCAAACACGGTGTTGAAGCCATAGTTCCAACCCAGCGCGATGGCGGACATGGTGACCGTCAAGGCCAGCGCCGAAAGCGGCGGCTGATCAAACAGCCAGGTCATGAGCGGCGCGACCAAGGCGATGGCGATGGTTTCGTAGAGGCAGGCCTGCAGGATGCGGCGCGTGCGGGGAGCCAGGGGCAAGGGCAAGGACATGCCCCATGGTACGGCGAAGGCGCGAAGATCGGGTTGCAGAAAAAATAGGAAACCCAATCCGGGTCGTGGCGTATAGCGGCGCATGAATTTCTCGCATCGCTCAGGTTTCGGGTTTTGAAATATCGCACAATGGGCATTAAGTCTATTTTCGCGCGATTGACGATGATCGGGACCCGTGCTTACTAGGTAAGCAGGCCGTCACTCTCATGCAGAGCTTCATCGATTCGCCGTGGACCGCCCTGGCCTTTATCAATGTGCTGTTGCTGGTCGTGGGCTGCTTCATCGACCCGAGCTCGGCGATACTGGTGCTGACGCCCCTCCTGGTGCCGATCTGCCGCGCCTACGGCATCGACCTCATTCATTTCGGCATCGTGATGTCGATGAACCTGGCCGTCGGCATGTTCACGCCGCCCTTCGGCCTGAACATATTCGCCGTGCAGATGATCACCAAGGCGCCGATTTCAAGCATCTACCCGGGTCTCATACCCTTCGTCATCGTCACGCTGCTTGCGCTGGTTGTCGTGACCTATGTGCCCTGGCTGTCGCTGGCGCTGCTGCGTTTCGCCTGATCAAAGAGGGCGCCCAGCCTCAAAACGCCCTTGCACCGGTCGTATGCGGGCGATTCGAGCCGATCCCTATTCCGCCGCGATGCCGGTCCGAGCGATCAGCTCGCCGTATATCCTCTGATCGCCCTGGATCATTTCTGTGATGGCCGCGGGCGTGCTTGAAACCGGCTCCAGGCCGGATTGTCGATACCGTTGTTGAATATCAGGCAGCCGCAGTGCGGCCACTATTGCCGCATTCAAGCGCGCGATGATCGCCGGTGGTGTTCCCCGCGGCACCAGGAGGGCGTTCCAGACGTCGATCTGGAAGCCCGCCGGACCACCCGACTCCTCGACGGTCGGGACCTCCGGATAAGAAGAAGCCCTGGACCGCGCCGCGATGGCCAGCAATCGCACACGGCCGGCTTTCAGCATCGGGGACACCGAGCCTATCGTGCCGAGTGCCAAATCCACGTCTCCGGTGCCGACGGCGCTGTAGACCTGCACCGCTTCCTTGTAGGGAATGTGCAGCATCTGCGTGCCTGTGCCGAAGGCGAGCAACGCGCCGCCCATGTGCGGCGGGCTGCCCACATAGGGTGAGCTATAAGTCAGCTTGCCGGGATTGGCGCGGGCGGCGGCGATCAGATCCCTGACGCTCTTGTAGGAGGCGTTGACGTTGACCGCGAGGTAGAACGGAGCGCTGTAAATGGTTGAAAGTGGCGCGAAGTCCTCCGCCTCGTAGGGAACCTTCTTGAACAATTTCGGGATCACGGCAAGCTGCGGCTGTCCTGCGGCAACCAGGGTGTAACCGTCCGCCGCCGCCCTTTTGGCCGCTTCGAGCGCGATGAAACCGTTTGCTCCAGGGCGCGCCTCGACCACCACGGGCTGGCCCAGTCCCTTGCCGATGGCTTCGGCCACGATGCGAAGCGCGATATCGGGGGCGAATCCGGTGGCGTTGGGCGAAATAATGCGCAGGGGCTTGGACGGAAATTCCTGTGCCAAGGCCGCGCCTGTCGCTATGGTCACGAGTAGCGTCAGCATCCCGCAGATGAAGTTCTTTTGCATGGTGTCTCCCAGGTACATGTTATTGACGGCCAATTCCAAAAAATAGGAAAACCAATCCGGGTCGTGGCGTATAGCGGCGCATGAATTTCTCGCATCGCTCAGGTTTCGGGTTTTGAA
>CAMDFL010000062.1 GCA_945897475.1 Bordetella parapertussis
ATAGGCGTCAATAGCGGCAGCAAGACTCTCCGGATCCTCAGGTTGCATCGCCCGATCGAATCCCGGGCAATCGGCGAGGAACTCGGTCATCCCGCCACGAGCCGCCGCGACAATGGGTATCCCGGCAGCGGCAGCTTCAAGCATCACCGTTGGAAAGGGGTCGTGCCACAGGGATGGCAGTACAAAGATATCGCCCGCGCTCAAGAAGTTGTGGACTTCGTCAGGGGGCAGACTGCCCACCCAGTGTACGCCCGCGGTTCGTTCAATACGCGCAAGGATAGCTTTGCCATAGGTGGCCTTTTCGTTTCGCGGGTCATCGCTGTCGCGAACATTGCCTGCGACCAGCAGTTCCACGCCTTCACCGTGCGTTGCGCGCAGGAGCTCGAATGCATTCAAAAGTTCTACAACGCCTTTTTCCTTGACCAGCCGCCCTGCGAACAAAAGCACCGTCACACCCGGCTTATGGATTCCAAAGCGTGCACGCAACGCCTGACGAGCCGAAGCCGATAGTACCCAATGCGCGGCCCGCGCTTTGCTGTCGACACCGGTGTAGATGATCTCCACCCGATTCGCTGCGATGCCATTATCGTTGATCAGCCAATCGGCAATATAGCGACTACAGGCCACCCATCGCGTTACTCGATTCATGGCTTGCTTGGGCAAAGGTTTTTCATTCGCCACATGCACCACTACCGGTCGGGGGTCGACTCGGAGCCTTGCATACATCCCGGCGAGCAACTTGGGTTCGTTATGAATATGCAGCAGCG
Organism: Bordetella parapertussis; assembly: GCA_945897475.1. GTDB lineage: Bacteria > Pseudomonadota > Gammaproteobacteria > Burkholderiales > SG8-39 > 2-02-FULL-62-17. The sequence continues at coordinate 768 of CAMDFL010000062.1, forward strand.
CGGCGCCTTCGTCACCAATGACACGCCACATGCGCTCAGCGTATGGCAAGGGGTCGATGCGGGTGATTTTCTTAAACAACCTTCTATAGATACGACCTACCTTGATTCGACGAATATTCATTGATTCGCAAACTTCAGACTCCGCCTGCCCTGGGAACCACCCGCACACCACCAAGGGACGAAACCGTTGCTGACGCAGCGCCACCTGTTCAACGCGCAACTCCGTACCTGCCGGGTAACGCGGAGGGAAAGGGTTGTAGTCAGGTAGCAGATGCGCAATGACCTGCTTCATCGCTCGTCCATCTGCTTCATGTTTCACCCTGCTGCTTCATGCATCACCCAACTGCTTGCGCAATGCCGCAAACACCTCCTCGGGGCCGATCTGGTCCATGCAATTCCGGGGAGTGAACGGGCATTTTTTCTCGACACAAGGATCGCAGGTCTGGGGTTTCTGAATCACGATTGGAATCGATTGGCGAGAACGCGGCCCTACCATGGATGAAAACGTAGGCGCGTAGAGACCAATCACGGGTCTATCCAGCGCAGCCGCCAAATGAAGAATCCCGGTGTCGGGTGCGACGACACAGGCGGCGCCTGCAAGAACCGCGGCGCTACCCGCGACATCGAATTCACCCGCGACAACATGCACCCCATCAATTCCTCCGGCGAGCGCACGCAATGAGTTTATCTCGCTAGAGCCTCCCGTTAAAACCACTTCATGGCGTGAATAGTGGCGCCGTGCCATGTTCAACAATTCTCCCAATTTTTCACTTGGCCAACCCTTGTAAGGGTCCGCTGCGTTGGCGTGCAACACCCAATACGGCGCGCCTTGCAATCGACGGTGAAGCGCCGCGGATACCTTGGCCACGGCACCGGGATCAAGGTGAATTTTCGGCGTATCGCTTACTGCCGGTATTCCCAGGGTCGCAAGCACGCGCAGACGATTTTCGACATAGTGAAGACCGGGCACCGTATTGGCGTCCTCTGCCCGGTTTCGATTGGCCAATAAAAACTCGTAGCGCGTACCGCGAGTGGGAACGCGCAGTACGTAGCGGCTGCCTGCAAGATAGGCCAGGGGAATGATGTCAGGGTCATTGCCATGCAATACCACTGAGAGATCGGGGGAAAACGAGCGTAGCGCGGCAACGCTCGAGAAGAATCGACGGTATTTGCCGTGGTAGGGGACAACGGCATCCAGATTCGGGTCCGACATGAAAAGTGGCGCCCATGCAGAACGGCAAAACAGACGTATCTGCGCCCCTGGCATGGCCGCGCGCAGGGCGGGAAAAACTGCTGAGGAAAGCACCGCGTCGCCCAAGCCGGTCGTCAGCATTAATAGGACGCGACGCATTGAAGCCAATTGTTTGGGCTCGAAAGAAGCAGCGGGATCACGCGCCTTACCGGTTATGTAGCGGTAGAGCAAGCCATCCGCGAAGGGCAGATTCATGCTGCATCCTCATCCAATATGCCGCGGAACACCTCGCTCATCCGCACAAGCATGGCTTGAGCCGAATAGCGTTCCCTTGCCTGAATCAGCGCCGAGCTCGCCAGTCGGCCGCGAAGCCCAGGGTCATCCCTCAATCGAACCATGGCCGCGCCCAATGAGGACGTGTCTTGCGGAATCACCAATAGCCCCGTATTACCGTCATCAACAATCTCGCCGATAGACCCCACCGCTGTACTGATTACCGGAATGCCACAGGCCTGCGCCTGCATGATGGCCTGGGGCACGCCCTCGTTGGCATAGGAGGGCAGTGCAAAAATATCCATCGCTCGCAACCAGGGCACCACATCCGCCTGGTTGCCCGGCATCAAGACTTTTTCCGCAATCCCCAGATCGGCGACCTGACGGTGCAGGTTTTCGGCGCCCGGACCATCGCCGACGATCAACAGGATCGAAGCCTCGTTCGCATTCGCGGCGAATGCTTCAACAAGGTAGCGATGCCCTTTCCAGCTGCGCAGGGTTGCCACCACACCCACAACGAATTTGTCTTTGTTTATTCCCAACAATTCACGCGCAAGGTTTCTACCGCCAGGGCAAAACCGCTGTAGATCCAGGCCGGTGGGTACCGAAGTCACCTTCGATCCATCCAGCCCTGCCTCTCGCATGACCTGCGAACGCAATGCCGCGCCGGTGGTCACCACATGGGCAGCCGCGCCGCGATATAACCATCGGCTCGGCCAGTTATCCGGTATCGGCGCCGAAACATGACGGGTACGTACAATTTGTGGGGCCATTTTTAATGTTCGCGTTGCTATGGCCGCCAGCCAACTATCCGTTGAGCTATGGGTATTCACAATATCCACCGGCCGCAACATTAGATAGCTTCGAAGTGCCAGCAAACCGGCCACCGAACGCCGGGCAATAGGTAGCGCTGCCACCGGCACGGATCGCTTGCGCGCTTCGACAATGATTCTCGATTCAGGGGGTGCCGCTATGGTGATTCCGTGCCCTTGCCGCAGGAAGCCCTCAGACTCGTCAAGGACGCGTAGCTCCTGGCCACCCCAACCGCATGAAGATTCGGTATGCAGAATCTCGAATCGGGTCATGCCATGGAGCCAGCCTGACTGGCATGGTTGGAGACCACTCCTTGCCTGGCGTCATCATCGAGTGAAAACTGAATTCGATAAAGCCGTGCGTACAAGCCATCTCGCGCAAGCAATTCCTGATGCGAACCGGTTTCCACGATGGCGCCGCGCTGCAGCACCACAATCCGGTCTGCGTGCTCGATGGTGGACAGCCGATGCGCGATAACCACCGTGGTGCGCCCTTTCATTAAGGTGGCCAGAGCCTCTTGTACCTGCCGTTCGGATTCGCTGTCCAGCGCCGAGGTGGCTTCGTCAAGAATCAGCAATGGCGCGTCTTTTAACAAAGCCCTGGCAATCGCGATGCGTTGGCGCTGCCCGCCAGATAGACGTACGCCATTCGCACCTACGAGCGTGTCGAATCCCTGCGGCATTTCTCGGATGAAATCGAGCGCATGAGCGCCGGCCGCAGCGGCTTCAACCTGCGCTCTGGAAACCAGGCCGAAGCTGCTATAGGCGATATTTGCCTCAACCGTATCGTTGAATAGCGCCACATCCTGGCTGACCAAAGCGATGTTGGCGCGCAGCGACCCCAGGCTGATATCGCAAAGATCTAAACCGTCCAACAGAATGCGGCCACTGCTGGGGGAATAAAATCGGGGCAGCAAATTGACGAAGGTGGTTTTCCCGCCACCTGAGGGGCCAACCAAGGCGATCGTTTCACCAGGTTTGATCGAAATACTGACCCCCGCCAGAGCAGAACGCGTCGCTCCGGGATAGGTCAGCAACACCTCTTCGAAAACCAGTGCGCCGGCCGCGCGTCCCAGTATTTGCTTACCCTCGTCGGTTTCCGCCTCTTCATCAACCAGGCCAAAAACACTGGATGCCGAGGCCAGCCCGCGCTGCAAAGGCGCATTAATGTCGGCCAGATGTTTCATCGGCGCCAATAACATCAGCATGGCAGTTATGAAGGACATGAAATCACCGACTGTGATCTGGTTATCCGCCGATTGCTGCAAGGCAATGCTGATGATTATTGCCAGAGCCAGAGCGGCAAACAATTGGACGATGGGCACCGTGCCCGCGGCTGCCACGGTCTGGCGCATGCTGTAGCCGCGAAGCTCCTGAAGCGCACGATCAAAGCGGCGTTTCTCGTAATCTTGTCCGCCGAAAATCTTGACCACCTTGTGACATTCAACGGCCTCCTGAAGACAATGGGTGATTCTGCCCATGGCCTTCAATGACTCCTCGCTCATGGATCGCAAGCGTTTGGAAAATAGCTTTATGACCAGCGCAATGCAGGGAACGATAACCAGGGCAATGAGGGTCAGTTTCCAATTCAGGTAGAGCAGATAGGCCAAAAGGAATATGACCTTGAGCGAATCCTCAACCAGAACCGCCAAAACGCTTGTGGCCGCGCTGGTGACACCGTTGACATCGTAGGCGACCTTGGAAATGAGGGTGCCGGAGGCTTGGTTGTCGAAATACCGGGTCGGCAAATGGAGCATCCGGCCAAACATTTCGTTTCTGAGATCCAACACCACCTTGTTGGACACCCACGCCATGGCATACGAGGTCACAAAACTCAGAACACCTCGCAATACGAATATGCCCACCAGTGCGAAGGGAATCCAAACGGTATAAAACGGATCGCGTCCCACGAAACTGCCATCTAGCAGTGGCTTGATCAAAGCAGGGAACAAGGGTTCGGTTGCTGCGGTGAGGACCATCCCAAAAATGGCGATTCCAAACACGCGCCAATAAGGACGGACAAAACCTAGTAGTCGAAAATAAAGGTCCCGGCTGGATCGGACGGACACCGGATCACCCTCTCGGAAAGGATTGAATTATAACCGGATTTTCCCTATGTTCCGTGTCGAAAGCGAGCTCTGAGGCGGAACCGAGCGCATCCGTTGTCAATGAGATTTGGGGGCCGAAGACCCCAAGGACTCATAGAGCTCTATCAATACCTGCGTCATTTCCCGTAGACCATAAGCTTGCGCGCTGGTTCTGGCATTGTGTCGCATCGCTCGCGCCCCATCCAGCGCACTGTCGAGTTTGGCCGCCAGTTCATCCGGGTCAATTGGATCACGACAAACAAACCCATTCCAACCCTCACGAATAATTTCCGCTGTCCCGCATTGCACGGTGGTAACCACCGGCAGGCCACATGCCAGGGCTTCAAGCGCCGCGTTGGGGAAGGGGTCGTACAAGGTGGGCAAAACGAATGCATCGGCAAGTCCATACCAGGGCAGTATGTCAATCTGAGGTCCGGCCCAATGAATTCTATCCGCCAGTCCAAGCGATTGCGCGTACGCTTGATAACGGCGTATATGGCGGTCTCCTCCGACAATCACCAGAAATTTATTTACCTGCGGCAAACGCGAAAAGCCGTCAAGCAGGACTTTCACTCCCTTGCGCTCGAAACCCGAACCGACGAACAGGAGAGTACGCGCGCCCTGCGGAATACCCAGGCGCCGCCGCATGCCATCACGATGCCCATTTGCCAATTCAGGGTTGAATTCATCGAGATCGACGCCGTTATAAATGACATGCAATTTATCCGTTACCGTCGGAAACCAGTGTGCCAATTCGTCGCGAACCATTCGCGAATTGCAGATGATCGCGCGCAGCCGGGGACTGGCGAACAGACGGCGCTCGGCCTCAATCAGGTGCCTGTGAAAAGGGCTGAGTCTCAGAGCGAGTCGCCGTAACGGCCCGAGAACCGCCGCGCGACGCCGTAGCCACTGGGCATGAACCCCATCTCCCGCCCGATAAATATCGCAGCAAGGGATTCTTTCATGCGACTGAACGATATCAAATTCGCCGTTTGAGACCGCGGCGCACGCTGCCCCGGCGAAACTGCGGTCGCGCCAGATTCGACCCAGGTAAAACGGATCGCAGCGAAGCCAATGACTCGGATCAGCCCCCCCCTTCCACTCCCTCGCGATGATGGTGGCTGCTGTGCCCTGGGCTGTCAGCGCCGCAACCGCGCGCGAGACAAAACGTTCCGCCCCGCCGTATGGGTCGTACCGCTGCCGGATGATCGCGAGCTTCACAGCCGCTCGATTGGCTTGCGCAATCGAGCCGTCATCGAATTGGCAGCTCTCTATTTAGCAACGCATCAACCGCTTGCAATACGCGATCCTCGGGAAGGGTCACCAGGCAGTCGCTGATCTTACCTCCGCCGCAGCCGTCGATTCCGCAAGGTCGGCAGGCATGGGAATTGGACGCCACCACGCGCGCCACGCTTGACCATGGACCCCATTCTTTTTCGCCGCTGGGTCCAAACAGCGCGACGACCGGGGTACCCATGGCACAGGCCATATGCATGGGTGCGGAATCCACACCTATGAAAAGTTTTGCCCTAGCAGTGAGCGCCGCCAAGCCCTTTAAGGAGAGTTTTCCCGCGAGATTGACAGGCTTCGAACGGCAAATGGCGCAGATTCGAGAGACAAACTCGAGCTCATGTTCATCCGGGGCGGCGGTAATCACCACCTTTTCACCTCGCGTGGTCAATGCATCGATCAGCGCAGCATTGCGAGCTTCGGGCCAGCATTTGAATGGCCAGCGAGACGCAGGATGCAGGTGTATGAAGCCAACATGGTCGATGCCGTGGTCGATACCATGCAAGAGGAGTTGTTGTTCCGCCTCGGCATCGCCCTGTGTTCCAGCGATCAGTACCGGCTTTCTTTGCTCCTCCGTCGCTTGAATCCCTATCCTTCGCAATGCGTCAAGATTCCACTCGACCATGTGACGATGCGCGTTCTTGGGGAGTGAAAAACGGTGGGTGAAGCTTCGCAGCCAAAACCTTGAGCGCTTCGAATAGTCAGGCGCAACCGAGTATGAGCAACCCAGCAACCTCGCCAACCAGGCGCCGCGCGGATGCTCTGAAAGATGAATCACCAGGTCATAGCGACGATCACGAAGCTGGCCTAGCAAGCACCACTCTTTCCTGACTCGCGCCAAGGACGGCAAGGTCTTCCATCCGCGATCAATGGAAAACAGACGCGAAACCGCTGGATTTTCGTCCAACATCGCACGCGTATCAGAATAAACAAGGGCGTCTATTTCAATACCTGGAACATTGGCTTTAAGGGTCGTAAATAACGGTGTACTCAGCAGAACATCGCCGTGATGGCGAAGTTTTACGACCAATGCTCGTTTAATAAGCGATAGATCTATCGCATCCCGGGGGGCAATTTGCATACGGAGACATTATCAGAAAATGTCACACCCGCCGTTACTCACGGGGCCTCCGTACGATTCCACATTGATAACAAGCCCTTATGCCTTGACTCGACAGGATTTTTCAAATTATAGTTCGTCGATGGAAGCCGAATTCATCACGCTGGAAGAAAAAATTCAGCAAACCGTACAGCTATGTCAGCGCCTGCGCGACGAGAATCGCGACCTGCGTACGCGTCTGAGCGCTTTGCAAGACGAACACCGCGCGCAAGGCGAAAAAATCGATAGCGCTCGTTCGCGCATTGAGAACCTCCTCGGACAGATACCTGAATGATCGCCAAACAGGAAACGCTTGACGTCACTATCATGGGCAGGACTTACAAAGTCGCCTGCGGTGACCAGGAACGCGAGGATTTACTTTCATCAGTGGCCTTGCTTGATCGCAAGATGAACGAAATCAAGGCCACCGGCAAAGTTGCCAGCGCGGAGCGCATAGCGGTGATGGCGGCGCTAAATATTGCCAATCAATTGCTCGGATCAAAATCCGGCGCTGCGGACATTGACTTGGAATCCTACCGGCGCAGAATAAATTCCATGCAAGCAACACTCGATCAAGCATTGGACCCGCAGGAAAAGCTCCTCTAGCTTTCATCAAGGAACCCTTTGTCGTTCCACCTAAAACCTGGAAGTTCAAAATCGTGCTGCCGTATCGAGCGGCCGGTGTTGCTGGACCCAGGCTTACAATAGTAGCCTTGCAATAGTTTATGTCCCCTGCTTTGTTCGCTAGGACCCGAAGTTTCTTGAACCAATAGTTGTTATCGTGTTGCCGACCTAGTGTTGCTGTTGTGCGCGTCCCTCGTCGGATGTGCCTGATGCGACCGGTAGGCGACCAACTTGAACCTCATGGTTCAGGATAAGGGTTCAACGGCAATAGCGGGGGGCACCCGATCCGTGGCAGAGGCGAAGACGCGAGGTGCCCAGCACCTGCGTTTGTTTTTCAAGTTCTCCTGCGGCATGAATGCATCCCCAATGAGCATCAGAGCGCTCTAATGGGCAATGATTTCGCCGCATTTTGCCTGCCTCTGAATTGATAAATAAACCCATAGGGTAGTCAAAATGCGACATTGGCTTATGAAATCCGAGCCGGGGGAATTCAGTATCGATGACCTTGTCCGGGACAAGAAAACACCTTGGTTCGGTGTTCGCAATTATCAGGCGCGTAACTTCATGATGAAAGAAATGACCATTGGTGATCCGGTTTTCTTTTACCACTCCAGCTGTCCCGAACCTGGCATTGCCGGCATCGCGAAAGTTTGTTCGCCAGCCTATCCCGACAGTACGCAGTTTGATCGGCACAGTCCGCATTTCGAACCTGCCGCCAAGAAAGACGCGCCGCGTTGGTTCCATGTGGACGTTGAACTGGTTAAAAAAACCCCATTGATCAGTTTGGCCACGCTCAGGGCCAATAATGAACTTGCCCAAATGCGGATACTGGCCCGAGGTAATCGGCTTTCCATCACCCCAATTGAGCCTGCCGAATGGGACTTCATAAGCAAACGGCTGATGCAACTCTAATTTGAGGCAGAGCGGTCTAATATTGCGCGAAACTTAAAATTCCATCGAATTTAGCGACCCGATTTAATGTCTTGCACAAATCCCGCCAATTATTGATCTGAAAAATGGAAACACTTAAAAACGACACCTTGATTCGGGCATTGCTGCGCCAACCAACACCATACACCCCGGTCTGGCTGATGCGACAGGCGGGTCGCTACCTTCCCGAGTACAACCAGACCCGCAAAAACGCGGGTAGCTTTCTCGCATTAGCAAAAAATCCCTCCTTGGCAACCGAAGTCACCTTGCAGCCATTGGCGCGTTTTAAGTTGGATGCGGCAATTCTGTTCTCCGACATTCTCACCATTCCAGACGCCATGGGACTGGGCCTTTACTTTGTCGACGGGGAAGGACCGCGCTTTGAGCGGCCATTGCGCGATGCGGACAGTATCGCCAAGATCGTTGCGCCTGATCCCTCCGGGGAACTGCGCTACGTCACCGATGCTGTAACGCAGATTCGACGGGCGCTAAACGCAAGCGTACCGCTCATCGGGTTTGCTGGAAGTCCCTACACATTGGCTTGTTATATGGTCGAAGGCGGCGCCAGCACGGATTTTCGAACCATTAAAAACATGCTCTATCGCGAGCCTGGCTTACTGCATCGAATTCTGCAAACGAATGCGCGCGCAGTCACGGATTATCTCAATGCACAGATTGAAGCCGGCGCGCAGGCCGTGATGATTTTTGACACTTGGGGGGGGAACCTTTCTCATCCAGCTTATCGGGAATTTTCGTTAAATTACATTGCGCAGATCGTTTCCGAATTGAAGCGGGAACACGATGGCGTACGGATTCCCAACATCGTTTTCACCAAAGGCGGCGGCATCTGGATTGACGCCATTGCAGATACTGGCTGCGATGCAGTCGGACTGGATTGGACTACCGACCTGGGATATGCACGCCAACGCATTGGACACAGGACGGCCCTTCAGGGAAACCTCGATCCGGCAATCCTGCATTCATCCGCCGAGGTGATCAGGTCTCAAGTCGCTCAGGTTTTGAATTCTTACGGTACCGGTTCAGGACATGTATTCAATCTTGGTCATGGCATTGTTCCCGGGACCAATCCGGACAATGTTGCGGCACTGGTGGATGCGGTACACGAACTCAGCCCTGCGTACCATGGTTAGCCGGATTTCATCCGTATCAAAGCGGCCTTTCCATTGTGGAAACTGGTGAAATTTCCGTAGCCAAAATGGCGTTGCTTAGTCTCTTGCAATGCGGCGCCACTATCGGACTTATACACACGCCCGCGTGGAACCCTAATAACGGCGCGGCATTCGGACTTATTACTAGGGCAATTAATGTAACTCAATGAAAAATAAGAATAAAAAATATAGAACGCAAACCACTCAAACGGAAAATATCCTTTTGCGTGGGCAAGTTAGCTGCGCATGAGCAGGATATCCACAGATTTATCCACAGATTTTGTGGGCAAAATAAAAATCCTTTCAGTTCAATATACTTAGCGCTGAATCCTCTGAACTCTCTAAACTCTCTGAATGCGAAAAATTTCCTTGATTTCCGCCGAGATGTGAATTAATTGGCAGGTACTGGCGGCAATATTGCCAGGCCCACTAGATTTTTGCGTCTAGTGCGAGTCCAAGTCTGCAACACCGTTTTCTTGATCCCATCTAATTTGAACTTCGCAGCGGGAATTGCTCAATGGCGATAATTATTCGCGTTGCATTGGATGTTCCGTTGCCGCGACTGTTCGATTATTTGTCCGAGGATGCGAGCGACCAGGACGTTGGCGCGCGTGTCGTGGTCAGCTTTGGCCGGCGGCGTATGGTCGGAATTGTGGTCGATGTCGGCACGACTTCAGATTTGCCACTAGCAAAGCTAAAGCCCTGCGAAAGAATTATGCGGGATATCCCGCCCTTTCCAAACGACCTGATCGCCCTGGGAAAATTTTGCAGCGACTACTACCAGGTCCCGATTGGCGAAGCGCTAATAGCGGCATTGCCACCACGGCTACGACGTCCCGAGCCATTGCCCATCATTGCGCACAGCCCATCAGTCCAATATTCAATCACCGAATTGGGTCGCGTCTCGCTTGAGGGCATTGCGCCCCGTCAAAAAACACGCCGCCGGGTGCTGGAAGCTTTACTTACCAAGCCGATGAACGCGGATGATCTCTCTATCGTCTCCCGTGAAGGTCGAGCCCATATCCAAGCGCTTCTGGAGGAAAAATGGATCGTTGAGCATCCGCCTGCCAGGGATGCATTTGAATTCGTCACCACGCACTCTTTGAACCAAGAGCAATCCCTGGCGTTTGAGCAAGTGGCCCAGCAGCTCAATGCCTACACAAGTTTTCTATTGTTTGGGATAACCGGCAGCGGCAAGACCGAGGTCTATTTGAACTTGATAGACAGGGTGATACGAGGCGGTCGTCAAGCCCTGATTCTCGTTCCTGAAATCGCACTGACGCCATCGCTGGAAGGCCTGTTTCGGGAGCGTTTCCGAGGCGCGAATATTTGCATCCAACACAGCAATATGGGAGGCGCCGAACGTGCTCGAACCTGGCTTCTCGCCTGCAATGGCGAGGCACAAATCGTTCTAGGCACAAGACTCGCCGTGTTTGTGCCCATGCCCAGACTGGGGCTGATTGTGGTTGACGAGGAGCAGGACTCATCCTATAAACAGCAGGAAGGATTGCGCTATTCTGCGCGCGATTTGGCTATTGTCCGGGCACGCAAGGCCAATGTCCCCGTCCTGCTGTGTTCGGCGACACCATCCCTTGAGACGCTTCACCATGCGCAATCCGGACGCTACCGATTGCTCAAATTGACGCGCCGAGCTCACCACCTTGCGCGCTTGCCGACGATCCGTTTGATCGACACCAGGAAAGCGCCAATGCGAGAAGGACTATCAGAGCCCTTGTTGCAAGCCTTGGCGCACCGTCTCGAACGCGGCGAACAGTCGGTGCTATTTTTAAACCGGCGCGGCTACGCACCGGTGTTGGTGTGCGGACATTGTGGCTGGGTCGGGGGTTGCCCACGTTGCTCGGTCAATTTGGTGGTCCACCTTGGCAACAAGTCCCTCAGATGCCATCACTGTGGCTATCGAACGCCCATACCACGCGCATGTGCCCAATGCGGCAATCTGGACATTGCCCCCTTCGGGCGCGGTACGCAAAGGCTTGAGAGTGAGGTCAGCGAGAAATTTCCGAATGCCCGTATCCTTCGAATCGATTCGGACAGCGCCAGCGGCCGCTTGGAGACCTTGCTTGAAACTGCCCATTCAGGGAACGCCGACATTCTGATCGGCACACAAATTCTTGCAAAAGGGCATCATTTTGAAATGGTTACCCTGGTGGGCGTATTGAACGCCGATGCAGGATTATTTGCCGCCGACTATCGCGCACCGGAACGACTGTTCGCCCAATTGCAGCAAGTCTCCGGACGAGCTGGCCGCGCTGATTTACCCGGCGAGGTTCTGATTCAAACTCGATATCCTACTCATCCCTTATACGCGGCATTGCAAGCTCAGGATTACGAAGGCTATGCAGCGGAGTTACTCGATCAGCGTCGCAGCGCCGGGTTCCCCCCATTCATGCATGAAGCCGCTCTTCGGGCGCAATGCACACGAATGCAAGATGCCATCGCGTTTCTGAATACTGCGGTTTCGCTCGCTCCCGAAGCCTCGGACTCACTGACAATTTACGATCCGTCCCCCGCAACCATTCCAAGAATGGCTGGCCTTGAGCGCGCCCAGGTAGTTCTCCAGTCTCGCTCCCGGCCCGTGCTTCAGGAGTTTCTGCGGACGTGGAATGCGCGTTTGCACGACCAAGCATCCCGGGTTCGGTGGCATTTCGATGTCGATCCGCTGGAATTCTAGGCGCAGGCCGATCACAAGCCACAGCTGGATTTCCTAAACCTGCGTAACCGGAACCAAACGCGGTGTCATTGAGGTCACCTTTCCCGCCAAATTGTAGGTTTGTGAAAGCGCAAACCTACAATTTGGCGGGACGCATACAAACCCTGGTTCTTTGCCAGAATAGTCAACACTTAAGAAGTAAGTGACTAAAGCGGTAGGCCCGCCATTGATCCCGGTATTGCGGTGGGATCGCTTGGTTATAATGCCAACCCTTCCATGAACGCAAGCGCGCGGTTCGCATGTCCGTTGAGACAAAATCCCATCTGTTTGAATTGATATCCCGAGCACTTGCAGCGGTGCTACCCGGTGAACCAGCGTCCCTGATCGTATTGGAACGCACCAAGCAAATTCAACTCGGCGATTATTCCTGCGCCGTAGCCATGCAAATTGCACGGCGTGTTCGCAGGAACCCCAAAGATCTGGCTCAATCCTTGGTCGACGCCCTGCCTGCCTCGGATTGGCTTGAATCGGCACAGGTGGCAGGGGCGGGATTCATCAACCTGAAGCTGCGGCCCGCGATCAAACAGCAAGTCGTCAAGGAGGTGCTTGCCAAGGGCGCCGCTTTTGGACATCTAGGTCGCGGAAGTAGAGAGCCAGTGCTGCTTGAGTTCGTGTCCGCGAATCCTACCGGCCCTTTGCATGTGGGACATGGCAGACAAGCCGCACTAGGCGATAGCCTCGCCGCAGTGCTCGACTCTCAGGGCTACCGTGTGACTCGGGAGTTTTACTACAACGACGCTGGCGCGCAGATCAACAATCTGGCCTTGTCGGTGCAAGCACGGGCACGCGAGCAGTCAGGACAATCCGCAGATTTTCCAAGCGACGGTTATCACGGCGAATATATTCGGGAAATCGCGCAAAAGTACCTGGCAGGATTCAAGGGTGGCTGCGAGGACCTCGACGCCATAAAAACGTTTGCCATCAAAGAGCTTCGTGCGGAGCAAGATCAGGACTTGAAAGCCTTCGGTGTCGCGTTCGACAATTTCTATCTAGAGTCTTCTCTCTATGACGATGGGCTTGTTGATGCCGCCATCGCAGCGATGCATGGGGCCTCAAAAACCTATGAACTTGACGGCGCTTTGTGGCTGAAAACCACCGACTATGGCGACGACAAGGATAGGGTCATGCGCAAATCGGATGGCTCCTATACCTATTTCGTGCCGGATGTGGCCTACCACATCACCAAATGGGAACGCGGGTTTGCTCGGGCAATCAATATCCAGGGATCGGATCATCACAGCACCGTTACTCGCGTAAGGGCGGGCTTGCAGGCTTGTGATCGGGGCATACCGAAGGGCTACCCCGACTATCTTTTGCACAAAATGGTTACGGTGATGCGCGGCGGTGAGGAAGTGAAAATTAGCAAGCGGGCAGGCGGCTACGTAACGCTTCGTGATCTGATCGACGAAGTTGGATGTGATGCCACACGGTTTTTCCTGGTCTCGCGCAAACCCGATTCTGAGTTCGTTTTCGATATCGACCTTGCGAAATCGAAATCCGAGGAAAATCCTGTCTACTACGTTCAATATGCCCATGCACGCGTATGCTCGGTACTCGACCAATGGCGCAGCCAGTTTCCCCTGGAGTCCGTATCCATCGCGGGCGGGCAGGAAGAAGCGTTTTTCGCCGGTCAAAGCTTGACTCGCCTTGAGTCACCGAAGGAGTTGAACTTGCTCGGGGCTCTGGACCAGTATCCCGAAGTCCTTGAAAAGGCGGCGTCGGAACTTGCACCACATTATGTCGCATTCTATTTGCGGGATTTGGCGGCCGAGTTTCACGCTTACTATAATTCCGAGCGCTTTCTGATCGAGGATTCCGGCGTACGACTTGCACGCTTGGCGCTCGCCGCGTCGGTCAGGCAAATTCTTCGAAATGGCTTGGCCTTATTGGGCGTGACCGCGCCCAAGCAGATGTAGTGAGCCACGAGTTGATTACGAACGAAAGTTAGAATGGCCAAGGACTACAAACCCCGACAAGTATCAAGCTCCGGAAAAGGCGGTAGCCTTCTTCTGGGAATGTTTATCGGCTTTGTTATCGGTCTCGCGACAGCGGCCGGTATAGCGATATTCATGCTAAAAACACCCATCCCGTTTCTTGATAAACCCAAACCATCAGAGCGTCAGGCCCCGGTTGGGCAAAATCTCAAGGATTCGGCCAATGCCGAACAAAAGGACAACGGAAAACCGCGCTTTGATTTCTATCGGATCCTGCCCGGCAATGAAGAGCCTGTGAGCACTGAGCAATTGAAACAGGCGGCAGCTCGAGAAAAGGCCGGAAAATCAGAAGTCGAGGCCACGGAGATCTACCTGCTGCAGGCAGGCTCATTTCAGAGCCCATCAGATGCCGACAATCTTAAAGCCAGATTGGCGCTATTGGGGCTTGAAGCCCATGTCGAACCGACCAATCTGCCGGATAAAGGCGTCATTTACCGAGTGCGTCTTGGTCCTTTCGTCAAAATTGATGAAATCAATAAAGTGCGTTCGCAATTGGCTCAAAATGGTATCGATCCTACGTTGGTTCGGGTCCGCGATTCAAAGCGATAACATGCGGAATAACATGCGGAATAATGTTCAAAATCACGTGAGCGGCTACTAAACTGGTTTGCAGACGTGATTGACTCCGCCAAGATAGACCGCTGATTGGCAACTCATTGATTGTTCGGCAATAGCCCAAGGAGATTCATATGCTCACTCGCCTGATCCTCGCGTTTATCGCTGTCGCATTCTCGGTGTCAGTCCAAGCCCAGGGCCGTCCGCTGCCTGGACGGGACTATGTTGAGCTGCCGACGGCGCAGCCGACGGAAACCGGCGCCAAGATAGAAATCGTCGAATTTTTTTGGTACCGATGCCCGCATTGCCAGGCATTGGATCCGGCGCTCACGCCATGGGTAAAAAAGCTGCCGGCAGACGCCCAGTTTCGACTTGTGCCAGCGATTTTCAATGATGAATGGGCCCTGGATGCGCGTGTTTTCTATGCCCTGGAGGCTACCGGTAACCTCGATCGATTGCACCATGCCCTGCTCGATGCAGTCCACAAACAGGGTGGCGCCAATCTTAAAGGCCAAACCTATATGAAGTGGGTTTCAGACTGGCTAGCCAAACAGGACGTGGATATCAGCAAATACGATGCCGCGCTCCGCTCTTTTACAGTTGAGAGCAAGATAAAACGTGCGGCTCAAATTGCTCAGGCATATCGGCTGGAAGGCGTCCCCGCCTTGGCTGTGCAGGGAAAATACGTTATATCCGGCGATGCCCGAACCATGTTGAACGTGGCCGATTTTTTGATTGGCGAATCGCGGCGGGCCGGATCGAAAAAGCCACCCGCAAAATAGCGTTATCGGCCCTCGCCTGCGACGCTGGAATTTGTCGTAGACGAAAGCGAAACATTGGCAAGCGGTAGCCCCGCCTCCCGCCAGGCTTCGATACCGCCTCGATACCAAAATACCCTGATATAGCCCAAGGCGGTGGCCCGCAGACTGGCGTTGTAGGAAAGCCAGCATTGAGCGTTCACGCAAAAGAAGACCAATGGTCGCGATTTGTCTCCAAGGGTCAATTTTTCCAGGTATTCGGATAATTGAGCCTGAATCGGATCGAAAAAATGATTGCCGCGACCCACCCCTGGCAGCCACTTGGCACCTCGAAGGCTAATATGCCCTTCACCAGATGCGACATCGATGAGAACTGGAGGGGGCGCCATGATCAACATATCGTGCAAGTTGCCAGTGGATATCCGTCTTGCGCCCGGGATTTCTATTGGTGTCGGGGCTGAATAGGGTGCCTGGCGGATATCCCGTTGAGGCGGCACGCCCCAGTCACGGTCTTCATCGGCAAATGACCACGCCACCGGCAGGTGCAGGACAAGCAGAATCAGCAGGATAGATTTTTTCATCATGCGAATAGACGATTTATTGATCGCTCCCCAAAAAGTCAACTCTGTATTCGGCGTGCTTTGTCTTGAATTGTGAACTGCTCGACAATTGACTGCGTCGCTTCAAGAACGCGGATAAACGGCGAGGATATACTCGCCATAGCGAATAAACTGCTATAGCGAATAAACCGCCATCGTGGATAAACTGCTCGCTTAAATTGGCGCTCGTAGGGGATATGCGTGATGGGAACCCGGGGGATTCATGAAATTGATGCGTAAGTTGGGGGCGGTGCTGGGCGTGCTGCTGATCTGCGTCAGTGGCGCCGCATTCGCCCAAACAAATTTGAAAACTAGCGATTTTCAGCGCATTTCGCCGCCACGCCCTGTGGCGACCGGCGAGCGAATCGAGGTTATCGAATTTTTCTATTACGGATGCCCGGTATGCTACGAATTTCAGCCGCATATTTCACGCTGGCTGGTTCAAGGCCCAAACTATATCTCCATACGCCGAGTACCGACATTACCCTCGGAAGGAAGCGAAGGCTTGGAGGGATGGGTACGATTTGCGCGCCTGTATTACACCCTTGAGGCTCTGGGGCAAATTGCGCGCTTGCATTGGCCGATCTACGACAACTTTCACTTTGACGGCGTTCAATTAAATGACGAGAAAGTGATGGTCGAATGGATAAGCAAAAACGGCATAGATCGTGAAAAATTTCTGGCGACCTACCGCTCAGCGGAGATTCAGGCCAAACTAGACGAGGTGCGACGTCTGATGACGGCATATGACGTGCGCTCGGTTCCGAGCGTCGTAGTAGACGGCAAATACCTTTCTACCGCCCGAATGGCCGGCGGCACACGGCAACTGATACAGGCGGTTGACAACCTGACGCGACTAGCGCGCAAAGAGCGGCCCCAATAGCCGAATTAAGCGGACCAGATCATGCGCGTTGATAGCGAATTACGCCGTCTTCCTTGATTCTGCGGACTGCGCCCTGCTCATACAAGTAATGCAGATGCGCCATCGCCTCTCCCATGGCAAAAAGCATCTGGTGGCTGTCCAGTTTTCGCCGGAATAAAACGTCCAGCACTTCCGCAGCGCATTTCGGCGATTCGCAGGCATCCAGCAATTCGGCCAGTCGCAGCCTGTGGTGCTCTTTGAGCTGCGCTATACGTTGCTGCATCCCTCTAAAGGGTAGGCCATGCGAAGGCAGCACCAATGTTTTTGAGGGAAGCGCGGCATAGCGCGTCAAGGATTCCAGAAATAAGCGAAGCGGATCAGCTTCCGGTTGCGAGGCCGGCACACTAACGTTCGTGGATATTCGAGGCAGCACCATATCCCCCGAAATCAGGATCTCCAGCGCCTCGCAATACAGTGCCGCATGTTCCGGGGCGTGGCCATAGCCCATGATGACTGTCCATGTATTGGGACCAATACGGATTTGATCCGCCTCGCTAATCCTCCTGTAGCTCAGTGGAAAATCGGGAACGCTTTTTTTGAAATGTTCCCGGCCTTTGAGGATTCCCTGTGCATGCGATTCATCCAATCCATTGCGGCGGTAGAGTTCCGCCAACTGGTCTCGCCCATACCCAGCCGAACCCTCACACAAGGCATGCGCTGACAGGTACTCCCCTTGCGGCATCCACAGTGGCGCCTCGAATCGACGTGTCAGCCATCCCGCATTGCCGATATGGTCAGGGTGGTGATGGGTTGCGATGACCCTGGAAACTGTCCCCGTTCCTATCGAAGATTCGATAACCTGCCGCCACAAGGTTTGTGTCGCCTCGTTACCTATGCCGCAATCGACGATCACCCATTTATCGCCATCCTCTAAGAGCCACAGGTTGATATGATCCAGAGCAAATGGCAAAGGCATGCGTAGCCAATGAACACCGGGTGCTACCTGTAAAGTGTGACCTGGAGAAGGCAGATCAGGAAACGGATACTGAAGTGAAGGTTCAGGGTTCATGTGGTGAGAGGTTGCCGGAAAAATCAGCGGTAGAATTTGAAGATGCAAAGATGCAAAGATGCAAAGATGCAAAGCAGCATAGCTGCTTGATTCTCCCAGATAAACCTTACTCCCGCCAACCCAGAAACGCTTTGTCGCTAATGCCAAATCATTTGAAATTCAATTTTGCCTACTCTGCCATCCGATCCATGTCGCAAATTGGAAAACCACAGAATACATTTTGGCGTGATGGACCGTGATGCGAAAAATTAGCGCGCTTTGCGTTTTTTGCGGGTCGAGGGTGGGGTCACGACCAGTCTATGGCGCCGCAGCAATGGAACTGGGCAGCTTGCTTGCCAAGAAAAAGATTCAATTGGTCTATGGTGGCGGCAATGTCGGCCTTATGGGCAAGGTAGCGGAAAGTTGCATGGCCGCCGGTGGCGAAGTTATCGGCATCATTCCCACGGCATTGTTCGAGAAAGAGCATGGGCATCGCGGTCTTTCCCGGCTTGAGGTTGTATCCACGATGCATGAGCGTAAAGCTCGCATGGCGGCGCTGGCTGACGGATTCATCGCACTTCCAGGCGGGATCGGGACCTTCGAGGAGTTGCTTGAAGCGCTCACCTGGTCGCAATTGGGGATTCACGCCAAGCCGGTAGCTCTGGTCAACGTCTCTGGCTATTTCGATCCGCTTCTCGCTCTGCTCGACAGTGCCGTTGGCCAAGGCTTTCTCGGCGAGGAACAACGCGGCCTGCTTTTGGTTGCGGATCATGTTCAGGGGATCATTGATCAAATGCTCGAACTGGAATTCCATCCGAACATCTCTCCTACCGATATGGGTATTTAATCATGCCAAAGAGCTCTATCGAGGTAACTCTCGTTTCGCAAGTCGCCGTCATCTGGCTTGATCGCCAGGAGGTTCGCAATGCAATGGATGCGGCAATGGTAGGCGCACTTGACGCCGCGCTCTCAAAGCTTGATGCCGACAACTCTGTCCGAGCGGTGGTGATCGCCAGTCGGGGCCAGGCATTCTGCTCAGGCATTGATGTGCGCTGGATGAGACGCATGGGAAGATCAGCCTTGGGCGTCAATACCGGCGATGCGCAGGCACTGGCACGATTGCTGCAAAGACTTGACAGCCTTGGCAAGCCTACTATTGCGCGTGTACAGGGCGCAGCCTACGGCGGCGGCTTGGGTCTTATTGCGGCATGCGATATTGCAGTAGCGGCCTTGGACGCGGATTTTTGCCTGTCTGAGACCCGACTTGGGCTTGCGCCCGCGACTATTGCCCCGTATCTGGTCCGCGCCATTGGAGAACGTCAAGCGCGTCGCTATCTTGTCTCCGGGGAACATTTCACCGCAGCCGAGGCCTATCGCATTGGCCTGGTGCATGAACTGGCGCCACCCGAAACGCTGGACGAGAGAATCAACGAAATCCTTGGCAATTTCCAATTGCTTGGTCCCAAGGCGGTGTACGCGGCGAAACAAAACATTGCCCAAGTCAGTGGAATTCATATTTCTCCGGAAATAATTTCAGCGATGGCCTCGCGTGCCGCGGTCCTGCGCGCCTCCGAGGAGGGGCAGGAGGGAATCAACGCATTTCTGGAGAAACGCGCGCCTTCCTGGGTCACAAAGGGCAATAAAGGTTCAGAGCGGTCTAATCGCCCACGCAAAGCGCGCGCTAAGTCATAGCTCGAAATTATTTTTGAATTGACGCGGCGGCTTGGCAAAAACGCTTTTTGCCATCTGCTAGAAATCCGATTCAGTGGGTTGCGATCATCTCTGCGCGCGTAGCGCGCGCCAGCGCAAATTTCGGCCACCGGATTGCATCACCTGCCCGATGATACGAGCGCTTTGCACCTGGCCTTTGAACAATACCGTTTGCGCGCCAATCTGAATCCGGAAACTCACAAAATCACCGCTTAGACTGGCGCGCTCCAGCGGAATTGTTTTCCCGTTTACCGTGGCCTCTCCGGAAATCTTCTGGAAATGCTGAACAAACGTAATGTCGGAATTGACCCAGCCTTTATCGGTGGGTATCTGAGAGACCCATGTTCCGCCAACTTTGGCCGGCACCACCCACAAGTAAATCCAACTTGCCTTTTCCAGACCCACCTGTTTATCGGGAACCGGTATTTTCACTTTGGCGTCCGCTTCCCAATCGCCAAGGTGCCAGTCATGGGAAACAATCCGGGTACCGGGCTTCAATGCAAACAGACGCGGACGCAGCGCCATGTTGTACTCCTCCAGCAAGTACATGGTAATAACCGTGGCCGACCCCAGTTCGGTCTTGAACAAATCCTGCTGGATGAATTTGATGCGCCCATCTACGCCTTCCTTGCGAGCGCTCTCGTTTGCGAATGCCACCAAGCGCGGATCGTAGTCGACGCCAAACCCCCGGGCTCCATATTCCTTGGCGGCGTTGATGACTATCCGCCCGTCTCCTGATCCCAGATCAATGAGGAAATCGGTGGCTCGTACCCCCGCCATCTTGAGCATGGTATCGACCACCGCCGCTGGCGAACGTACGAATGGCGTCTCCTCGGTGATCCTCGGTCGATCGTCCTCCAGACCTTGAGCCAGAACCGGGGGAGTCGATCCCGTCAGAATAGTCATCGCCAGCAGACCATTCAGCAATGATTGCCAAGGTATCGCGGTCCCCAGGGGATGAAAGTTGGTTTTGATCATGATGGATTCGAAGTTTCAGTTATGCGCGATGAGCTTAGGGTAATCCGATCAGCGGCTGATTCGGTCGCGATGCGAGAGAGTCACGATTACGCATTCACATCCACATCCACATCCACATCTACATCTACATCTACATCTACGTCTACGTCTACGTCTACGTCTACATTCGCATCTACCTTCACATCCAATTCTAATTTCACTCGTCATAAGAAAAATTTTGCTTAGCCAATCGATGCGCATCGCTGATGATTTATATCGTCGCGTTGCAGGGACAGCAAAATATTTTTATCAACCTCTTGCATCATGTGTACTGATGGTGTTTAATTGCGCTCATTATCTTTTCGGTGTGCAAACTTTTTTGCAAACATCACTGAATAAAAGCGTCGAGAAAATTATTGGCGCCACACAGAGTTGCAAATCTACGACGCGGTACGCCGCATCGGCAGCGTCGGTCCCTCTCCGCAACACTTCACGATTTCAATCTTATGAAAGGCGTCTGCTCGATAAGAGGGGACGCGAACAGAATTCTATCGTCCGTAGTTCATCACGGCGATTGGATGGCTCGCGCCATTTTGGGCGGGTTGGGTATGTTGTATCCATTAACTCCTAAAGGAGATTGCCATGGCAACGAAGAAAAAAGCCAAGAAAAAAGTACCAGCTAAAAAGAAGAAGTAGTCTTTGCCACGAAATCCCGCAAATAAAGCGGCCAATAAAAAAACCGCCACATTGAAGGCGGCTAATAAGAAGCCCTAAAAAAAATCGGCTTGGTAACCGATCAAAGATGCGAGCTCTGCATTTACGATCGATTCCAAGCCGAGGTGGGTGCGAATGGTCTGCGGACAGCTCGAGGTGTTGAGCTTGGAGCTGAACCGCAGACATTCGATTTCGTCGAGATTGCCACTAGACGAAGACTACGCGAATAGCATGCGACACCCCCCCCATAGCCTGTCAAGGCTATTTTTTATCCTATTGTTTTTATTGAGCATTTCCACCTGAATCGATTGTTAATTCAGAAGGATAAGAAGGTTGCTTTTTGGGCTGTAGAGTGCTCAGTTCCGGTACCACGTACCGATTCCGGC
Source organism: Bordetella parapertussis (assembly GCA_945897475.1). GTDB lineage: Bacteria > Pseudomonadota > Gammaproteobacteria > Burkholderiales > SG8-39 > 2-02-FULL-62-17. The sequence continues at coordinate 22,558 of CAMDFL010000062.1, forward strand.
AGGCCAGGTCATACGACGCGATTATCGAAGTATCGACCCCGGCGGATTCAAGACAGCGGCTGCGCGACGTGCTGTCGGTATGCAGTCCGTCCCAGTAGCAATTCATAGTAGGCACGCACGCGGGGCAAATCCGGTCGCTCGATCGGTAACGCATACCAGCGATGCACCCACGGCCCCACCACCATATCGCCCATTCCGAGCGTGTCCCCGCCAAGGAGGGGACGTTTCGCCAAGCCCCATTCCAAAACCGACATGGTTCGATTGGTAGCAACTGTGTTATCCGCGACTACCTGGAGATTGCGTTTCTCTTCGCTGGTCCTAACGAGATTCCAGAATACCGGCGTTATGACCGGCTGAATCTGAGCCGTAGCCCAATCCATCCAGCGTTCCGCATCGGCGCGTTCTCGAATGTCCTCGCGATACAAATTACCCATTGAGTGCTTTGCGCAAAGGTAGCGAACGATGGTGTTCGATTCAAACAGCGTGAAGCCATCGTCATCGATGGTTGGAACCCGACTATTGGGATTGATCGCCTTATAAATGTCGGAATTTACGATGCCAAACTCCATGCCAGCGTCAACGCGCTCGTAGGGCAAGCCGATTTCTTCTAAGGCCCAAATGACTTTCATGACATTGATCGAATTGGTACGACCCCAAAGTTTTAACATGCCGCCTCCTCATTATTTACCGCAACGCGGCAAGCCTTTACCAAGCAATCGAGTATGAGCGTTGCGTCGTCGATCAACACCCAGCCGTAAGATTTTAGTATCGGTCCACTTTTTGCCATGGGATGTCACATCATGACCTGTAATAACAGAACTTTTGTGTCATTCCACCGTGACGGAATGGACGGATTCTGTTGGCGGCACCGTCGCCCTTCTCAAATGCTTTTTTGTTGGAGAGGGGTCCCTCCGTGGTTCGACTGCTTCCATTCCGTGTGGTCGGTGAGTGCCCCAGTGCCAGAGCAAAGGTGCCTCTGTCACTGGCTCTGAGGTTGCGATTCGGTCCAGCACACGCTCAGACCACTCCACATTGAGACGGTGCTTTCCATTGCCGTTGTCAAAATGGACGGTGATTCTGTCAATGATGTGGCTGATCAGAACCTTCTTCTCCTCGCCTGACAGCACATCGATTTGCTCCGGCGACATCCAAGTGAAACCT
>CAMDFL010000063.1 GCA_945897475.1 Bordetella parapertussis
GATCAAGTGCGCAGATCACGCTTGGCGCTATGACGATGAAAAAAAAGATCGTCGGATAGCACAACTTTTGTTGACGCGTGATTCGTGCTCTTGCAATTTATTTTCCAGTGGTGTAGCCGAGAATTTTTCACATGTTTTCAGTTGCTTATGTAGGAAGAATTCCTATAATGCGTAGGAATAGAGGGCATTCAGGCCGATTCAAACTGGCCACAACGCGATCGAGAAGGAGGGGGAAATGAATATCTCAGCAATTGGATCCATCGGCGGTGGCGGCTTAGCATCGATTGGCGGCTACGCATCGCTTGCCGGCTTGGGCGGCACTTCACGAATTGCAGGTGCACCCTCCAGCGACATCGCCGGATCCCTGGGCTCCACTGCTGTCTTATCGCAGTTGATCGAGCAGATGAACTCGGCGAGCCTCTCCCCCAGCACCAAGGTCGCGATCTCCGATGCCGCAAAGAATATTCTCGGTGGCGAATCCGGATCGACCGGCGCCAATATGGGGGAGTTGTCTCAAGCCCTGATCGTGGCACTGTTAATGCAGTTGCTCGAAGTCTAGACCCGAGGTCGCTGCCACCGCGCCATTCGGCACTAAATCATGAAATTCATTTCCTCGTCAAACAATCTGTCACCCATTCGATCCCTGGATCTGGCCCGAGCATTAAGCGACCCCAAAGTCGAGGGGCTGGCGCGATCCATGAACTTGAATCTGCGCGACCCGGTCACGCTTAAAAAGCTGCTTGCCCGCGCGAAACACACCCTTGAGTCCTCCACAGAGGTGAGTTTGAGCTCGGAGAGCATGCTCACCGAACCAGAGCCGTCAATGGAATCGGACATCATCCCCGGTCAATTCATTCGCCACGCTCTTCGGACTTATCGCTCCATTGCCTCAATGCGATAGTCGGGCATGCACCCCGCATAATTCTTGCGGCAAATATAAACTTTGCGCTCGGGTATTCACCCTGCCCTTGAGCACTGGGCTACGAGCCTTTGAATTCTCAAAATTCAGCCCACCTCTGCGAAGCAGTGGAAAATCAGATTGCTGTTGCTCGCATTGTTATACTCGCGCCTCCACTATCAATTCTCGCGCATCCGAGCGCCATAGGCGACAAGGCATGCAGCGGTCAAAATCCCCATGAGCGATCACACCCAAATTGCAATCATCGGCGCCGGCCCCGCTGGGCTGGTGATATCGCATCTTTTGCATCTACAAGGCATCGAGTCGGTAATTCTGGAGCGTCGCAGCCGCGATTTTGTCGAGAAGCGCCTGCGCGCTGGCTTGCTGGAGCAACGCACCGTCGATCTACTGGTTTCAACCGGGGTTGGCGAGCGACTTAAACGTGAAGCGATGGTGCATACCGGCGTGAACTTTCAGTTCGAGGGGGCGCGTCACCGCATCCCCTTGGATGAACTCACGCCCGGGCGCCATGTCACCATCTACGGGCAACAGGAAGTCGTCAAGGACTTGATCGCCGCGCGACTCGCGGCAGGCGGGGTCATCCATTTCGAGGCCGAGGTGGATAGTTTTCAGGGGCTCGAGGGCGCGCACCCGGTGGTGCGTTACCGGCAAAATGGCGAAACAAAGGAATTACACGCGGACTACGTAGCCGGTTGCGATGGCTTTCACGGTGTTTGCCGCGGCACCGTCCCCGCCAAGAACGTATATGAAAAAATCTATCCGTTCGCGTGGCTGGGCATCCTCGCGCAGGTGGCGCCCTCATGCGAGGAACTCATCTACGCGCGTCACGAACGCGGCTTTGCATTGCACACCATGCGCACGCCCAAGCTCACTCGTCTGTATTTGCAGTGTCCGGTGGAGGACACGGTCGATCAATGGTCGGACGACCGCATCTGGAGCGAGCTTCGCGCGCGCCTGAACATTCCCGGCTGGAGTCTCGAAGACGGCCCCATCCTGGACAAAAGCATCACCGAAATGCGCAGCTTTGTGCAGGAACCGATGCAGCACGGCCGGCTGTATCTCGCTGGGGATTCTGCGCATATCGTGCCTCCCACCGGCGCCAAAGGCATGAATCTGGCGATCGCCGATGCGCGCGTGCTGACGGCGGCGTTCGTGGAGTTCTACAAATCTGGCAAGAACGGACCGCTTTCGCGCTACACCGCGGAATGCCTGCCGCGGGTGTGGCGAGCTCAGCATTTTTCGTGGTGGTGGACCACCCTGTTCCACCGCTTCGACGACGAGGACGCCGCGTTTCAGCAGCAACTTCAAGTCTCGCAATTACGCTACATGATCTCCTCGCGGTCCGCGCTGACCAGCATGGCCGAAAACTATGTGGGACTCGATCGCGTCGTTTGATTACCCTGGCTTGGCCTCCGACCCAAGACTACTGATCCAATGAGATATTCAGTGCCTTGATCAACGGCCCCCAGGTATCGAGTTCGTTGCGAATGATCTTCGCGTACTCATCAGGGGTGCTCATGTTGCGCAGGAACAAAAGACTAGCCAGTGTCTTGGTCATTTCCGGCGTTGCGGTGGCTTTCACCAATTCGCCGTACAGGCGATCGACAATAGGTCTTGGAATACCCGCCGGCCCGACCATCGCGAGGTTAGCGGCGGGGCGAAAGTTACGTATCCCCAATTCGTCCATGGTTGGCAGATCCGGAAACGCCGCCAAGCGCTGTTCGGTCGCAGTGGCTATCGCACGCAGTTTGCCGCTCTTGATAAGCTCGGTGAGCTGAGCATTGGCCGAATATGACATCACCTGGGTCCGACCGGTGATGAAATCCTGCACCGCCGGGTTCATCCCTTTATAGGGGATATGAACCATGTTGGTGCCGGTGCGCTGCTTGAACATCTCCATGGTGAGATGGAAGGGGTGCCCCACGCCGGCTGAGCCGAAATTGAGTTTGCCGGGATTGGCCCTCGCATGTTCGATGAATTCCGCGAAAGTATTCGCTGGCACCGACGAGTGGATCATGATCTGTATCGAGGCATCCGCCATCAACGCGATCGGCGTGAAATCGCGATCGACATTGTAGGGAAGCGTCTTATACATCAGGCTTCCCACCACCATCCAACTGCCGGCCGCCATGATGGTGTAGCCATCAGGCGCAGATTTCGCGACGGCGTCCGCGCCGACGATACCGGCGGATGCCGGGCGATTCTCCACCACCACTGGCTGTCCAAGCCCAGTCTGTAACAGCGGGGCGATGGCACGCGAGAAAATATCAATCCCGCCGCCCGGCGCGAAAGGCACGATGAAACGAATCGGTTTGACCGGATACCCTTGGGCAAAGACCAGGGTGGCCGCCATCAAACACACACCAGAGACAATGCAATCCCCAAATATCTTCATTGCCGCACTCCAGTCTCAAAACAATTTATTCAGTTACAAAAAAATCTATTGTTCATTCCCCGATACATGACAGCCTCATCACAGCCATATATTTTTCATGAGTGATCGATTTCTCGATGTTTCCAATTATTCAGGTTGTATGCGGGCGAGCTTCACCCATTCGGCGTATCGGTCAATCTCCGCGAGAAAAAATTTCCTGAATTCGGTCGGTGAATCGCCCACCGGCTCAATGCCGAGGGCACGTATTTTGTCGGATGCCGGCTTGTCCGCGAGAACAACGCGGTATTCTCGATAAAGTCTCTCAACGATTTCCACGGGTGTCCTGGCCGGAACGAACATGGCGAACCAGCCGCCATCGAATACAAATTCAGGCAGTCCCGCTTCCACGGTTGTTGGCACATCGGGCAGCGCCTGCGAACGCTTGGTGCCGGTCCAGGCCAGCACGCGCAATTTGCCCGAACGCGCGAACTGCACCACGTTCGTTGGCGTGTTGAACATCACCTGCACTTCTCCGGAAATCGCGGCCGTGGCAGCAAGCCCACCGCCCTTGTAGGGGATATGCGTCATCTGAGTGCCGTATTTGGAATTGAACAATTCAGTTGCGATATGCAGCGTATTGCCCACACCAGGGGTGCTGTAGGCGAGCTTGCTGGCGGGGTTTCGGGCAAGCGCGATCAATTCTTTCGCGGTATTCACCGGCACCGCAGGGTTGACCGTCAGGAAGACACCGCCGTTATCGATGAGCTTGGTCACTGGCGTGAAATCGTTGGCGGTGTCGTAGGGCAATTTTTTGTTGACGTGCTGGTTGATGACGAATCCGCTGGAATACACCATCAGCGTGTAGCCATCCGGGGCTGACTTCGCCACCATGTCGGCGCCGACGATGCCGTTGGCGCCACCGTGGTTCTCCACGAAAAAGCTCTGCCCCATCTGCCTGGTGAAATTCGCCGCAACGATACGCGCGACGACATCGGGACCGCCGGGGCCAGCGGGAACGATGATTTTCACCGGCTTGACCGGATAGGACTGCGCCACAACAAAAGTTGAAAACATCGCAAAAATCATTCCTGCAAATATTGTCGCTCTCGCATTTGTCATCGCAGTCTCCTTGGCCAAATTGCAAAAAATTGCCGCTATTGCCTTGAACCTACTCCAAAGGATTGGTTCACACTTATTTTTAAATTCATTTCTTAATGCCCGTGGCCAACCAGGGCACCAGGCGCTCTGCGTTGCCGCGCTCTATCGCGTACAACTGCGAACTGCCATAACCCAAAGCTCGCAACGAGTCCACCTGCTCGGCAATGGGGAAATATGGATAGTCACTGCCGTAGGTGACTTGAGTTTCAGGCACCAGTTTGGTCAACGCAGCCATTGCGCTGGGATGCGTGGCGTTCGCAGTGTCGTAGTGAAGGCGCGCCAATTCGTATTCGATGCCGTTGGGCGCGTAGGTCTCAACGCCTTTGCTACGCTCGCCAAAGGCGCGAATACGACCGGCGAGCATGGGCACGGTGCCCCCGCCATGGGAAAACAGCCACTTGATATCCCGATAGCGTGCGAAGGTGCCCGAGGTCAACAAACTCAACACCGCGCGCGTGGTGTCGGTGGGTGTCTCGATGATGCCGCTGGTGCCGGGAACACCAGTTGGAATACAGCATTGCGCGCCCAATGGATGAAAATAAACCAGCGCCTTGCGGCGATTCAACTCCTCCCAAACCGGACGGTAGAAGACATCACCCGGATAACGCGCGCCGTAGTTGGTCTGCAGGCCCACACCATCAGCACGCAGCGTATCCAATGCATACGCTAATTCCTTTAACGTGGTGTCTATGGTGAGCATCGGCAGCGTCGCCAGCAACGCAAACCGCCCTGGGTAATCGCGCACCATGCCAGCGCCAAAGTCATTGCACAGGCGCGCCCAACGATCGGCTGCCGCCGGCCCCTGATCAAACCAGGTGCCAGGTGTAGATGCGAGGGACAGCAGGGAGGTAGCGACACCACCCTTATCCATGACCTCGAGCGCACGCGCCGGGGTCCAGCCCGGTTGCAGGCTGACCGGCACCTTGTTTTTCTTCTGCCACTCCACCCAGGCAGATTCATACGGCGCGGGAAAAAAGTGGTGGTGCGTATCCACCAGACGGCGCGGCGCCGAGGATGGCAGGCTCGCGCAACCGGGCAGCACGCCCAACGCGCCAAGAGCACCGAGCGCACCACCGGCTTTAAGAAACTCGCGACGTGAATGGGGAACCTTACATCCACATGAATCTAATGTATTCATCGATATCTCCTGCGTTGGGTTTTGTCTGAATGTCGTTCGTACTCGGTCGTTCGTACTCGGTCGTTCGTGCACTGTTATTCGCGCCTTGTCGTTCGTGCCCTCACTCTGCGCGTCATCGCGACCACCGGAATCGAGCGCTCGAAGTTAATAGGGTCAGAGTAACTTTTGCCGTTGTTAATCGGGGATGCACCACGGTTGTCTACAATAAACCGCGGTACATCCCCAAATAAATCGCGCGATTTCACGCGGTATCGCGGATTCAGCGGCTGCGGTTTTTGCCGATGGCGGCAATGCCGAAGGCGCGCGTGGCGCGGGTTTCGCCGGTTCGGCTGCAACAGCATTCGGCGAACTTATCGCGCTTGCGGCGCCTGCCGCGATGGCACCGGCAAGGAACTGCCGACGATCAACTTTGGGATTCAAATCCTTACGGGCCATTATTTTCTCCTTCGGGAATTGCATTTTCAAAGAAAAGTGTGAGCCTGGGACAATCAGCTCAGAACCCGCCATGGATCGAGCGGCGCGAGGGATTCTAAGCGCAAATCCCGGACCACGTAAGGCTGGCTGGCTGCGAGGAGAATGCTTATAACGTCGGTTGAATAACCGTCGCTTTGACTGGATTTGCCTTGCTTGCGCAAACACCCATCAATGTGTTGCTCACTGCAGGTACTCAAATTGCTGCGCGATCGAACGAGCTACTATTTGTACTATCGATTGCATCGAGCTGAGCTGGAAGTTCTTTCTATTTGGCGTACGAACCGGGAGCACTGCCCCAGCGTGTAACTGCCGGATCAAGCGCAAGCTCGCCACGGTTGCGATCGGCAGGTACTCGAAGCGATCCTTTGCGTCCTTGGCATCAAACTCCAAGCCACTCGCACAGCGCAAGCAAATCGTGAAACTCGTCGAACTGCTCTGGCTCGCCGCTCCAAGCCTCGCGCGACCGATTGATCCAGGCCGCTCGCAAGCCGGCGCGTAGCGCGCCGCGCACGTCGGCATCGGGATGGTCGCCGGCGTGCAGCACCTCCGAGGGCTGCGCACCGACCCTGGCACACGCTGCATGAAACATGCGCGCATCGGGCTTGGCAATGCCAGTGTCGCCAGGGTTAAGCGCTTCGGTGAAAAATTCCCCGACACCCGCGCGTTCAATGTCGGCGTTACCATTGGTCAGTGCAATCAGCCGGTAACACTTTGACAATCGCTCCAGTGCCTCCAGCACCTCGGGGTATAAGATTACTTCGCTACGCGCCTCGAGAAAAATCGCCAGGGCAGCATTGGAGAGATCGATATTCTCGCCGTGCAGCGCGAGAGCGCGCTTCATCGCCTCAAGGCGCAGCGCGGTAAAGTCATGCGCAATATGCGGTAGCTCGGCGGCCAAGGCGCGACGAAACAACGCGAATTTCGGTGGCGGCAATGCCGCAGCAACAGCCGGCGCCCTGGCTTCGAGCCAGCTATGCAGCTTGGCTTCCGCCGCGGCGAGCACCGGCGCCGAGGACCACAAAGTATCGTCGAGGTCCAGCGTGATCGCCTTGGGGGGCACCGCGCAGGAAGTGCCTTTGGGGGACGCGCCGAATGGCATAAATTCCACTTCTGCCGCCAGGGAAGTCCCTTTGACGGATGGTCGGGTCAGGGCCATTTTCGATCAACTCGATAAGGTAGTGGCCGCGCCCATGTCAGCGCGAAATTTTCTCGGTCCGGCAGTGACCACACGCAGCCCGTCTTCCAAAAGAACATTCACGCTGAAGCCTCTATTTCTGTTTTTACTTCGATTGAGCGCGAATTGCGGTTCGCAGGCCGCGCCAGCCCGAGGTGTTCGCGCAAAGTATTGCCCTCATATTCGCGCCGGAACAGCCCACGCTCCTGCAACACCGGAATCACCATCGAAACAAAATCATCGAGCGAGCCCGGCTGATACGGCGGTTGGATATTGAAGCCATCGGCGCCACCTTCCTTGAACCACTTCTCCATGTGATCGGCGATCTGTTCCGGGGTACCGATCGCCGCGCTCTTGCCGCGCCCGTGTGTGGCGCGCATGGCCAGTTGCCGGATGCTGAGATTCTGCTCGCGGGCGAGGTTCACCCAGACTTCGCGCGTGCTCTCGCCATCAGAGGCGCTCGGTGGCGGCAGCTCGGGCAATGGTGCATCGATGTCATAGCGCGACAGATCCACCCCGCCAAGCAGGGATGACAGGATCTCGCGCGCGACGATTGGATGCACCAAGGATTGCAGATAGTCCTGCTTGTCCTGCGCCTCTTTTTCAGTGCGCCCCACCACTGGCGACAATCCCGGCATCACCAGCACTCGGTCGGGATCACGGCCAAACGCAACAGCCTTCGCTTTTACATCGGCGTAATACTTCTGCGCCGATGCGAGCGTGATGTGGCCTGTGAAAATCGCCTCTGCAAATTCGGCGGCGAAACTGCGGCCATCCTCCGAGGCGCCGGCCTGCACCAGAACCGGATGTCCCTGGGGCGAGCGCGGCACATTAAGTGGCCCGCGCACCGAATACCACTGCCCCTTATGATTCAGCGCATGCATGCCTTCGGGATGGAAGAACAGACCCGACTCCTTGTCGCGCACAAAGGCATCGTCGTCCCAGCTATCCCACAAGCCGGTGACGATGCGTGTGAATTCCTTGGCGCGCTCATAGCGCTCATGGTGAGGCACCACCTGGTCCGCGCTGAAATTCAGCGCAGAGACACGGTTCGCCGTAGTGACGATATTCCAGCCGGCACGGCCCCCGCTGATGTGGTCCAGGGATGCGAACTTGCGCGCGAGATTGTAGGGCTCGTTGAACTGGGTGGACGCGGTGGCCACCAGCCCGATTTTTTCGGTGACCGCGGCAATCGCCGATAACAAGGTGATCGGCTCCAGATTGGCGATGTACTGCGCCGATCGCGACAGCGCTTCGATATTGGCGTCCCGTACCGATGGATTATCCGCCAGAAAAATAAGATCGAACCTTCCACGCTCTGCTGTCTTTGCGAGTTCCACATAATGTTTGAAATTTATACCCGCATCAGCCTGCGATTGCGGATGTCGCCAGGAGGCCACGTGATGGCCTGTCGGATTAAAAAAAGCGCCCAGCTTCATCATGCGTTTTGACGTGCTCATGGTTCCCTCTATTGCATTGATATCTCCCGGCCCGGGAAATAAGCTGTCATGCCCTTACCTGAAAGATACACCAGAACGCCCGATCCGCAGTCATTGCTGAATTCATCCTGTGATGACGGACAATGTAGAGAGATAGCGCATGAGTGCCGACAACATTCTAGAAACCCGACAGCTGAGACCGCGGGAAAAGCGCGGGAAAACCGCTCGCACTACAATGCCGGCCCTTCATGCCCCACTAAATTTTTCAGGAGATCGGCTTGCGCTTCGGTTATTTCACGCTCAGCGACAATCACTATCAAAACAACCCACGTTCGGCGAACGAATGCATCACCAACATTGTCGCTGAAGCCATACACGCAGACAACATTGGCATGCATTCAGCCTGGATCGGCGAACATCATTTCAGCACACTGGGCGTGACCTCATGCCCCGACCTCCTCCTGGGTCAAGTCGCGGCGAAAACCAAGAAGATCCGCCTCGCGCCCGCGGTGAACGTGCTGCCGCTGCATCACCCGATACGTGTGGCCGAGCAATGGGCCACCCTCGATTTGCTCAGCGGCGGGCGCGTGGATTTCGCCACCGGCCGCGGCTACGACCGCAACGAATACGCTCCGCTGCAAGCCAGTTTCGAGGAGAACGCCGAAATATTCGCCGAGAGTCTGGAAATTGTTCACAGACTCTGGACATCCGAGGAAGCGGTTACCCACCGAGGAAAATACTACGCGTTTGATAATGTCAAAATCACGCCCACACCCGTGCAGCAGCCGATACCCATTCATATCGCCTCGTTTTCCAAACCTTCGATCGATCTCGCCGTCAAAATGAACCTGGGACTGGTGGTTTCGGCTTCTGCCGCGACCGCGGTGCATGGCGGCCTGGCTGCCGTGTCTCGCATGTATCGCGAAGGATGCCAAGCGCAAGGGTGCAAGCCCGGCCCACTGATCACCAGTTACTTCATTCATTTCGCGGACAACCCGGAGGAAGATCTGGCGGCGCGCAGGCGCCAGTTGCGTTATCACCAGGAGTGCACCAACCCCGCCCTTCCCGGCGATCCGAAAACCGCGCCCGCGAACTACAAGTATTTCGTTGATATCGTCGCGCGGCGCCGCGCCATGAAGCCAGAAGATCTCAACACCGATTCCATACTCATCGGAAATTCTTCCCGCATTGTTGATATTTTAAAAGATAAAGTCGAGACTAACTGTTTCGATGAAGTAATATTATATTTCAATCTGGGATTGAAACCGCATACCCAGGTGAAGGAAGAAATGTCGCGCTTCATGGAAGAAGTGGCGCCGGCATTCAGTTAGGAAACTTACGGACACGGGTGAATCCGGATTGTTTCAAAGGCACTGTGATGGGGGCGGCAGTGGCAAGACGCAGGCCTGGACTGGACGCGTTCCAATCACTCCCTGCAACTGTTGGATCCCGCGATTGTTGTGTCCACACCAGCTATTCAACAAAATCAATCGCTTGCGATAGTTGCTTCAATTCGAGGTTCAAGCAATGAAATGACCTCACTGATCAACGTCAAAGGAGTGTGCAATTTTTTAACTAAACGCCTTGACAGCAACAGTTGATGGGCGTCAACTGAGATTGCTTTGGTGAATCGGGTTGGGATAAATTCCAAACCGACCACAGGTGACCCAGAAGTCACACGAATTATTCGCTGTTGCGCGCGCCCCAAGTCGCGGGTGTACCTGAAGCGAACGTGTGGCCAGCAAACTAGAAATCAGGTTTGCGGATTATCCCGGTCCGAGGAGCCAAGCAAACCACAAAAGCGCAACGCGTTGCGCTGTTCGGTTTCCTGGATATCCAGGCGTGGTCCGTGGTCGTTGGGGACCGGAGTCGACTATGGAGGCCATCCTATCGATGAACCTTCTCACAGAGCTAACCCAGAAGCCGGCAAACACACGCCGGTAGCGTCACGATAACGTGACGAACTGAAGCCACAGACAAGTGGCAAACTGCGAAGCCCCGCAAGATTATTGCGGGGCTTCGCTTTTGCTGCAAACCAAGCTGCGTTCATGAGAAACTGAACAGTCGCCTCATTTTGCGCAGGGCTAAGCAGCGCCAGTTTCGGTGGCAAATCAAACAATAGAAACTAGGAGATACCGATGCTATCGAACCAGGACAACGAGCGCCTCACGCGCGTAGGCCCCGGCACGCCCATGGGCGAGATGTTGCGTGAGCTTTGGACGCCGGCCCTGCGATCGGCCACGCTTGTCGCGGGCGGAGCACCCAAGCTTTTCCGATTGCTTGGCGAGGATCTTGTCGCATTTCGCGGCAGCGACGGACGCGTCGGTATTCTGCAAAAAGCCTGCCCTCACCGCCGGACTTCGCTGGCGCTGGCGCGCAACGAAGGCGATGGATTGCGCTGTATTTTTCATGGCTGGAAGTACGACCGCTCGGGCAAAGTCGTGGACTGTCCAACCGAACCAGCACAGACGCGCGAGAGTTTTGCCGAGCGAGTACCTATCGTGCATTACCCAGCCGAGGAAGGCGGCGGTCTTGTTTGGATTTATATGGGCCGTCGCACACCGCCAAATTTCTACAATTTCGAGGCCAACTTCCCGCCCGCGGAGTTTCTAATTCGCCGTGCCACCGTGCATGGGAACTGGCTGCAGGGATTCGAAGGCCAGCTCGACTCGGCGCATCTGAATTTTCTGCATTCGACCTCCGTGCCGCGCCGGCCGAACACGACCGGCACGCTGGTGACACATGACTCATCCCCTTCGTTCGAATTTATCGAAAAGCCTTATGGATTCCGCGAAGCGGCGCTGCGCGATTTGCCCGACGGCATGATTTACGCGCGTATCCGCGAAGTGGTGCTGCCCTATTATTCTTTCATTCCCGGCAACCACGGCGACCCTCGCCTGGTGGTGATCGTCGTGCCTATCGACGACGAATGGAGCGCGCACTGGTATTACTATCTAAATCCTTTCGGCCCCGTACCCGAGTATTACAAAGAATCCGCATACGCCGGCACCCACCCGGACGACGACGATTTCGCCCGTGACCGCGGCAACGAAGCCAACACCTGGAATCAGGATATCGATGCCATGAAGAAGGGCCATTTCAGCGGCATCATGAAAAACTTCGTCTACGAAGATTTCATCGTCGAAGAATCCATGGGGCCGATCATGGATCGCTCCAAGGAGTTTCTTGGCACCAGCGACGTGGTTATCGTGCGCGCGCGCCGCATGCTCTTAAAGGCCTTAGACGAGCATGAAGGGGGCAAATTGCCCTTTGGCATCGACCAGGACATCGACTATCGCGCGGTGCGCGCGCTGGCGATCCGTTTCCCGCAGGGCACAAACTGGATGGAAATCGATGTCAAGCATCCGCCGGAATACGCATTGCCGGCAAATCTCTTGGAACCGCTTGCAAAATGAAATTTTGCAAGCTCTGAGCCTGCCTCAATAACGATCGCCTGACTTAACTGTCGTGCACCCTACTCAGGCAGCAAGCACCTGCCTTACAGGCTCCCTGAGATCGAGGATGCGCCGCGCGTTGTCGCAAAGAATCTTCTGCTGATCCTCGATCGACAGGCCGATCTCGTTGAATATCTTCAGCGCCGCGGGTGCGTTCCAGCACGGATAGTCGTCGCCATACATCACATGATCGATACCGTAGAAGTCAATCGCAAATTTCAGACCTAGTGCATGCGGCTGAACCGTGTCGGTGTACATGCGGCGAAGGTAGACGCTGGGGTCCTTGGGCAACTTCGCGGCCTTGGAGTTCTTGTCCATGCGCCCCGCCTGGTAGGGCAGCGCGCCGCCGGTATGCGAGACATACACCTTCAGATTCGGGTGCCTCTCCATGATCCCGGAGAGCACCAGTCGGTAGGCAGCGATGCTCACCTCGAGCACCTTGCCCAGCGAGTTGTAGAGCGCGCCATCATAACCATCGCATATCGCGGGGAACACAACGTCGGTGGGATGCATGAATAGCGTCGCGCCGAGCCGCTCGGCGGTGGCGTAGAAATCGGCGAGCGAAGCATCATCGACGCGGATTTTTCCTTTCGCTCCGATGCTGCTGGGCACGTTGACGCCTACCAGACCCATTTTCATCGCGCGCTCGAGCTCGTCCACGCAGCGCTTCGGATCTTGCAAGGGCACCACCCCTGAGCCCCACACTTTGCCGGGGTAGCGCCGGCAGGCAGCGGCGATCTCGTCATTCCACATCTGCGAAAAGGCGTAACCCGAGGCCGCGTCGGTCTCGGAAAAGAACGCTCCGCCTGGGCCGGTGGTGCATACAACGCCAAAATCGAAGCCGCCAAAGTTGCCGGCACCCAGCGCGGCACGGTCCATGTGTTCGAGCATGGCGTCCAAGTCAAACCAGTCGGCCCAGGTGTCGCAGCGCGTCATGCCTTCGTGGGGAGTCACGTCGTAGCCACCCTTCGGATTGGGTTTCGCGCGCGGTGCATCGGTGCGCTTGCAAAGGGCTTCGAATACCGACTTCGGGTACCAGTGAAAATGTGAATTGATTGCGCGCATGGTTCTATAACCTCCTATTTTTCGTGCCGGCTCACAGGGAAAGCCAATGTTCGAGACATTTTAATCGAGGCGCGCGATTCTCGCGCCCGCACAGACCGCACAGACCGCACAGACCAAGGATATTTCATGCAAGAAACCGTGAATCGCTTTGGCATTGGCCGCCCGGTGCGCCGGGTCGAGGACGCTCGTTTCCTGACCGGCCGCAGCCAATTCGTGGCCGATGTCGATCTGCCGCGCCAGGCTTATGGCGCGGTGGGCTCGCCGCCCACTATCGTCAATGCAATACTTGATGCACTAGCGCCTTTGGGAGTCGAACACTTCGAAATGCCGGCCACGCCGAACCGGGTTTGGCGGGCGATAAAAAACGCCCCGGATTGAAATTAAGAAAAGCGCATCTCAGCTCGACAAGAACGACTCGGGAAACTTCCACGGCCGACAATTCGGCGCTCCTTCGTCAACCCCGCTGTGAGCCGCCGCCGCCATAAATCCCTCCGGTACCGGCACATCCCACAATCGGAAACGATCCACATCCTCTGGCGCGTAAGCGCAATCGAGGAGACGCGCGGGAATTCCGGGGCGCAATTCAACCGAGAACTGCCCAAGCGGCAGGGAGAGACCAAGGCCCTTCGCTTTTATGTAGGCCTCTTTACGCGTCCAACAGGCAAAAAAACCAAGCCTCGACTGATCATCGCTCAAGGCAAGAAGATTATTCGTTTCGTTCGGCGAAAAAAAACGTCTCGCCATGTCCAGATAATCGATACCGCGGCACTTTTCAACATCCACCCCTAACTCTCCAGATCTGGCCACGGCGCACAAAGCCAGATCATGCGAATGCGAAAGGTTGAACGGCGGCCCGCCGTTATTCGCGACCGAGGGTTTTCCATACGAGTTGTATTCAAATTTCAAATCTTCCGCGTGCATCCCGTTGTACCCGGACAGAATGCACCGGGTGGCGGCATGAGCGACGATAAACCGCCGCGCCAGCGAGCCGCTTAGAAATCTTGCGGCCCGACTCTTCTCCTGCGCGTCCAGCATCGCCAGCATCCCGTTGAGCGCACCGCCATGATCCAGATCGATGCGCCAAACATCCATTTAAGCTGATCCTGCGCCCGAGGCTTCAATCGCTTGCTTAACGTCGTCGGTCACCAGGAGAATGATGATGACAATCAGGGGCGTGAGCAACATAGAACCGAAAGCCATTCCCCAGAATTCAATCCACCGGGGCCACCCTGGATAAGCACTGGTCAAGCTCAATCCTATGGATAGCGAAAATAGTGTCAACATGACTGTCTCCGACGATTATTTCAAAGTGTATATTAAATTTAGTAATAAACTCCAGCCTCCCCCAGCGACACCATCACGGATTTTCTCCCTGTGCGCGATAATTTTTCCAATGACTCGTCACCATTACCTCATGCCTGGCCCGATACCTGTCGCCTGTTGAGGCGCGTAGCGATCGCGCTAATGGCGTTGATCGCGCTCGGTCTGCTCGCGCCAATTGCCCCCTTGCGTGCGGCGGAGCCCGCGACAACAGGCGTGAAAGATATTAAAACGATAATCGCTCGCGGCACCATCAGAGTCGCCATTACGAAATTCACCTTGCCCGCGTTTCACTGGCGCAAGAAAGACGGCGAGCCGGTCGGCCCTGAGATCGCTCTCGCGCGCGCCATCGGCCGCTTGTTGAAAGTGGGTGTCGAGTTCGTCGATGACTGCCCCACCTTCGACGCGGTTATCGACGCGGTTGCCAGCGGCCGGGCCGATATAGGCGTGAGTAAATTATCGCAAACGCCTTACCGGATAGTTCGCGTGCGATTTTCCGAACCCTACCTCACGGTGCGCCAGTCATTTCTCTTTGATCGAATCACCGTTGGAAAAACGGCCGGCGGCCGGCCACCCGAAGAAATATTGCGTAAATTCGGCGGCACCATTGGCGTCATCGCGAAGAGCGAATATGTTGACTTTGCGCAGCGCAATTTTCGCAATGCGCAAATAGTGGAGTTTCAGAATTGGGAAGATTCGGTCGAGGCGCTGGTGAATAACCGAGTGGACGCGGTCTACCGGGATGAATTCGAGGTGCGTCGCGTGTTGAAGAAAAATCCTTCCTTGAACGTCCGCCTTGGATCGGCGGCATTTAACGATCAGAAGTCGTTCCTGTCCATCGCCATTTGCGATACCTGCCTGAGACTGCAGGAGTTCATCAACCATCAAATCACCGAAAACCGGGTTCCGTTCGCGTTATCCGCCCTTCTCGCCAGCAACGGCGGGGACTGAAAGCGGACATCCCAAATGCCTGGTAATAAGCCGTTCTCTCTCACGGAAATTTCCAAAAAAGTCAATCGCCCCGGGATCACCATTGTGGCCGTCCTCCTCGGCCTGTGGCTGGGAATCATGCGCTTCCCATTTCTGCAATATTTGCAGCCAATTGGCGATTTCTACATTGCGCTGCTGCAAATTTGCGTGCTGCCATTTCTGCTCGCGACCATCCCTCTGTCAGTGCGCTCCGCCCTGACCAGTGGCGCGGCCGGCAAGGTCGTCGGGCGCATGGGAGTCTGGTTGCTGGTGACTTTCGTCGTGGTGGGATTGATCGCCGTTCTGGTGCCCACAGCGGTTTTCTACCTGATGCCGCTCGATGAGGCCACCACCCACAGGATTGGCTCTCTTGTGGGCGCTTCAGCCAATCGGGTGGATCTTGAATTCGCCCTTAACCCGCTTCTGTCCGACGCGGCGAGCATCGTGGGAGACAGCGGATTGCTATCGGTAATACCCACGAACATATTTTCCGCGCTTTCGTCCAACGACAGCATGCAGGTGATAATTTTTGCGATCATTTTTGGCGTCGCCATGGTCATGAGCGAGCAGCGCTCTGGAACCTCCATTTTCAGCGCCCTCAAGCACCTTCAGGCCGTCTGCCTTTTGATTTTCGATTGGTTCAACGTGATTGCGCCTCTCGGCATCGTCGCGCTGATCGCGCCCCGGGTCGCTTTGCTCGGCCCGGACATCTACGAGGTTCTTGCCCCATTTGCCTATGCCTATTTTTCGGTGAATGTGCTGCTTTTACTGTCGCCCTTGCTGGTCATTGCGATGGCCCAGAGGATCAGTCCGAGGCGGGTCATCACCGCGTTTCTCAGGCCCTTGGCTTTCGTCGCCGCGACGCGCAACGCACTGATTTGCGCCCCAGCCACCTTGGAGGTGTTGAAGGATGAATTGGGCGTCAAAGCTGAGCCGTGCGAGCTCTATATCCCGATAGCATTTGCGGTGATCCGATTCGGCAACATGATTCATTTCACGACTGCTACCTTGTTCATAGGCTATTTGCTGGGGCACTCGTTCGGCGGATTCGAGCTTGCCTTGGTCGTGCTTTTTTCGATCACTGCCTCCTTCGCGACCATTGGCTTGACAGGGCTTGCGGGACTCGCCCCGATGGCCGCGGTAATGCGTCCGTTTGGCCTGTCCTTCGAACTTGCTATGCCTTTAATGGCCATCGTGGATCCCATTTGCGCGATGATCCGCGGTATGAATAATGTTGCATTGAATTCCCACATTCCTGTGCTTGCCGCTATGCTCAAACCGGTCGAGCCCACCGCCATTGCCAACAAGTAAATGAAGCTCGCACAAAAATCCCATCCGATGCTGCGGCGCGTGGCGTTTTTTTATCTGTTGATCGCTTGCACCGCTGCGAGCATCGCCGGCGAACCCCGTCCGACTCCCGGTCATTTCATCAATATCCTTACCGCGGGGACGGCGGGAATTTACTATCAACTTGGTCATGCGCTTTCCGACAATTTCGCCGAGAAAATTCCGGGGTCTCGGCCATCGGTGCAAGCAACCAAGGGATCGGTGGAGAATCTCAATCTGTTGCAGCAAGGCAAGGGCGAGATCGCCTTCGCGCAGGGCGACGTTCTCGCTCTGGGGTGGGCCGGCGATGCCGAGGCGGGCTTCAAGAGCAAAGCCGATGGATTACGCGGCATCGCCGCGATTTATCCGAACTTTATTCAAATTGTCGCGACACAACAAAGCGGTATCAGAACGCTGGTCGATCTAAAGGGCAAGCGCTTGTCGGTAGGCTCCCAGCGCTCGGGGACCGAAGTCAATACGCGAGCGCTTCTCAAGGCGGCCGGCCTGAGCTACAAGGATCTCGCGAAGGTCGAGTACCTTCCCTTCGACGACTCCGTCGATCTCATGAAGAACCGCTTGCTCGATGCCACCGTGCAAACTGCGGGGCTGGGCGTGCCCGCGCTGCGCGAGCTCGCCAACGCGTTTTCGATAGTCGTCGTGGAAACGCCACCCGAGGTGGTCGACAAGGTAGGCGCGCCTTACCAAAAAGCTCTCATTCCCAAAGGCACTTATAGAGGCCAAAGCGCCGATGTCAAGTCCGCCGCGCTTCCCAACTACCTGGTGACACGCGCGGATCTGCCCGATGAACTCATCTACAAGGTAACCAAGGCAGTGTTCGACTCGACCGCCGAGCTCACCGCGGCGCATCCTGCCGCAGCCTCGATCAAGCTGTTGCGCGCACTTGAGGGCATGCCGGTACCCCTGCACCCGGGTGCGGCGAAATACTTCAAAGAAATGGGCGTAATTCGGTAGTTGCGGGTGACCGTCTACCATTCCTGGCAAGCACACGACAAGCGCTCACGCTGTGGGCCGAGATCAAACAACAGCCTTCCAGCCCGGCCTTCAGAATTGAAAATCGCGGCCTGCGCCGCCTCTATTCCTTGAGTCGATACTCACCAGCGCCCAACGGCTAGCCGCCGGGTCCGTCGGTCATGATGTAGCCGGTGAGATCGCCGAGGGTGCGTTCCATATCGTCCATGAGGTCATAGAGCAGGTAGCGCAGTGCAATCATGGCGAGTAGCGCCTCGTTTTCATCGAGGACAACCAGATGGCGAATGTGATGTTTGCGCATTATCGCGGCGGCCGTGGCCACCGAGGTATTCACGCCAACCGTGCGCGCAGGACTCGACATGATGTCGCGCACGCACAAGGACTCGGGGTCGCCGCCGGCGGCGACCACCTTCTGCAGCACATCGCGCTCCGACACCACCCCGATGACACTGCTCCCATCCACAACGGTGGCTGCGCCTACATGGCGTTCGCTCATGGCGCGCGCCGCCTGCGCCACGCTGTCGCCTGGTCCAACGGTCAATGGTGGCTTTTCGCCTAGACGAATCATTCCCATGCTTACTCCTTCAATAGAGTTGAGATGATCGGCGGCGGGGCAATCTATCGCCACCTGTGTAATGCAATCCAGCGCGTTTGCTACCCAGCGGTCCCAACATGAATTACCAAGAATCATTCTAAGCCCATACACCGTCGCTCGCGCGCCTGCCTCCGATTCAATGCGAACGATTCAATTTTCCATTCACTCTATTTATTGTTTTGATTTGCGTGGGGGTCCGAGCACTTCTTCTGGCAGAACTCCTCGGAACTTGCCGCAAGATTGACCAGGGCAAGATTGACGACAGGTTTGACGGACAGAATTGACGAAGCGAGCGTGACGAAGCAAGCGCAGCAAAATTTACCAGGGTCAGGCAGTATCGCCTGGATCGCGCCGATGAATGGATGATCGTATCGGGTCGCTCAAACCCGGCAAGCGCGCCGACCTGATCATGATCGACACCCGCGCCGTCAACATCGGCATATTCACCGAACCCGCACACATGATCGTGGAAGCCGCTCAGCCCTCGAACGTCTACACCGTGATGATAGACGGTCGAATACTCAAACAACGCGGAAGGCTTACGGCGATGGATACCATGCAGGTAGTGGCCCGGCCGGCTTGCCGGCAAACCGTTATGCTGAAGGCTCTCACCACCCACACAAGCGGAGTTAAGCATGGGCAATTTCGTTCTCGTCGTCACTTTTCAAGTCAAACCCGAGCATCTCGAACGCTTCAACCAGATGATCGAGGTCAACGCGCGCGCCTCGGTACGCGACGAACCCGGCTGCCACCAGTTCGACGTCATTCGCGCCAACGACGACCCCTGCAAAATCGTTCTCTACGAGGTCTACGACAACGAAGACGCGTTCAAAGCCCACGCACAAATGGCGCATACACAAACGTTTTTAGGCGCAGCGAAGGAAATGATTACCAGCCAGACGGGAGCCAGGTTTGAGAGGGTGGTGGCTTCGGTCTAACCGGGAGTTGCGCCTTGCGAAACTGCGTTCGCAGAGAACAATATTTCAAAATTAAATGAGATGTCTTATGCCTCGGAGATGTATTGTGTCTCATAGATGAATGGCAGTACTTGAGGGTTTTTGGCTCGTCCCCTCCTGCCCCGAGCGGTTTGCTGAAGATCGTTGTTTGAAACAACGATCCGCACGAACGGATTTTTCGTTCGTGCAGGTTTTTGCAGCGCTGCAGCGGACGAACCGCGCTGGCCTTATTGCTCGATCTTGATCCCCGCGTCGCGCACCAGTTTGATGGACTTGGCGAGATAGGTCTTTAACGACTCGGCAAAGTATTCCGGCGTCGAGGCGATGATGTCGATGCCCTGCGGCACCAGGCGTTCGGCGGTTTCCGGACTCTTCAACACGCGCACGAACTCGGCGTTCAGTCGCTGAACGATAGGCGCCGGGGTTCCCGCAGGCGCGAGTAGGCCGGTCCAGTTATCCAAATCGAACCCTGGCACGCCGCTGGCAAGCGTTGGTACCCCAGGGAGCAGGGAATTCTCGCGCCCGGCCATGGCCAGCACACGCAACTTGCCCGACTTGATGTGTGGGATGAGCGAATTGATCGCGCCAATCACTGAATCGACGCGGCCGGCCACCATCTCCGGAACAAATTGACCGGCACCCTTGTAAGGGATGTGGAGCATGGGTGCTTTGGTGAGCACCTGGAACATTTCCATGGCGAGATGGTGCGGCGCGCCTACGCCCGCCGATGCATAGGTGACGCCCTTTTGCTGCGCCCTCGCCCACGCGACGAATTCCTGCGTGGTGTTGGCTGGAACGGAGGCATTGATCACCAGCGCGAATGCAACAGCGTAACTCATGGTGACGGCGCTGAAGTCCTTGATCGGGTCGTAGGGCAGGACCTTGAAAAAGGCCGCGTTCACCACATGCGAAGTGTTGGCGAGAATCAGCGTATGGCCATCGGGGGCAGAACGCGCGACGAACTCGGTGGCCGGATTGCCGCTGCCGCCCGCGCGGTTCTCGACGATCACCGGCTGGCCCAGGGCCGCAGGCAGTCTTTCGGAAAATATCCGCGCGACCAGATCGTTGCTGCCGCCCGGCGGCAAGGGAACAACTATGCGCACCGTCCGGTTCGGAAAAGTTTGCGAGAACAATGACTGAGTGAAAACGCAACTGAAAACAATGGCAACAATGATTCGAACCATGGCGACTCCCGTTGAATATCGGATTGAATGGCGAAAAAGTACCGCGAGCTTTTAGTCCAGGCGAATACCGAGAGCTTTGATCAGCTTGCCGTTGCGCTCATAGTCGCCGCGAGCAGACGGGCAATCATGTCCGGACCGGTGCCTGCAGCACCGTGCGGAAGCGGTTTGATGGCGCGGCTGGGACATTGCGCGATTGCTGGGCCCGCGAAAGCTATTCCAAGCGCAAGCAAAATCAAAAGCCGAACTGTCATGGTGCCTCCTACATTGACGGGCAATCGGACCTTCGTATTGTGGCGCTATTCGATAAACCGCGCCGGGACCTTGGCCGGCCTAGGATGCCGGCCTAAGACAGGGCCGGCCGCCAGCGCAGCACCCGCTGCTCAAACAGTTGCAACGCATAGTTGAAGACAAAGCCCATCAAGCCAAGCACCACAACGCCCGAATACAACTCCGCGCTGCGGTAGGAGCGCTGCGCGAGGAGAATGTTCTGTCCCAAACCGGGTTGGGATGCCTGCATCTCGGTGACCACGGCAAGAATCAAAGCTATGGCAAGACTTACTCGAGCCCCCGCGATGATGTCGGGCATGGCGCCGGGAACCGCGATCTTCACCATGAACTGCGTGCGCGTAAGACGCAGCGACGCCGCCACATCGACCAATTGCGGGCTGACCGAAGCAAAGCCGAAAACGCTCGCAAGCAGCACCGGCCAGATGGCGCCAAAAGCAATCACCGAAACCGACATGGTGTTGGACAGGCCGAGGAACAGGATCGCAGGTGGAATGATGGCCGATGCCGGCAGGGGGCGCAGCAACTCCAGCATCGGATTGAGAAAGTCGCGCGCGGTGCGCGAGGAGCCGATCGCGGCGCCCAGGATCACACCCAGCAGCGAAGCCAATGCCCAGCCGTAGAACATACGCAGAGACGTCTCGGTGAGTGGCTTCCATATCGTCCCCTCGACGATCTGTCGATACAATTCAGCCAAGGTCCTTGAGGGTGGCGGAAAGAAAATCGGCGAAATGATTTTAAGGTCCGAAGCAATCTGCCACAGAACCAGCATTCCCATGGCGAATGCCAGCGCCTGAAAAGCGGTCGCGCCAAACACGCGCTTCACGACTGCCCACCCAGTTGGTTCATGCCTGGCCAGTACGACACCGCCTTTTGCAGCGCCGCGTTCAAAGCCCACCCCAATGCGCCCAGCCACAACAGTTGTGCATACATCAGCTCGGGCTTCAAGGATTGCTGCGCCATGATCATCGAGTAGCCCAGCCCCCTGGGATTGATAACGATCTCCACTGTCACCGCGACCACCAGAGAAATACTGATAGCCACTCGCAGGCCGACGGTGATGCGAGCGAGCGCCGCGGGGAGGATGATTTTTCTCATTCGCGTGGCAAATGACATCTCCAGTACGCGCGCCAGCTCCAAAAGACGCGGTTCGATGCCATGCACCGCGGCAATAGTCACCAGCAGAATCGGCCACACGCAGGCAAAGGCCACCACCGCAGCTTCGAGATTGAGTCCGAATCCGAACAACAACAGGCTCAAGGGAATCAAGGCCACGGCGGGAATGGGTCGCAGCGCGTCAACCGATGGCCCTACGATGGATTCCAGACGCCGGCTCAAGCCCATAAGCACGCCGCAAAAAACGCCTATCACCGTGGCAATGAGGAAACCGAACATCGCCGCTTCGATCGTCTGCCAGGTCGATTTGAGAATCGATCCGTCGGCGATGCCTTCATAACCGGCGACCGCAATCAGCGTGGGCCGCGAGGTGGTGTCCATGGGCAGAATGCCAGCCCGGCTCATCACCTCCCAGAGCACCACCAGCAGAACCGGAATCAACGCGCCTCTGAGTATGCGCCGCATCGTCAGTGGCCCTGCAGCAGTCCGAACAGATGATGCCGGTGGGCAAGAAAGCGCCTGTCCTCGCGCGTATCGAGCTGATTGCGCGGCCGTGGGATGTCTACCTCAACCATCTCGACAATACGCCCCGGATTGGTGCCCAGCGCGACCACCCGATCACCGAGATAAATCGCCTCCTCCAGATCATGCGTGATGAACACCACCGTGGTTTTCTGTTCGGCAGCCAGACGCGCTACTTCGTCCTGCAAAGTCTGGCGTGTCATCGCATCGAGCGCACCGAAGGGCTCATCCATAAGAAGCAGCCTGGGTTCCTGCGCCAGGCAACGCGCAATCTGCACCCGCTGCTGCATGCCCCCGGAGAGTTCGCTGGGGTATTGTTTCGCGGCATGCTGCAAATTCATTTTTTCGAGCAGCGCGTCGATGCGAGCCGGACGCTCGCCCTCTGCCACATTGCAGGCCTCGAGGCTGAGGGAAATATTCCCCGACACCGTGCGCCAAGGCAGCAGGGCTTTCGAATAATCCTGAAACACGATGGCACGATCACGTCCTGGGCCGACAATGGGCGAACCATAAAAATCGATCTCGCCCGCGGAGGGCTTGACCAACCCCGCGAGCAGGCGTAACAGCGTGGTTTTGCCGCAACCCGAGGGTCCGACGATGCAAAAAAATTCGCCCTC
>CAMDFL010000064.1 GCA_945897475.1 Bordetella parapertussis
GCCTTGGAACGCTGAAGAAACGATCAAGTCCCTTCGTTGGGATCGTGGTACATCGCGCCAACAATCGTGGTGGTACCCGGCTTGCCGGCGGCAAGGTGATAGCGACCGTCCCGGTCGCGCCCTAACTTGCCCTTCTGGCGAAGTTCATCCAGGGCCATCGCCACTTCGCGGCCGTCCTCGCTGCCCAGGGATTCAACGATCGCCGAATAGAACATCGGTCCCTTGGCGAGCGCTTCTTCCGCGGTCTTGAATGTCGCGCCCGGTTTGAAGGTCTTCGCGGCACAGCGCGTAAGCGGAATCTGGCCGTCCTTGCCAAAGGGGCGGGTGCAATCGAAACCGGTTTTCGCGCCAGTGCGGCGACCCTGCAGTGAAGGGTCCATGGTCATGCCGACAATGCCGTGGATCATGACGATATCCTGATCGGACTGGAAACGCGTGCCGAAAGCCCAGTGGCATTGACCATCGTCGCGAATGTCGATGTCCTCGTCGTAGACGAACACATGTTTGACACGCATGATGCCCCCGATGATGGCCGCAATCGCCTGGCGCGCTTCGCCGATAACGCGCTGGCGCATCTTGACTCGCAAGGTGTTGGCGCCACCCGAGGCCTCCACTTGATACACGTCCAGCGGCTCTTTGACCGTCCGGCGAAGGATGTTCATGGCCTCCACCTCTACCCGCATGGCGCTCATCACCGCGCCGTCGGAATGATCCAGGCTGAATGCCGAGCCATGCAGGAAGGTCTGGTGCATGGCGTCCTTACGCATGGTGATGGCGGTGCAATGGAAAACCGGATCCATGTGAATGGCACCGTAATAGCCCATGTACTCGCCGTACGGGCCCTCCGGTTCGATGTAGCCCTGCTCATCGATATAGCCCTCCAGGATAATTTCGGCATCTGCGGGCACCAGAATCTTGTTGGTGATGCTGCGCACCACCGCGCCGCGCTCGCCACGGAAGGCCGCGAACAGCGGAAGCTCTTCGCCGGGTTTGCGCGTAGTTGCCGCAAACATATCCAGCGGATGCGCCCCGATCGTAAAGGTGATCGGCAGTTTCTCCCCGCGCGCCACGCAGCCTTGATAAATCCGTTTCAAATCCGAGGGCGCTGTGATGTTGGTGCCGGTGGAGGTTTTATTGCGCAGCGACAGGCGCCTGCTGCCCACATTGGTGCGCCCGTTGGCCGGATCGATGGTGTAGTCAATGCCCGAGGAGATGTAACAGCTTCCATCGAACTCGTGCTGCGGATGGAACGGCAGTTTGGTCAGGTCGATGTCGTCTCCGGTAATTACGATCTCATGCACCGGCGCCTCGTTGGAGGGAATTTCAACGATGTCCTGAGAGGTATTGAGACGCTTGAAATACTCTTCGTGCAACTTTTCCGGTGTGGTGTCGAACGCTGCGGCAATACGCTTTCTGTTGCCCAATACTTTGGCCGCGATTTCGTGACCCTCGGGGCCGGCCTTCTTAAACAGCAGCGCGTTCTTGTTGCCCTCGATCATCTCGCTCATCTTGGTGAGCGAAACCGGCTGGTTAATGACTTCCATCTGGCCCATATCCACCAGCCGCTCGACGAAGCGGCGCAGGCGAAACTTGTCCATATCGATTTCGGTACTACGCGAGACTTTCTTATCCATGATTCACTCTCTTCAGTCTTAGAATGCGTGATGTTCCCACCTCCGGGGACCGCTGTCGAGAGCGGTTGCGAGGCGGGGTTTGTGCCTGCCACTCGATTTTGTGCCTGCTATTCGATTTTGTCCCTGCTACTCGATTTTAAGCTTGCCTTCGCTCCTCAAGCTGGTTCGCGCGACCGGCAAGGTTGGCAGGGTTGTTCTTCAGCCTGGTATAAAATTCCGACGCGCTGCACTGTACGATGCGCGCTTCAACCTGATCGAGATTCTCACCATGACAAGCTTATCCTCCCGACTGGGCGTGCGCGCGTTGATGGGCATTCTGCTTCTGGCCACTGCTGGACAGATTTGCGCACAACCATTTCCCAATCGACCTGTAAAACTGGTCATTCCGCTTGCCGCAGGCGGTGCAACCGATGCGCTTGCGAGAATCGTTTCGCAGAAGCTCTCCGAGGCCTGGGGGCAGCAGATCGTGATCGAGAATCGCGCCGGCGCGGGCGGCAACATCGGCACTGAATTCGTCGCCAGGTCGCCTGCCGATGGATACACCATGCTTTTGAACGGCAACAACATGGCGGTGAATCTCACTATCAATCCGAACATTGCCTATCACCCGGTCAAAGACTTTGCGACGGTATCGATGGTGGCATCGACCATCGGCGTGATGCTGGTTGCGCCGTCGGTTCCTGCCAAGTCGGTCAAGGAGGTGATTGCCCTGGCGCGCGAGCAGCCGGGCAAGCTTGCCTATGGCTCTACCGGGAACGGTACTGCCGGGCACCTCAATATGGAATTGTTCAAACTCCTGACTGGCATCAACGTGAACCACATCCCCTATAAAGTAGTCACTCAGGCGCAGACCGACCTCATGGGCGACCGCATCCAGTTGTGGATCGCCTCGCTGCCGCCGATGGTGCCGCTGATCAATGCGGGCAAAATGCGCGCTCTGGCGGTATCGGGCAAGAAGCGTTCCGACGCCATCCCCGAGGTGCCGACCATGGAGGAGGCGGGCGTGGCCGGTTACGAAGCGCTTTCGTGGTTTGCCCTGTTCATGCCGGCCGCCACGCCTCGTGAGATCGTCAATCGCGCCAGCGAGGAAGTGGCGCGCGCGCTGAAAGACACCCAGGTGCGGGAGCGGCTGGCGCGCCTGGGTATCGACCCGGTGGGCAGCACGCCGGATTTCATGGCCCGATACCTGCAGGAAGAAATCACCAAGTGGGCCGGTGTGGTGAAGGCGACCGGGATGAAACTGGAGTAGTTGCGCTCGCTGTCAGTTGATCTTCACCGCGCCGCTCTTGACCAGCATGCGAATGCGCTCGATTTCTTCATTCTGGTAGGAGGCGAGGAATTCCGGTGTCGAGGGTGTCGGTTCGATCCCCAAGCCGCCCATGCGTTCCCTGAGGTCGCCCGCCTGCAATGCGGAGCGAACATCGGCATTAATTTTTGCGATCACCGCACCGGGGGTGCCAGCTGGCGCATAAATGGCGTACCAGGATGTCGCTTCAAAATTAGGCTGCCCCGCCTCTTTGAAGGTGGGCACATCGGGGAGTGCCTGCTGGCGTTTTGCGCCGGTAACCGCGAGCGTGCGCAGCTTGCCCGCCTTGATCTGCGGCATGGTGGGTGAGAGCAGCGTCAACCAGATCGGCACGCGGCCACTGGTGACATCGCTGATGGCCTGCGAAATATTGTTGTAGAGCACGTAGTCGGCGCGCAGGCCGGTCTGGCTCTTGAGTAATTCCATGCCGATGTGGGCCACCGATCCAAGGCTGGTCGATGCATACATCTGGCCAGGATTGGCCTTGGTCCATGCTATGAGTTCCTGCAGGCTCTGCACAGGCAGGCTGGGCGGGACAAACAGGGCGGCTTCGGCCGAGGCCAGCAGAGTGACCGGGGCAAAGTCCTTGACCGGGTTGAACGCGGCGCTCGGCAGCAGTACCGAATTGATCGCCACCGATTGCGTGGCAAACAGCACCGTATACCCGTCGGGCGCCGCTTTTGCGACCACTTCTGAAGCGATATTGCTGCCCGCGCCGGGGCGGTTCTCGATGATGAGCTGCTGCCCCCAGCGCTCTGACACTTTGTTGGCGACCAGGCGTGCAATCACATCGATCTGACCGCCTGCCGCAAACCCGACAATGCCGCGCACCGGTTTGGTCGGGTAGGACTGGGCTGTTGCATTGGGTACCGTTGCGGCAATCGCGGCTAACGCGGTGACGGGTAAAGCACGAAGCAGCGTGTACATGGTGGAATTCCTCTGGTTCGTCGCGGTTCGCGGACTTATGCGGATGGCAACGCACGTTGAAAAAGGCTGAAGACTGTAAGATAGCATGCCTGCGCGTCGTGGGCCATGTTGTCCAGGGCGCGTCTTTTCCATGTAATCAATCCCGGAGCTGGCATTTAGTGTCCTATATTTTTGCCGTCGATATTGGAGGAACTTTTACTGACCTGGTCGCCTGCGACCTGGAGTCGGGCAGGGTCACCTATTCCAAAAGCGCCACCACCTACGGAAATTTCGGCGACGGGATTTTCGATTGCATTCGCAAGGCGGCAGTCGAGCCCAGGGATGCCCTGTTCGTCAAGCACGGCACCACGCTGGTCATCAATTCGCTGTTGCAGCGTGCCGGTGCAAAGACGGCGCTGGCGACCACCAAGGGGTTCCGCGATGTCCTCGAGATCGGGCGCGGCAACCGCACCCAACCGTTCAATCTGCGTTTTCGTCGCGATGCAGCACTTATTCCACGCGAACGCCGCTTTGAAGTGAGCGAACGCATGGCCGCCGACGGGACGGTGCGGACACTGCTTTCTGACGATGATCTGGTGCAACTTGCCCAGCGGCTGCGCGAAGAAAAGGTCGACGCCCTCGCCATCTCCTTTATCAATGCCTACGCCAATTCCGAGAACGAAGAAAAGGCGGCGCAGCGCATGCAGGAACTGCTGCCCGGGGTGTTCATTTCCACCGGTTCTTCGCTGTCGCGCGAGTGGCATGAGTTCGAGCGCACCGCCACCGCCGCGGCCAATGCCTACGTGGGGCCGCAGACCAGCGAATACATCGTCGAGTTCGACGCGCACCTGCGCAAGGCCGGTTTCACGGGGTCGCTCCTGATGATGGGCTCGCACGGCGGCGTTCTCTCCACCGAGCGCGTGCGCCGCGAGCCGATCGCGCTGGTGGAGTCCGGACCGGTGGGCGGCTGCATCGGTGCGGCGGCTTACGCGGACTCGCTCGATCTGGGCAACGTGATTGCTTTTGACATGGGCGGCACCACCGCCAAGTGCGCGCTGGTGGAGGGCGGCCGCTTCGCGGTGGAATCAACCTATCACGTCGGCGGTTTCGACACCGGCTTTCCGATACGCGGCAATGTCATCGACATCATCGAAGTTGGCGCCGGCGGCGGTTCGATCGCGTGGATCGATCCACAGGGGCGCCTGCAGATCGGGCCGCGCAGCGCGGGCTCCACGCCCGGTCCGGCCTGTTACGGCCGCGGCGGCACCGAGCCCGCGGTGACCGATGCGAACCTTGCCCTGGGACGCCTCGATCCGAAACATTTTCTGGGTGGGGAGATGCTGCTCGACAGCGAGAAGGCGGTGGCGGCGATCCGCAAGCACATCGCCGAACCGCTGGGTTATGCCGGAGACGCTGGCGTGATCCGAGCCGCACAGGGAATCCTGACGATTGCCGATCTCACCATGGCCGATGCGATCAAGAGAATTTCCATAACCCGCGGTCGCGACCCGCGCGACTTCGCATTGTTCTGCTATGGGGGCGGGGGGCCGCTTCACGGTGTCCAGCTGGCGCGCGAGTTGCATATACCGCTGGTGATCATTCCGCCCGAGCCCGGCAACTTCTCAGCGGTGGGCATGCTGCTGGCCGATGCGCGCCTGGATACGGCGCGCACTTATCTTGCCAACTATGATGAAAATGCCCTGGCCGAAGCGCTGCGCCGCTTTGCCGCGCTTGAAGATGAGTCGCATGCCTCGCTGGAGCAGGAGTTCGGCCCGCGTCCGGTGACTTTCGGGCGCCAGGTGGAGATGCGCTACAAGGGACAGAAACATTCGCTCAAGGTGGAGGTGCCGCAGGAGGGCGGGCTCGCGGTGCTGCACGCGGTATTCAATCGCGAATATCAGCGCCGCTATGGCCATTCCAATGAAAAGGCAAAGCTCGAAATCGTTGCCTTGCACTCCACTGCGATGCTCGAAATCCGCCGGCCGGCCCTGGCTCAACTTACGACCCGGTCTAAAAGCAGCGCAACACCGCTGGCACGCCGCCGGCCGGTGTACTTTGCCGACGAGGGCGAGCACCTGTCCACGGACATTTACGATCGCTATGCACTGCCCGCCGGATTCAAGGGCGCGGGCCCTGCGATCATCGAGGAGTATGGGTCCAGCACACTGGTCGGTCCGCGCGACCGTTTCGAAATCGGCAAACTTGGGGAGATTCGAATTGAATGCAGCGCGTGACAACATACCGCTAGCGCCGGCGGATGCGAAGGGCATGGCGGCGCCTATCGATCCGGTGACCGTCGAGGTCATCCGCAGAAGGCTGACGGCCATCGCCGACCAGGTGGACCTGAACATCACGCGCACCGCGTTCAGTCCGCTGGTCTACGAATACAAGGACTACGCGGTGGGCATCGTCGATGTCGACGGAAAACTCCTGTGCCAGAGCACCAGCGGCCTGCCGCTGTTCGTCGCCGATGTGCTCGGCGCGGCGATTCGCGACGGGCTGGAAATCTACGGCAAAGACGGATTTCACGAAGGCGACATCGTCATCAGCAACCACGGCGGCACCATCGGCCAGCACCTGAACAATGTGGCCATGTACACGCCGGTGTTCAACCCCGAGGGCGAGCTGGCCGCCTTCATGCTTGTGGTCATGCACTGGCTCGATGTGGGTGGCGGCGTGGTGGGCAGCATTACCAAATATGCCTCGGATATTTTCCAGGAAGGCATCCAGTTCCGCACCGTGAAGCTGTATTCAAAGGGCGAGCCGGTGCAGGAAATGTTCCGCATGATCCAGCACAACACGCGTTTTCCTGAAGAGGTCGGCGGTGACATCGCCTCGCAGGTGGGCGGATGCCTGATGGGCCGCGATGAGCTGGCGCAATTGATCAGGCGTTATGGCAGTGCGGTGTTCCGCGGCGCCGTCGAGATCATGTGGCGCCAGTCGGAAGCCGAGGCGCGCGCGGTGATTCGCGATATTCCCGACGGCGTCTATGAGGCGAGCGCGTTTCTCGACGACGATGGCATTCACGAAGGCACGCCGGTTGCGCTTGCCGTGAAGGTGATCGTCGCGGGCGACGAAATGACGGTAGACCTCTCCGGTGTGGCCGACGAGACCGCAACAACGATCAACTCCACGCGCAGCGGCGGCGGTGAAACCGTGGCGCGCCTCGCATTCCGCTATCTGGTGATGCCGCAGGGCCAGGCAAGCGAAGGCACGTTCCGGCCGCTGACCCTGGTGCTGCCCGAGGGCAAGATTGTCAGCGCCAGCGCCAACTCGGCCAAAGGGCATTACAACGCGCCCCTGCCCACTCTGGTCGATCTGGTGATACGCGCGCTGAGCGGCGCCATCCCCGATCGCGTCGCGGCCGGTCACTACGGCACCTTCTCCACGGTGCGATTTGTCGGCAAGCGGTCCGACAACGGCGCCTTGTTCCAGTGCAGCGACAGCGGTTTTGGTGGCTGGGGCGCGTTGAACGACGAAGACGGTCCTGGGCCGTTCCGTACCAATTGTCACGGCGACACCCGCCTGATTCCGGTGGAAGTGCAGGAAGCCACCTACCCCATCGTCATCGACAAGTTCGAGCTGCGCCCGGATTCGGGTGGCGCGGGGCAATTCCGCGGCGGATTGGGGTTAGCCAGGGATTACCAGGTACTTGCCGACTGCACACTGTTCACCACCTTCGATCGCACCCAGTGCCCGCCATGGGGGCTCAATGGCGGAGGAGCGGCTTTGCCCGGAAGTGTCGTCATCGAAGCGGTCGACGGCGCATTGAGGCCTTCCCTCAAGGAAGCAATGACTGTTAAAGCCGGGGAACTTGTTCGCATCACCACCGGTGGTGGCGGCGGCTATGGCAAGGCAGCATTGCGCCCGGTTGAAAAAGTCAGGGAGGATGTGCTGCGCGGTTACGTTTCGCGGGAGTCAGCCCTGTCGGACTATGGCGTAGCACTGGATGACAAGCTCAACGTGGTTTCGCGGCGAGCCCAATGAGAAGGTAGTGGACTTTCCGGGAGCATAAAAGCATCAAACCCTCAGCACTCCTCACCGTAATTGCGGTACTCGCCGCCCTCGTTGCTCCCCGTTTGTATCCCAGAGAAATTCAGGCCATGTTGAACCGACGCTTGATCAAGGGAGTTCTCGCTGCTCTCGCCCATCCACCCACGGCCGCCTCCTACGAAAAGTCGGCCTTAGCGTGCGCTACATGAACGCACGGGATTACGGAAAATTCCGGGACGCCGAGATCGGGCGTTTTGCGCTGGCAATCAAGGCTTCTGGAGCGGCCAAGGATTAGTTCAATCCCCTCAAGGCTTCACTCCGCCTTGATATTGCCTGCTGCCACGACACGGGCCCAACGCACCAGCTCCGAGCGGATGGTGTCCTCCAGCCGTGCAGGTGATCCGCCCACGGTGCTCAAGCCTTGCTTCGCCAGTTCCTCCCTGACCACCGTAGTGCCGAGTTGCGCATTGATCTCGTTGTTGAGCCGCGCAATGATGTCCCGCGGCGTCCCGGCGGGCGCAAGCATGCCGTACCAGTTTTCAAGCTGAACATTGGGGTACCCCGCTTCTTTCATGGTCGGCACATTGGGCACTACAGCCGAGCGGCTGTCGGCCAGTATGGCCAGCATGCGCAGCTTCCCCTGCTGCAGGTAGGTCAGCGACGCGTGGATAGGCTGAAACATGGTGTCAATCCGGCCGCCGATCAGATCCACAAACGATCCGGCCGCGCCTTTATAGGGAATGTGCGTCATGTTGATGCCCGCCTCCTGCTTGAATAGTTCCATCGCCAGATGCGGTCCGGTTCCGATGCCGGGTGAGCCGTAATTCAATGCGCCGGCTTTGGCCTTCGCCAAGGTAACCAGTTCGCCGACATTTTGGGCCGTCGTGTTATTGCCGACCAGAAGCGCGGACGTTCCGGTTGCCACAAGACTGATAGGGGCAAAGCTCTTTTCCACGTCGTAGGGAAGCTTTTTGTTGAGCGCAGCGGTGATCGTGAGACTGGTGGCGGTGACCAGCAAGGTATGTCCATCGGGGGCTGCACGAGCCACAAACTCTGTGCCGATCAGGCTGCTGGCACCGGCCTTATTGTCAACGGCTACCGGTTGGCCGAGTCGGTCCGCCAGCCGCGGGCCCAGCGTTCGCGCGAGGATGTCGATGCCGGTTCCGGGGGTGAATGGAACCACCAGCAAAATCGGCCGTGACGGAAATGGCACCTGTGCCGCTGACGTTCCGATAAACAGAGCCGCCATCACTGTAAAAGTCGACAGTGCGATGATCCGATTCATTGTTTCCTCTTTTGTAATACGTTCGGTCGACATTGTAGTGCTGGCGGCCGGTTGCCCCGGCAGGCTATGATTCCGAAGTCGTCAATTCAATGTTTATCCGATGCCCGAAATACTAATTCAAAGCCCCGTCAGACCGGCAGCCAAGCTGCGCATTTGCTACGAAGACCGCGGCTCCGGCATACCTATTGTTCTGACGCCAGGTGGGCGCTGGGCAGGCTACGTGATGCGTGCCGCCGCGGAAGAACTCTCCAAGGCATTTCGCGTGATCACCTGGGATCGTCCGAACACCGATGGTGGTTCCACGGTGGTGACAGAAGGCGATGTCTCTGAGGCCGACATCTGGGCCGATTGCCTGGCAGCGCTGATTCGCGAACTCAAGCTCGGCCCCTGTTATGTCGGCGAATATGCCGGTTGCCGGACCACGCCGCTGTTGTGCTTCAAATATCCCGAACTGGTGCGTGGCTGGCTGGTTGCCTGGCCCTCTGGGGGCGAGGTTCCCGCAGAACGCCTGCCGCGAAACATGCACCGTCCATATATTCGAGCCGCCATGCGCGAAGGCATGCAGGCCGTTGCGGCGCTGCCCATGTTCGCCGAGTCGATACGGCTGAACCCCAATAACCACGGGATTCTTCAGGCCATTGAGCCTATGCGGTTCGTGCGCCAGCTGGCTTTCTGGGAGTCTTTTTTCACCACCAGCACCGATCTACCCACTGCAGGTTGCCGCATGAACGACACGCAATGGGCGTCGATTAAAACACCCGCCATCGTCACCGGTGGCGAAGATCCCATGCATCCCACCGACGCGGCGCGGCGCATCCACAAACTGTTGTCGAACTCCCGCTATCACGATCCGGTGGTCAGCCTGGAAGAATGGGACAAGGTGTTCAACATCCTTCCCTACCCCAAGGTTTCCGATCTGCAGGGGGCGCGCATTGCGCCGGTGTGGCGCGAATTCATCGAATCCAACGAAAAGCAAAGGAGTGCGGCATGAGCACCGGTACATTCAGGCGGGCAACGGCAAGGGTAACGGGAATAGCGGCCATGCTGCTGGCCGGCGTCTGCGGGGCTCAAGGCTTCCCATCGAAAGCGGTTCGAATGGTGATCCCCTTCCCGCCCGGCGGATCCTCGGACGCAGTGGGCCGCATCATCGGCGAGCGCCTCGCCGAAGAATGGAAACATCCGGTAATTATCGAGAACAAACCGGGTGCGGGAACCACCATCGCATCGGCGTTTGTCGCCGGCTCGGCACCCGACGGCTACACGCTTTATCTGCAGGGAGTCAGCACGCACGCCAGTGCCGGCGCGTTGTACAAAAATCTCGGCTTCGATCCCGCGAAAGCGTTCACGGCGGTGGCAAACGTATCGATGTCACCTTTTATCCTGGTGGTGAATCCGGCCGTCAAAGCCAATACCGCGAAGGAATTATTGCAGCTCGGACAAACCAAGCCCGAAGCGCTGAGCTACGCATCCTCGGGCAATGGCGGTTCGCCGCATCTGTTCGTGGAAATTCTGGCCAACGCCAATGGCATCAAGTTTCTTCACGTTCCCTACAAAGGGTTCGGGCCCGCCATCGTTGCGCTGATTGCCGGAGAAGTGAATTTTGCCGTGGCCGACGTGGCGGTGATGCCTCAGGTGCGGGCCGGCAAAGTGCGCGCTCTGGCAGTGAGCACACCGCGCCAGTCAGTGCTGGTGCCGGGCGTGCCGACCATGGCGGAATCCGGCGTGCCCAATATGGCGATGCCCAGTTACATCGCCGTGCTCGGACCGGCGGGCATGCCTCGCGATGTCACCGCCACCATCAATGCGCAGATCAACCGCGCGGTGGCCAACGACGATGTGAAAAAGAAATTGCTGGCTCAGGGTTTCGAACCGGCTCCAGGCACTCCTGAGGAACTCGCCAACCTTCTCACCGCGGAAACGCAGCGCCTGACCCAGATCATCCAGAGAACCGGCATCAAGCTCGATTAAGCCCTGCGCCGCGGATTAATCACCCTTGGACAAAGCCCCATGCAGCCCCCGTAGCTGCATGTTGACCTCGACGTGTGGGCGGATATCGATAATCTCGGCAAGCGCCTCCGACTCAGTGGTGGCCAGTGCCTTCTCGCCATCGCCGTCCAGCGCCCAGACCTGCGGCACGATCGACGGCGTGCGTTGCCAGTCTTTCAGCGGGCGGCCTTCGACCAGATTGGCGATTTCCCGTTTCACCATCCGTCGGATTATGGCCACACCGATGTCTGCACGCCCGAGCTTCTCGGGATTGCGGCTGGCAAACCTGCCCTGCCCCACTTGCGCAATGTCATCCTGCAGGCGCACCAGATCCACGCGGCTGCGATCGACATCCGACAGCCGCATCATGCCGCCGAGGATTTCCTTGCACACCTCCTGATGTGCCAGGTCGATGGTTAAGCGTTTTTTCTCACGGTGTTCCTTGAATTTTGCTGCGGCCTCGCCTTCGATCGGCACCCGGTGAAGGCTGAATTGCATGTGGCGTTCGTCATCAATCGGCACCCACCAGAACAGCGACTCCTGCCAGCCGATATCGGCTTCCGTGGGCAGCGCAGTCATGTAAAACACATTGGGCATGCCGAACTGCTGGATGCGCCGGCGGCCGTCGGGTCGCTGGAACACATAGGTCACACCCCAATCGGATTCCTGCGCGGTGAGCGCCCGGCCCAGACCGATGCCGGTGAATGAGGCCTTGTTGTCGGCATGCACGAAGCCCACATGACTCATGTCGAGCGAGTTCTCCACGTTCTGGTAGTAATTGCACTCGCGCAGGTACGAGTCCACTTCCACCAGGCCGTTGAAACGCTCGAACGGCGGGTACAGGGGAAATGCAGGCGGCGCTCCCTCGCCAAACCAGGCAAAGATCAAACCCAGATACTCGCGAACCGGCCAGACGCGAATGGCAATGCGGTGAATGAAGGAAGACTCCTCAGCGGGTTGCTCGACGCATTTACCGTCGGCCCCGAACTTCCAGCCGTGATAAAAGCAGCGCAAGGCATCACCTTCGACCCAGCCGCTTGAGAGCAAGGTACCGCGATGCGGGCAGCGCGATTCGGTGAGGTGAATTGCGCCATTCTCATCACGATAGAGCGTGAAATCCTCATTCATGATTTTAAGCGGCACCGGGCGCCCGGACTTCAGATCCGCAGAGTGATAAACGGGTTGCCAGAAGCGGCGCAGGTAGCGGCCAGCGGGTGTGGCGGGACCGGTGTGTTCGACGCTGTAACCTTCCACCATTTTCATGGCCTGAGCGGCGGCGGTTTGGGACTGCGTGGTCTCTGACATCGCGTGCAACTCCCTGTGTACGACAATATTCGGTTTTAGGAAAGCCGATTTTCAGAATTCCTGCGTCTTCTCCGCGACAGGTGCATCGAGAATCACACCGGCGAGTTTGTCCAACTGAGCCTCGTCGTAACCCAGCAGCTCACGCAGAATTTCCCGGGTGTGTTCGCCCGAATGCGGCGGATACCGATAGTTGCTGCGCCTGGATTCGGTGAGTTTGATGGGATCTCCGGGCACGCGCACATGGTCGCCGTCTTGACCGCCCTGGAGATCCAGGACCATCTGGCGATGAATCACCTGCGGTTCGGCAAATGCCCGATCCACCGAATTGATCACCGCCGCCGGCGCACCCACGCTGTGCAGGGCTGCGGTGATGGTGGCCGAATCCACGGCAAGGCACGCTTCGTCGAGAATGGCGCGAAGCGGAGCCTTGTTTCGATTTCGATCCGCCGGTGTCAGAAACCGCGGGTCTTTGATGATTTCCGCGCGTCCGATGACTTTGGCGAGCACCTCGAAGGCACGTTGTGCATTGGCGGCAATCATCACGTCGACGCCGTCGCGGGTGGCGACGCAATAGGCCAGCGCATAGGAGTCATGCGTCCTGCCTTGCAGTCCCGGCACCTTGCCTGAGGCGAGATAGGCCGACCCCTGGTAACCGAGCATGGCGATCTGCACATCCAGCATGGAAATATCAACATACTCACCCTGCCCGCTTTTTTCACGCCGCAACAGTGCAGCAAGGATTCCGGTGGCCGCATACATGCCGGCACAGATGTCGCCGATGGGAATGCCCGCGCGTACTGCCTTGCCGCCTGTTTCGCCGGTAAGACTCATGCCCCCGGATATCGCCTGAACGATCGGATCGAGCGCGCCGCGCTGCGCGTCGGGCCCGTCCTGGCCAAAACCTGATATCGAGCAATACACCAGCGCGGGAAAATCTTTTTTAAGTGTCGCGTAATCAAGAGAAAGGCGCGCCATGACGCCGGGACGGTTGTTTTCCACCAGCGCGTCGCATTTGCCCAGTAATTCGCGAAACAGTTGGCGGCCGCGCGGCTCCTTGAGATCGATGATGATCGAACGCTTGTTGCGATTGAAACTGAGGTAATAAGTGCTTTCCCCGCCCACGAAGTGCGGCGGCGTGTTGTGCGTCGGGTCGCCCCCCGGCGGCTCAAGCTTGATGATTTCGGCGCCCAGGTCGCCCAGCATCTGCGTGCCGTAAGGACCCGCCAGGCGTTGCGTCAGGTCAAGGACGCGAATATGTGAGAGCGTTCCGCCTGCCATGTCGTTCACGAGTCCGTGTCAGGGCTGCTGCGGGGTTTGGGTTTGGCGATGGGGTCGCGATGGCGCCCCAGTATCCGGTCGGAGATGATCTGCTGCTGAATCTCCGAGGTCCCTTCGAAGATTTTGGTCAGCCGCGCGTCGCGCCAGTAGCGCTCCACCTGGAAGTGCTTGGTGTAACCCGCACCGCCATGGATCTGAATGGCTTCGCTGGTGACGCGTTCGGCCATTTCAGTGGCGAAATACTTGGCCATCGAGGCCTCCTTGTCGCAGCGCCTGCCGGTATCGATTTCGGAGCAGACAAAATGCAGCAACTGGCGGGCCGCTTCGACTTCGGTGGCCATGTTGGCGATCTTGAAACGTATGGTCTGAAAGTGCGCAATTGGCCGGCCGAACTGCTCGCGCTCCAGCGCATATTTTGTAGCGTCTTCCAGAGCGCCTTGCGCCAGCCCGATGGCGCGTGCGGCGGTGTGCGCGCGCGCCGTCTCCAGGCCGTGCACGCGATCGTAGAACGCCTTGCCCTCTTCGCCGATGATCGCCCCCTTGGGTACGCGCACGCCATCGAAGGCCAGTTCCCAGGTTTTCCAGCCGAAGTAGCCGATTTTCGGCAACGGAGATCCAGACAAGCCTTTGGGGAATTTGCCCCGTTCCTTCTCCAGCAGAAAGGCCGTCAGGCCGACATGGCGCCTGTCCTCCGTGCCCTGGTCGGTTCGCGCGATCACCGTGATGTAGTCGGCGCCGTCGGCGAAGGTGCACCAGCATTTGTTGCCGGTAATCACCCAGTCGTCGCCATCGCGCACCGCGCGGGTTTTGATGCCACTGATGTCGGAGCCGGTCTGCGGCTCAGACATGGCGAGTGCGCCCAGGTATTCGCCCTTGGACGCCTTGCGGCTCAGTTCGCGCCATTGCTCATCCGACATGAACTGCGCCCGTGGCACGCGGTTGCCCTGGCGGATGATGGAGCCCACGCTCATCCATGCGCGCGACAACTCTTCGGTGACCAGGCAATACTCAAAACATCCCAGCCCCTGACCGCCCAGATCTTCGGGGGTCAGAATGCCAAAGTAACCCATATCGGCCAGTTTTTGCCTAAGGCTCATCGGGATATCGCCCTGCACCGGGTCCAGCTCATTGGCCACGGGCAGCACTTCCTTCATGGCGAAGTCGCGCGCTGAATCGCGAATCATCCGGCGCTCCTCGGTCATGTGACCATGCGGGGCGTTGCTCGATGCTATTTCATTCATCCGGTTCTCCATCCTTGATCTGAACTTCGCTTGAATTGTCCCATTAATGCGGCTGCTTCAATGCGGGTGCCGCAGCGCACCGCCGCCCGGTGATAAAAAGAAATCAATCAGCTTCGCCGCCAGCAGTTCCGGTGCAGTCAACATGGCGAAATGGCCCTGGCCTTCGAGTCTGAACAGCACCGATCCCTGAACTGCTTCAAGAAGACTGCGTGCGGTTTCGGGGCCATGCCCGGCCGACTTTTCTCCCAGCAGAATCCGCAGCGGCACGCCGAGGGCGGCGAAGCGCGCCGCATCAAAGCGGTAGTGGCGCAGCGCCTGCAATTCACGCGGCATGGTGTGCGCCATGGCGAGGCGCGCGGCCCAGGCGTCTTTCTGGGCGCGTTGCTTGTCCAGCGTTTCTTCCGAGACATTGATGATGTTTCTCAAATGAATCTCGACGATGGCGTCACGATCACCCAGTTGGGCAAGCCGCGCCATTTCATCGATGGCGAATTCCCGCTTTGCGTTGCCGGCATTACGGTTGACTGACGGTTCGTACACGCAAAGCCTGTAGAGATTGTGGGCCTTCAGCGCGCCTTCCAGTGCGCACATGGCCCCGAAGGAATGGGCGAATACATTTGCAGGTTCCGCAATGGCATCTATCACCGCAGCCACATCCTCCCATTCGTGCTCAAGCGAATAGTCATCCCGATCGCCACTCACTCCCCGCCCGCGGCGGTCCATGAGGTAGAGCGTGAAATGCGGCGCAAGCAATGGGCGCAACCGACGCCAGCCAAGATGCGTGTCGCCCGTGCCATGAACCATCAGCAATGGCGGGCCCTGGCCATCGATGACGCAGCCGAGCCGGGTTCCGTCACGGGAGGTGGCGTTGAAAATCTTCTTCATGTCCGTCATTTCATTCATAGCAAAGGGGATACATGGCAAGCTGCTGAACCGGGACTCATTGCTTGGCCAATACCTGCAGATGCCGAGGTTCAATATCCATGACCACCCGACTGCCAAGACGGATACCCGAGGTCACCTCAGCACTGAGGACCTCCCAGATTTCGTGCTCACCGGTGCGAACGCGATACTGCATGTGCGAGCCCAGAAAACTCGCCAGGATGATGTCGCCAGCAATCGCGTTGCCCGGCGGTGGAGTGGCCCCCGGCTCCAGTTGCCGGATGGCAACATGATCGGGACGTATGCAGACACACAAGGCAGCCGGATTGCTCCGCGGAGGCAGCCCCGCGCGAAGTCGGCGGCCATTGGTTTTGAAGGCCACCTCGCTGCCCTGCTCATCTTGCTGGCGAACTTCGACTTCGAATACATTGGTATAACCGAGGAATTCGGCAACGGTGCTGGTTAGCGGGTGGTTGTAGAGATCAATCGGTTCACCGACCTGCAG
Source organism: Bordetella parapertussis (assembly GCA_945897475.1). Taxonomy (GTDB): domain Bacteria; phylum Pseudomonadota; class Gammaproteobacteria; order Burkholderiales; family SG8-39; genus 2-02-FULL-62-17. The sequence goes on from CAMDFL010000064.1 coordinate 16,322, forward strand.
CACCTTGCCTTTTTGCATGACGACAATCTGGTCGGCCAGCGCAAGGGCTTCGCGCTGATCATGTGTGACATAGACACTGGTAATTCTGAGCTGCGTCTGCAATTCGCGAAGCTGAACCCGCAGGTGGTCCCTGAGGCGCGCATCCAGATTGCTCAGGGGTTCGTCGAAGAGCAACACCGACGGGCGCATCACCAGGCTGCGCGCCAGCGCCACGCGCTGCATCTGTCCGCCGGAGAGATAACTGGCGCCGCGGCTGTCCATGCCCTGAAGGCCGACCAGTTCCAGCACTTCGGCAACGCGCCGCGCGATCTCGGGCCGCGCGACCCCTTCCATGTCCAGCGGGAAGGACACATTCTCGAACACGCTCAGGTGCGGCCAGATGGCGTAGGACTGGAACACCATGCCGACATGGCGCTTGTTGACCGGGACGTTGGCGCCGCTCTGGCTGTCGAACACCGTCTGGCCGTTGATGGTGATGTGGCCGGCGTCCGGTGATTCGAGCCCCGCAATGCAACGCATGCTGGTGGTCTTGCCGCAGCCCGAGGGCCCCAACAGCACCAGCATCTCCCCGTCCTTGATATCGAGGTCGATATCGTGGACGGCGACGGTGTCACCGAAGGATTTTCGCAACTGCCTGACTTGAATGCCCATCGTTCCTGACCTTGGTTCCCTGTCCGCCGGCTTTTCGCGGTGTTGTGTTTTTATTGGCAGCGCTTTCAACGCCGCCCGTAGAGCTTGCGCCATTCTTCGCTGGCCGGCTCACGGATTTTGGCCCAGCGATCCAGCGGCAGATCCCACAGGTCATCGACCGGAACGAATTTACGACCGTCCAGCAGCGTAGGCGTCGGCACGTCGCGATGCGCTGGATAGGCCTTCTGCTTTGCAATTGCGATTCCGCCGCGCTTACTGGTCAGCCAGTTCACCAGAAGAATTGCGGCATTGGGATTTTTCGCGCTGTTGGCAATACCGCCCTGGATGGACAGCAGCGACGAGCCTTCTTCGGGGAATATGGTCTTGATCGGTGCGCCCTGTCCTTCCTGTTCCTGGAAGCTGGTGACGCCCATGAAGCCGATGCCGATTTCGCCGCGCACCAGGTCTGTGAGCACCGGGGCCACTGAAGGATAGATGCGGATCTTGTTTTCGCGGATGCGCGACCAGTAATCCGGATTGATCTTTTCCCTGAGGAACAACCAGGTGGTGAAGGCGCTGCCGCCGACATCCAGTGACGATGTGCCGATCTGCCCCCGGTACTTGGGATTGAGCAGGTCGCTCCAGCGTTTGGGTTCGTCGGCCGGTTTGATGATGGCTGTATTGATGCCGACCGCAATGGGCAGGCGCATGAAGGCATACCACCTGCCTTCCGGATCTTTCGCGTCGGCCGGAATACGGTTGAACGACGGTACCTTGTGCGGTTTGTTAAGAATGTTCCGCTGCATCAGTTGTTCGAGCAGGATGGCGTCGGTGACATCGATCACATCGGCCGCGAGCCGGTTGGCCGCAGCTTCGGCGGTCACCCGCTGGAACAGCACCTGCGTGGTCATGCGCACGAATTCGAGATTGAGGCCGGTGTCTTTTTCGAAATTGGCCTTGACCGCCGGGTTCCAGTTGCGCTCGGGCCAGGTGCCATAGACCAGCACCTTGCCCTCCTTTTTGGCCGCCTGAAAAATCGTTGCATCGGCAATCTGTTCTCCATCGACCACCAGGGCCTGTGCACTGGCGGTTGCGGTAAACACCGTCAAACAGACTGCAGCAACAAGCGATGCCAGCTTTGTCATGTCGTGTCGCATTGGTATCCGCCGCATTTGCATAATTTCCTCCGGTTGCATTCAGTTGCCGCTACACATGAGCCCGCATCCAGCGCCTTCCCAGCACGGTCAGCGCAATCAGGATGAAGGTATACACGAGACTGAGGGAGGCCACCGCCGACCAGCCGCCGTTTTCGTATTGCTCGTAGATGACGATCGACAACACTCGCGTGTCGGTGGTGAACAGGAACAGCGATGCGGTCAGTTCGCGCATGCCCAGCACAAACAGCACGATGACCGCAGCGACCACGCCGCTCCTCATCAGGGGCCAGACAATGCGCTTGACCGCCTTGAACTTTGTGGCCCCGGCGACCATCGCCGCCTGTTCGAGATCGTCGTGGATCTGCACGATGCTGGCCGAGATGGCGCGAAATCCCTGCGGCGTAAATCGGCCCATGTAGGCGATCACCAGTACCGCAAGCGTGCCGTAGATCGGCAGGGGAATATTCGCCCAGATCCACAATATGCCCAGGCCCATCACCAGCGCCGGCAAGGCCAGCGGCAGATTGGCCAGGAACTCCAGGGATTTGCGGCCGGGCAAATCAGTGCGATGCACCACATAGGACAGCACAAAATACAACAGACCACCCAGAATAGCCGTTGCCCCGGCGGCCATCAGGCTGTTGGCCAGGCTCTTGTAGACCGTGGCATCGGTGAGAATTTCGCGCATGTGTTTGATGCTGAATTGCGAAGGATCCACCAGAGAGGCCAGATCCGGGATACAGAGCGATGAACGGAACGCCCCCTGCAGCAACGCGAGCAGCGGCAGTCCCATGGCCACAAAGATGTACAAGAGCACAAAGCCGAATGCCGGCCAGCGCCATTTTCCCAGCGGCAGCACGCGGGTCTGCAGGCCTTTGCCGGTGACGGTGCGGTAATCGCGGCCCGCAAGCAAGCGTCGTTGAACATATACGAGCAGCCCGACGATGGTGGTCAGAACAATGCACACCGCGCTGGCGTGGCCGGTGGCGGAGGGCACCTGGCGCATCAGGTTGAAAATATGTATCGACAGCGTTTCGATGCCCTTCGGCCCCCCCAGAATCTGCGGCACCGGAAATTCCTCGGCCATCAATACCAGGAGCAGCAACCCGGAACCGACCACCGCAGGCCGCACCAATGGAAAGGTAATGTGCCGCAGCGTCTTTAACAGGCTGGCGCCATGCAGACCGGCGGCCTCCTCCATATCCGGATGGATCAGGGTGAGCGCGCTGTAGATATAGAGGAACGGGAACGGCACGTAATAAAGACCGTGGATGAAGGCAATGCCGGCCACCGATTGCATGTCGATGCGGAAAGAAAATCCCAGCGAAGCAAGAATGATATTCAGGTATCCGCTCCTGCCTGAACCCAGCAACGACCACGCCAGCGCCGCGACGATCAAGGACAGAAACAGCGGCATCAATCCGGCCAGATGAACCAGTGCCTTGCCGGGCACATCGGTGCGCGCGGCCAGCCAGGCGAGCAATCCCCCGATGGTCATGGCCATGGCGGTGCCGCCGAATGCAACGATCAGGGTATTGACGATCGCATCGGCCATCTGTTCGGTCCAGATGCCTGCGTAGTTCTGCAAGGTCCAGGCGGTGGCATTGCCCGAAAACGGCGCTGCTGTGATGAAAGAGGCATAAAGCAACGTCAGGAACGGCAACACGATGAGAATGCCCAGGATGGCCAGGAGAAACCCCGGGACTATCCACCTTCCAGCGCTGCGCATCATGGCGGCGGTCGATCAGGCAGCGTTTGCCATCGCTCTGGCCGGATTGACCAAGAGTTCGTTGATACTTTGCAGAGTCTCCAGGGACTGGATGGCCTCGTAGAGCCGGCGCGCCTCGCGCTCATTCATCGCAGCCGAGGTGCAATCCAGAAATTTTGTCCATAAGGTGCCTTGATCGAGCGAGATAGCCTGGTCACGGGGGGCTTGCAGCGTGAGGGTATGGTCGGTGCCATCCTGCATCCGAATAATCAGTTTGTCGTCCGGTTGTTGATTGAACGAACCCTTGTCGCGTGCCGGGTCCAGATCCCGGCGCACCTTGCCCATCAGCGATCGCACATCGGGGCGATTCACAAACCCGTCGTTAAGCTCTGCCAGCGTAACGCGTTTGGCGATAAGACAGGTCGCCACCGCGAACTCCGCGCTGAACTTGGCATCCAGCGCCGTTATGGGGTTGGTATGCACCAGTGACACCACGCGCGAAGGCCCGGTCTGAAAGCTCACCCCGGCCACCTTGTCGGCCTCGATGTCATTGCTCCCCAGGTATCGTGAGAGGCCGTCCAGTATGCGGTGAGAGCCATAGCACATGGGATAGAGCTTGATGCTGATACCGTGATCGACGATGTGCCAGTTCTTGCCGAAATGGGCGGGACGATCAAAATCCACCTTGCCATGCGGCGAGACCGCGGCGAGAAATCCATTGGCGTGATCGAAAATATCCGGCGAGGCGCTCATGCCGGCCTTCGCATAGCGCGCTGCCATCAGGCCCGCGGCAGCCGCGCGTCCGGCGTGAAACGGTTTGGTCATGGTGCCGAAATTGGCCACCAACCCGGCTGCCTGGGAGGCGGCAATCGACACCGCCCGGCTGGAGGCTTCAGCGTCGAGGCCCATCAATCTGGCGACGCCTGCCGCCGCGGCAATGGCGCCAAAGGTTCCGGTTGGGTGCCATCCCTTGATGTGATGCGGTTCGGCATCGCGCGAAGCCAGTTCACTCCACACTTCATAGGCGGTGACAAATGCCGTCAGCACTTCGCGGCCGCTCGCGCCCATGGATTCGGCCTCTGCCAGAATCGCCGGCGCCATGGCCACGCTGGGGTGCGCCGGATGAAAAGCGATGCCGACATCGTCGTAATCATGCGCATGGCCCGCCACGCCGTTGATCAACGAGGCGGCGCGTGCATCGGCCCGCCGGTTCGAAAACAGAACGGATGCCTCGCCGTGCTCGCCGATCGCCTCGAAGGAAGAAATCAGCGTAGTCACCGGCGCATCGCGTCCCAGAATGGTGACAGCGGCATAGTCCGACAAGGCATTTCTTGCGGCAACGATGCCGCCTGCGGGAATTGTTTCGAACTTCATGCCGGCGATGAAATCGCCGACGGCTTTGGTCAGATGCCCCATGATTACCGCCCCAAAATGGTGTTGAACAGTCATGCGCAGAACTTTCTGGCATGTATTGATGTCCCAATATACCGCGCTTCATCAATCAGATTTGAGAATGTGGAAACCGCAAGCCTTGAGGCGACGGTGGGTAACGACGTGGCATTGGGCGCAATGCCCGCGCTGAAACCACTGTTTGATGCCGTGGACTCCAACAATGGCGCCGTCATTATTGACGAGTCAAAACGGATTCGGGCCGAGCTTGGGAAGATTCGCGCGAGTGCTGCATGGAAAACTGGCCCTGCCCCTGATCATTGATTGAATCACTCGGGCTTCACGCCTGCTTCCCTGATGATCTCGCCCCACGTTTCGCGGTACATGCGGTTGATCTCGACGATTGCCTTGGGGGTTTTCGCTCCGCCGCGGTTGCTCCAACCCGTGGCCAGCGCGCGTTTGGCGAACTCCGGTTCGCGCACCAGCACCTCCATCGCCCGGTTCAACCGCTGGACCATTGGCTCAGGAACACCCTTGGGCGCAATGATGCCAAGCCACGTGTCGTAGGCGGTGCCCGGCGCGAAGTCGGAAATCGGAGGGATGTCCGGATGCTCAGGCGAGCGCACATCGGTGACGGTGGTGAGCGCGCGTACCCGGCCATCCTTGAGAAAGGCCTCGTAGCCCGAAAATGAGTTGGTCGTCGCATTCACGTGGCCGCCGACCACGTCCGATACAGCTTGTGTCGAACTCTTGTAGTCGATCACCGTGACCTGCACGCCCAGGCGCTTCATTGCCCACAACGTCCACATGCCGTTGGAGGGCACCGATGCGGCAACGGAATACTTGCCGGGATTCTTCTTCGCCAGCGCAATGAATTCGCCCATTGTGCGGGCGGGAACCGTGGCGTTGACGCCAAAAAATCCCCATAGCGTGTCGGTGAGCACGCCGATGTACTCAAAGTCTTTATCCGGATCGTAGGGTAGCGACTTGTACAGATTCGGCGTGATGCTCGCGATTGTCACGGAGCCCAGGCCCACGGTGTAGCCGTCCGGCGCCGCGCTGCGAATCGCCTCCGCCGCGATCAGGAAGTTGGCCCCGGGCCGGTTCTCGATGATGAAGGGTTGCCCCAACGAACGCTCGAATCTCTCCGCGGCAAAGCGCGCCAACGCATCCACGCTGGAGCCCGCGCTGTTCGGAAGAATGAAGCGCACCGGCTTGGCGGGCCAGGTTTGCGCGAAGACGGATGTCGAAGCGACTGCCAGGATGAATAAGGTTGCGCGTAAAAGCATGGATCCTCCTGCTGCGGTCTGACGTTGGCGGGATTGCCCACTGCCCGACACATTCAAGCATTGATCCCCATCGCGTCCAGCTCTTCCTGCCGGAGGGCTTCGGGGTCCGGCGTGCCAAACTGGGTCACGGGCTTTCCGGCGGCAAGCAATTCCAGTTCGCGCCTCCAGAGCCTGCGCAGCATGCTCACCGCTATATCGGAGGTGCCCAATAGCTCCCTCGATCGGTCCACGATCTTGCCTTGTCCACAGATCGCCACCCCGTCCTGGATTCGGATCAGGTTCGGGTGCTTCGCGATGTCATCCCAGCCCTTTCGCCCGGAAAGGATGGCCTCGACCTCCTCATGCACCGGCGTGGCCTCGGGACGGTCCCTTCACTTGGTGTGATAGACCATGATCAGAACATGAAGATGATTCTCGTCATCGATCGGCACATACCAGAACAGCGCCTTGAACCAGAACTGCTTCTCATCTCGCGCCGTTCGCAGCGCGTGGCCCAGGTAGCACTGGTTGGGCATGATGAAGT
>CAMDFL010000065.1 GCA_945897475.1 Bordetella parapertussis
AATGACACCGGGTATCTCCACATCCGCATCGACCATTGCCTCCGCCAGTAGCGGTGGCCGCTTGCGGCTCTCGGCAGTAGCGCGGAATTCCTTCCTCATATAGGAAACGGTTTTCTCTGCCACCGGCTGCGGGGCAGTGCCGGGCTGCCCCATCTGCACGGGGGTCGCTGCGCCGATCGTTCCACCCTCGGCCATGACCAGGTGCTCGGCGGCCAAACTAATCAGTGCGCCAGCCGAGATGGCCCGCTTGTACACGAAGGCAACCGTACGCAGTTTGGAATTCAGCAGCGCGTCCCGGATCAGCACCGCCGCATCGACCCGTCCGCCGAAGGTATTGACTTCCAGAATCACCGCCGCCGCACCCACCAGCGTCGCTTCGTCGAGGACACGCTGCACGAAGGGCGCCAGCCCGAGGTCGATAACGCCTTCGATGGGCGCCACGTAGACGATAGGCCGCTTATCCTCTGCGAATGCTGAAGGGATCGTTACAAATATCCCGAACGCGACAAGGAAAAAGGTCTTGGCCCAACCACTGCACCGCGCCATAACATTGTTGCGGTCGGCAATAAGCTTTGGGCCGGTATGCATGTTCACGCACTTCCCGTAATGTAGTTCCGCATAGCCTCAGCCTCCGATTGAACCTCGTCCAGGCGCAGTTGGAGCAGGTCGTGGATGCTCACCATGCCGACTAATTTTCCTTCCTTGAGCACAGGCAAATGTCGCACATGCCTGGAAACCATGATCGCCATAATGCCCGCCGCACGATCTTCTGGTGTACAGGTCAAGACCTTCGCCGTCATCAGGTCACGTACGGGCTTGTTCAACAGATGCGGGCCTATACTCTGCAGGCCGCGTACGATGTCGCGCTCGGAAATAATGCCTTCCAGCGTGCTGCCATCGCTGCTTACAACCAAGGCGCCATCGTTCTCGAATTCGCGGGATTGCAAGACCTGGCCGATCAAGGCATCAGGTGCTATGTGCGTAATAGTGCGGTCATGCTGCGTGTTGAGAATGCGCTGAACAGTCACGATTAACTCCTTTCAAACATTTCAATTCAGGTTAGAGGTTGGCGAGAAGTAGCGATCCCAGGATGAGCCGTGGCATCGAGATCACGCTTTCTGCCCTCGACGGCGCACGCTGCCAGCGCGCGGCGCCGTGTACCGCAAGGGCGCCTCGGTCAGCAAGAACTTAAAGTGCCGGATGTTGATAAGCATGTTCGTTTGCTCCTGGACATTCAATGAACCGGAGGCAGTGTGTGCGATCCTCGAGTCTGATAAAAGTCGATTTATAGATCATAATCAGTCGTATAAACCGACATATAAAACAAGCAAGAAAAGCCGTTTGCCGGGCTTCGTGTCGCGCAGCGACATTCTGCGCGCAGTGGTCACCAATCCGCCGCGGAGTCTTTAGCGCTGAGTGGGAGAATCCGGTCTGGCTGTCGAACCTATCCACGAACAGCCTTCCCGCTTTTCACCGACAGTCGCATGAGAAGCGTGAAGTGGTTTCGGTGGTTATCTGTTGGGCGACTGGCAGGGTGCCACGCGCCATGGCCGAGCCTGGCGGTATCGCGCAAGCCATGCTTTACTGCTTTCGCGTCACACCAGTGGTTCTCGCGAATGGGTGTAACAGCGTTGCGCTCACGTGGGATGTCAAGTCCCGCTGCAGAACGCGATTACGGGCACCGTGTTTGACCTCGTACATGAGACCATCCGCTTCGGCCAGCAGGCCGTCGAGATCGGCAGGCGCCCGAGCGTAGCTGGCGACCCCGATACTGAAAGTCACCGGCCACCTGTGCCCGCTCATCGTGTTCAGCAGTCGCTGTCGCAGATCTTCGACGTACGCCTTTGCCGATTCACCATCCATACCGGGCAGCAGAAGTGCAAACTCGTCGCCGCCGAGGCGCCCGGCAATATCGCTGGCGCGCAGGCGAGCGCTCAACCCTTCGGCAACGCAGACCAGCAGTGCATCGCCGACGCCGTGTCCTCGTTCGTCGTTTACCTCCTTGAACTTGTCGATATCGATGAATACGGCAGTGATGGGCGTGCCTTCACGCTGCGCTTGTGCCAACGTCTGGGAGCCCAATTCATGAAACTCGCGTCGGTTCGACAGGCGGGTCAGGGCATCTTTGCGCGCCAGGTGCCTTTCAGAATCCAGCAACTTGCGTAACTGCGCCAAGAGCCAAACGCCGATGCAGTAGATCGCCAGCCGCGCACCACTATTGAGAATCAACGGCAGTGGGGAGGCCTGATCGCCACCGAGCATCCGGTCCGCCGCGAACCATAAGCCGACCACAAGGATTGCCAGAGCCATTCCCCAACGTAGCCCGAGGAACCACGCCACCAGAGCCAGCGGTGGCGCGAAGAAAACATGGAACTCATACTCCAGGCCGGCAAGGGTGTGCAGATAAGCCAATAGCAGAACGAGGGCCGCACTCGCACAGAGAATGCCGAAGCGCCCGGCGCTACCGGGTTGCCAAAGAATCGCCTCTCGTAGTTTCATGACGCGGCTAGAGGGGCGCTTCCTGCCTGCGCACTTCGCTTGCGCGCTGATGAAGCAGTGTGCGGAGCGTACTCATCTCCGAGCGCATCTCGGCGATCTCTCGCCTCAGCTCGGTATCCGGCAAGGCATCGTTGCGCTCGGCCTCGATCTCGCGCGTGTGCTCACTCTGCATCGATGTCACCACTACGGCAATGAATAGATTGAGCATGGTGAACGTCGACACCAGTATGAATATGACGAAGAACAGCCACGCGAAGGGGTAGACCTCCATGACCGAGCGGGCGATATCCGCCCAGCCTTCCAGCGTCATGATTTGGAACAGGGTGTAGGCGCTTTCGCCTAGCGTGCCGAACCATTGCGGGAAGTGCTCCGCGTAAAGCTTGGTTGCGATTACGGCGAATACGTAGAGAATCACCGCGATGATGCCGATTACGGAACCGAGTCCAGGGATCGCCGCGAGCAACCCTCCCGCAACCCGGCGCATGCTGGGCACCATCGAGATGAGGCGCAGCACCCGCAGCACCCGCAGCGCCCGCAGCACGGCCAGTGGTCCTGTCGCCGGTATAAGCGCAATGCTGACCACAATAAGGTCAAACACGCTCCAGGGATCGCGGAAAAAACTGCCCCGCCAGACGGCAAGTCGCACCCCGATCTCCACCACGAACAATCCAAGGATCACGCGGTCGGCAGCGCTAAGCATCGCGCCCCACCGAGCCATGATTGCTTGGCTCGTTTCAAGGCCGAGAATCACGGCGTTGACGAGGATGAGCGCGATCAGTACAACCTGCATGAGCGGCGATTCAACATGGCGCGCGAGCGGCCCCCGCCAGCCAGGAAGCGTGTCAAAGTCCATCTTCGGGTTAAAGACGATCTTCATCAGGAGTCACCACCCTTGCGGTGGGCCCCGGCCGGGCGCAGCAGGCTCACCGCGATGGATACCGCAAGAATCGTGAAAACCGTGCCGAGCATCCAGGGGATGGGGATTTTATAAAAATCCATGATCAGCATCTTCACGCCGATGAACATGACGATCAGCGCGAGCCCGTAGTTGAGCAGGTGGAAACGTTCGGCCATGTCGGCGAGCAGGAAGTACATCGCCCGCAGACCGAGGATCGCGAAGATGTTCGAGGTGAAAACGACAAAAGGGTCAGTGGTGATGGCAAAAATCGCCGGGATGCTGTCGACGGCAAAAATCAGGTCGGTGACCTCGACGAGCACCAGCACGAGAAACAGCGGTGTCGCGTAGCGCAGCCCATCCTTCATGACGAAGAAGCGCTCACCGTGGTATGCCTCGGTGACACGCATGTGACCGCGAATCCAGCGAATCACGGGATTCTTCCCGAGATCAGGTTTCTGATCGCCGAACAGAAACATCTTTACCCCGGTGGCGAGCAGGAACACGCCAAAGACGTAGAACATCCAGTCAAATTTCTCGATCAGCAACACGCCGACATAGATGAGCACCGCCCGCATCACGATTGCGCCGATCACGCCGTAGAGAAGTACGCGCTTCTGGAACTCCGGTGGAACGGCGAAGTAGGTGAAGAGCGTTACCCAGATGAATACGTTTTCAGTGGCGAGTGCCTTTTCGATAAGATAGCCGGTGACGTATTCGATGGTCTTCGCGTTGGCAACTTCGCGGCCGTGGACGCCTTCGACGAACCACCAATACCAGCCCGCAAACGCCATTGCCGCGACGAACCACACGACAGCCCAGGTAAGCGCCTCACCGACAGGCACTTTGTGCTGTCCCTTCGCCTTGAGAAGTACGAAATCGAGCACCAGAAATACGACGACGAGCAGGCTGAAGCCGAGGTACAGGATTGGCGAGCCGGTATGTGCGACTTCTGTCATTACTGGTTCCTCACAAGGCCGTAGGCTGTACGTGGGCAAAAAGAATGCCGGGCGCGCGGTGCTGCTTTTTCATATTGAATCCGCCTATCAACTGCCAGCCGTCGCGCGCCGCGCTGCCATTTTCCAGAGCACGCCGATGCGCCAGGCGATTTGTACGCCGAAGTAGGTGAGGACCGCGCCCGCAATGGCGAGGAGTGCGAGGCCGACGAGCAGCGGCTCACCCATGGCACCGATCTTCTCGATCCAGCCAATGTTCTCCGTGAGATCAGGCAGCGCCGTCGGTTCGCCCAGCACGGCTAAGCCAGCGTGGTAGGCCGCCAGGAGAATGACTGGTGTCGTCAGCGGGTTCGAGATGAACGTCGCCAGCACCGCGGCTGGCAGATTGGCCCGCAGTCCTATCGCCACGACACCGGCCACAAGCCCCTGTCCAAGCGGCACCAATACCCCGAAGAACATGCCGATCGCCAGCCCCCTTGAGATGGAACTGCGGTTCACGTGCCACAACCACGGGCGGTCGAGCAGCGGGCCCAACCAGCGCAAGCTGCGATGGGTGCGCAAGGCCGCTGGATCAGGGAGCCAGCGGCGCAAAAAGAGACGGGCTATGGTCTGCTACTCCAGCCTGAGGTTTAGAGCGATCGCCGGCGCCGCGATCGCATCACACCTGAACGAGGCGAGCGCGCCACGACGGGGACGAGAGCGTTCTTGCTCATGAGGCGTGATGTGCCGTACAACAACGCACAAGCAACAAGCAATATCAAGGCATTCATGATCGTTCTCCAAGTGTCGGTTAGTGGAACAGGTGCCTACTCTAGAGTCGCCGTGGCATTGTGTAAAATCGATTTATCGATTAGAAGTGATCGTATAAAACGAAGGATTGTTACGATGAACTACAAACATCTTTACTATTTTTGGTGGGTCGCCAAGGCGGGTGGAGTAGTAAAGGCGGGCGAGCAACTGAACATAACACCACACACCATCAGCGGGCAAATCGGAATCCTGGAGGATGACCCTGGAACTCCGCTATACGCCAAGCCTGGCCGCAACATTGAATTGACCTATGCGGGGAAGCTCGCTCTTGGCCAAACTAGCGTGGATCGTCGGTTGAAAGGAATCCATGCGTAGCGCAGTGATCCATCTGCTGACGCGCAACCAAGGGCGTTTGATGGGAGAAGCGCGTCAAACGTGCGACCGGAGCTTGTGGCGCAGGTACTCAAACGCCAGCGGCAGCAGGGAAACCCCGATGATGGCGAAAATCACCAGCGTGAGGTTGTCCTTGACGAGGGGAATGTTGCCGAGGAAGTAGCCCGCGTAGCACAGCGACGCCACCCACAGCACCGCGCCGCTCACGTTGTAGGCTAAAAAGTGGCTGTAGGTCATCGCGCCAATGCCGGCGACGAAGGGTGCGTAAGTGCGGATGATGGGCACGAAGCGCGCGATGATGATGGTCTTGCCGCCGTGGCGCTCATAGAACTCGTGCGCGCGGTTGAGATACTCGCGGTTGAACCAGCGCGACGATTCCTGCCGGAATGCCCGCGGCCCCACATAATTCCCGACCGCGTAGTTGAAGCTGTCGCCGAGCACGGCGGCGAGAATGAGCACCACCACCACGAGGTGGACGTCCATGCCGCCGACCGCGGCTATGGTGCCCGTCACGAACAACAGTGAATCGCCCGGCAGGAACGGCGTAACCACGAGGCCGGTTTCGCAGAAGATGATCACGAACAGGATCAGGTAAATCCAGAGTCCGTAGTTGTCGATCAGCCACGTCAGGTGCCGATCGAGGTGCAGGACGATGTCGATGAACTGCGCGAGCAATTCCACCGTTAGCAGTCTGTCAAAATTCGATGATTTCGGGTTGCCATGTATAAAGACTCCATTCGTATATATAATAAATTCAATGAGTTATGCAGCTCGGTTTCATCGTCAAAACCATCAAATCGCCTCTTATAAGATAAATTCAACAAACTGCTAACTGGTCCTGGATGGTCGGCACTGTGATGACCTCGGGCTTGCTTTTCTCGATTAACAGCACCGCCGTGCGGCGCATGCTTCAGAACCACCCCTATATTGCAGAACATGTCCTCGCCACCACCTGGTGCGCTGCGATCACCCAACCGGACCACGACTCGCTTGATCCGGGTGCTGGTTCGGGTAAGGGCAAAGCGCAGCCGCCGTTCGGTGTGATCCAGTAAGGCGGCGGTGAGCGAGAATTCCAAACTGTGAATGTCGATACACATGCTCGTTCTGTCCTTGCCAGTCAATGCAAAATTGCAGCGATTGTAGGGGTGCCATAACTTCGCATAAAATCGATTTTTTGCTGTTATTTACTCGAATTAACCGAAGGGTAGTCGCAATGAATTACAAGCATCTCTACTATTTTTGGTGGGTCGCCAAGGCGGGTGGAGTAGTAAAGGCGGGCGAGCAACTGCACATAACACCACACACCATCAGCGGGCAAATCGGAATCCTGGAGGACGATCTTGGAACACCGCTATACGCCAAGCGTGGGCGCAACATTGAATTGACCGACGCGGGAAAGCTCGCCTTCGGCTACGCGCAGGACATCTTCGCGCTCGGATCCGAACTGGAGGAATCCGTGCGGAATTACGAGGCGGGTGGCCGTCCCATTGAATTTCGCGTCGGCGTGTCCGACGCGGTGTCGAAGTCAAGTGCTTGTCGCCTGATCGAACCGGCGACCCGGTTGCCAGAACCGGTGCGCATAGTGTGCCGTGAATGGAAACTCGACAGCCTTCTTGTAGAGTTGGCCGCCCATCGGTTGGACCTGGTGATTGCGGGCGCGCCGATCCCGCCCTCGGTAAGCGTGCGCGCATATAACCACCGGCTGGGCGAATCCGGAATGAGTTTTTTCGCAGCCGGCCGACTCATCAAGAGCCTCAAAGGGAAGTTTCCAGCCTGCCTGAACGGTGCGCCGATGTTGGTTCCGACCGTCGACGTAGCAGTAAGATCTCCCCTGGATCGATGGTTCGAGAAGAATAAACTTCGGCCTCGCGTGGTCGGGGAGTTCGACGATAGCGCCTTGATGAAGGCGTTCGGACAGCGCGAAATGGGCGTGTTTATCAGTCCTACTGTGATCGAATCGGAAATCGAAACGCAGTATGGCGCGAAAGCGATCGGCCGAACGAAGGAGATTGTTGAGGAATTCTTCGCGATTTCGGTCGAGCGCCGGGTATCGCACCCCTGCGTCGTCGCCATCGCTGAAGCATCAAGAACTCAATTGTTTGCCGCTCATTGATTCCGCCTAAGGTCTGTGCCGCTTGCCACCGGCGCGGACAGATAAGAGCAGAGCACGCGGGTGGCCTCGGACCTGCCTCGCAACACCAAGACCGTATGGCCGCATGACGGACACCGAGTTGAGGGCCGTGCTGAATCAGGGCGACTTACTGGAGCTATGCGATGAAGAGTAAAGCCAGGTTCAAGAGTGACGCCTTCGAGGCGATCCACAGCGCAGCCCAAGGGCTGCATCGCGCCGGAACCATCGACAAGGCGACCATGCGCGAAATTGACGAATCGTGCCTCACTGCGCCGTCGGAGATCCCTCCGGAATAGATCAAGCGAATCCGCGAGGGCCGCGGCATGATTTCAGTGATAACCCAGTCCGACAGGTGTGCACGAGTTTCCTTGGTCCATTTCTTTTTCTGGCTCTTTGTCGCTGGCAGTGGCATATCGGAATCGCCAATTAAATCGGCCGCGATGGCTCGAATGTCGTAGGTCAGATTGAAGTCCTCGGAAACGCGCGGGATGACTCCGTAGGCTTTCGACAAGCATGTGCCGCCCTTGAATACGCGCCCTTGAATATGAGATGCTCGCATAGGGACCCGGTAAAGAGTTGGTGCACAGACCAGGCGACCCCGTAGAACATGGCGACACGCTGAGCGTCCTGTGCCGCGGCTATCAGCGCTGTCGTGCTGAAGTCCGAGGACTTTCTGCCCAATCGCTGAAGCACCACGGCTCGTCAGTCACCGACTTCATTGCGCTAGGGCTGCCGTATACTAGTGATCTGTGCAACTTGACGGCAGGCTACATTGAAATCTACATTCAGCTCAAGAGCAAGACGAACAGCGTGCAGCATGGAGCTCCGCTGTTGTGGAAAGGCGACAGAGGTAATCCCGTCCCCTACCCGATGGCGACTAAAATTACGATGCCGCCCGAGATTTATATGCTAAGCAAATCAACTTATAGGGAGCCGCCCGGTGTGAAAAATTTGCGGTGGACCGTCGGCTGTTTTGTCGTATTCCTCGGGGCAATGGCAGCTAACTTTTCGGCGACCGCGCAGCTATTCGGACCGCCAATCATTGATTTCGATGCAAAGCCATGGGAGGAGCAGAAGCAACACCTCCCCGCCATGCCCAAGGAATCGAATTTGAAGCAGGTTGAAGTTGGCCCTGCGACAAGTTTTCGTTTTTTGGTGGACACCGAGTCCATCAATGTCGGTAGCGATGGCGTGGTTCGATTCACCTTGATTGCGCGCAGCGAAGGCGGCGCCGCCAATGTGAGTTACGAGGGTATTCGCTGCGACACCCAGGAAAGAAAGATATATTCAGTCGGTCGTCCGGATGGAACATGGGTTGCCGCCAGAAATCCGATCTGGGTTGCACTTACCAGGCAATTCGTCAACCCGGTGCATACCGTTCTCTATGAGGACTATTTCTGTCCGGAGAGGCGGATTGTTTCAAGTGTCACGGATGCGGTTGACTCGATTATTTACGGCGGACATCCACGCGGTCGAACCAAAAGGAAATAATCCTTATCGCCGTTACAGGCAAACTAGATTATCTCTATGGATCAATTCGGGCTCATCGACGTAGCCGAGGATGGACTCAATTTGAGATGAAGGTTTACCCGCGACTCTTCGAGACTCCTGCGCGGCGTAATTGACCAGACCTCGAGCAATTTCAGTGCCATTGGGTGCGTGGCAAGCCACCAAGGCACCTCGTTCAAAATTGCCATGTACAAATTTGACGCCAATTGGCAATAAACTTTTGCCATCATTTAACAGTGCATCAACCGCGCCCGCATCCAGATCGAGGTGACCGGAAACCTGCACATGATCGGCCAGCCACTGTTTGCGCGCTGCCAATGGTGTCGTTGCAGCCTTCAACAAGGTGCCGATTCGGTCGCCATTAGCCAAACGAATCAGAATATCGGGTTCCCGACCTGAAGCGATTATTGTGTGAGCGCCACTGCGTGCCGCACGCTTGGCGGCCAGGACTTTTGTGAGCATTCCCCCTCTGCTCAATTCGGAGCCTGCGCCTCCTGCCAGCTCTTCGAGCATTGGATCCCCTGCCAGTGCTTCATGCACGATTTTGGCGTCGGGGGATTTTCGCGGATCGGCATCGTATAACCCGGCCTGATCGGTGAGGATCATCAACACTTCGGCTTCGATCAGATTGGTGACCAATGCGCCCAAGGTATCGTTGTCGCCAAGACGTATTTCGTCGGTGATAACGGTGTCATTCTCGTTGATTATCGGAATAATTCCAAGATCGAGCAATGTCAAAAGCGTGGAGCGCGCATTTAGGTACCGGGCCCGGTCGGAAAGATCCGCGTGCGTTAGCAGAATCTGAGCGGTGCCAAGCCGGTGTTGTCGAAAGCAGGTCTCATATACCTGCACTAAGCCCATTTGCCCGACAGCGGCGGCGGCTTGCAATTGGTGTATTGCCTTGGGGCGCTTTTGCCATCCCAATCGTTGCATGCCCTCGGCGATCGCACCGCTGGATACGAGAACAATTTGATTTCCTCGGGCGCGTAGATTGGCAACTTGAGAGGCCCATCCGGAGATTGCGTGCGCGTCTAGGCCGGACCCGTTGTTGGTGACCAGCGAACTTCCCACTTTGACAACGATCCTGCGATAGGGGCCGATCACGAAGCGATATCTTTACGGGTCGATTCAATGAATTTCATGATCGCAAATGACAACTCCTTACACCCATCGCCGGTAATAGCTGAGATTGCAAAATGAGGGCCGGTCCAACGCATTGCCTTGATAAATTTATCGACAACTAGCTTTTTCTGGTTCGATTCCAGTAGATCGATTTTATTGACTATCAGCCAGCGGGGTTTGTGGAAAAGGGTGTCGTCATATTTTTTTAGTTCCTGCGCGATGGCCTTGGCATCCTTAACCGGATTGGCGTCCGGGTCGAACGGGGCAATATCGACCAGGTGCAACAGGAGATGGGTTCTTTGAAGGTGTCTGAGAAACTGATGCCCCAGGCCGGCCCCTTCGGCGGCGCCTTCAATCAGGCCAGGGATGTCCGCTATCACGAAGCTTCGATCAGTATCCACGCGAACCACGCCAAGATGGGGTTGCAGTGTTGTAAATGGGTAGTCGGCGACTTTTGGGCGCGCGCTGGAGACGCTGCGAATGAATGTCGACTTGCCCGCATTGGGCAGTCCCAATAAGCCGATATCCGCGAGAATTTTGAGTTCAAGTTTCAGTCGGCGATGCTCGCCCGTTTCTGCGGGTGTCGATTGTCTGGGGGCTCTATTGATACTGGACTTGAAATTAATGTTGCCAAGACCGCCGCGGCCGCCTTTGGCTAGCAGGGCGAGTTGATCGTGTTCGGCGAGGTCAGCAATCAGGCTGCCATCCTCGATGTCATTGATGACCGTACCCACAGGGACACGAAGGGTCACATCCGCTGCCCCAGCGCCGTTGCATTGGGCGCCGCCACCTCGCTCACCGTCTTTGGCTCTATGCAGTCGCGCGAACCGATAGTCGACCAGGGTATTGATATTGCGATCCGCGATTGCAAAAATACTCCCGCCACGGCCGCCATCGCCACCATCCGGTCCACCGCGCGGAATGTACTTTTCCCGACGAAACGACACTGCGCCTTCGCCACCTTTTCCGGCAAATACCTCGATCACGGCTTCGTCGATGAACTTCATTGCTCAATCCAAGAATATGAACAAAATGTTATTAACATGGCGAGGGTTATGGTCCAATTTCCTCATTTTCACTAGCGATACATTGAACTTGGCTGAGGGATAGGCTGCAGTTTCATAGCTGGTCGCGACGACGAGGTCAATCGACACTATTTCACACGCAATTTTAAGTCCACCAACAAAATATTGGTGCACCAAACAAAAAAGCCCTATCGGCTGATAGGGCTTTTCAGGATTCGCCTAAATCAAGCTGGTAAAACGCTGACCACGTTTCTCTGCATTGGCCCACGCACCCCAAATTTAATCTGACCTTCGATTAGGGCAAAAAGCGTATGGTCCCTACCCATGCCGACATTGTCACCGGCGTGTACCCGCGTGCCACGTTGGCGAACAATTATGCTGCCCGCAGTGACTATTTCGCCGCCAAATCTCTTTACGCCAAGACGTTTTGATTCTGAATCACGCCCGTTGCGAGAACTTCCGCCGGCTTTCTTGTGTGCCATGAAACTATCCTTCTATTTGCAATGTTTTCTAAGTACCGTCTGCCGGGTGCTTACTCACCTGAGTGAACCACTATCACCTGCAATCCACGCCACGCGACCTTTACTAGGCCGCAGAATCGACGGCGTTAGGCTGTAATAGCAGTTATCTGAATCTCAGTATAAGATTGCCTGTGCCCTTGATGCTTTTGGTAATGCTTGCGCCGCCGCATTTTGAAAATGGACACTTTATCTGACCGCCCATGCCCCAAAATTTTTGCTGTTACCGACGCGCCTGCGAGGATAGGCGCTCCGACTCTTATGTTCTCGCCGTTGCCGACCGCCAATACCTGATCCAGAATCAACTCTGAGTCGATTTCGACAGCAAGTTTCTCGACCCGGAGCTTGTCACCGTCGGTAACGCGGTATTGCTTGCCGCCGGTTTTAATGACTGCGTACATGTGACGTCCTTATTCTACGTAACCCAGAAAAGCTAGATTATACATGTCCTTAGCGGAATGGTCAAAGAAGAACTGTGGTATTCTGGAGCAGGCTTGATATGTTATCAGGTCGCTCGTGGATGCTCGCTGAACACCCTTGGGTCTGGTCGGACAGACGATTTGGATGAACGCTTCGCTTCCGTCGCCGCTTGACCCTATTTCGCTAGTTTTGTCTTGCAACTCACCGATATACAATCCCTAATTGCCGACGAAATGAGATCGGTCGATGCGCTCATCGCGCGTCGATTGAGCTCTGACGTCCCATTGATTCGACGCATAGCCGAGCACATCATAAGCGGCGGAGGCAAACGTCTACGTCCGGCTTTGGTCATTCTCTCCGCGGGCTGCTTTGGTTACCGTGGAACCGCGCACCACGAGCTTGCCGCGGTCGTCGAATTTATTCATACCGCGACCCTGTTGCACGACGATATTGTCGACGAGTCAGATATGCGTCGTGGAAGCCAGACCGCGAACGCGCGATTCGGAAACGCTCCAAGCGTTTTGGTTGGGGACTTTCTATACTCGCGAGCGTTTCAGATGATGGTCTCCGCTGGTAATTTGCGGGTGATGGCAGTTCTTGCAGACGCCACCAATGCGATCGCGGAAGGGGAGGTTCTGCAACTCATCAACGCTCGCAATGCCGCGATATCGGAGGAGGATTACCTTGCCGTGGTGCGACGAAAAACCGCCAAGCTATTCGAGGCGGCGGCTCAGATCGGGGCGATCGTGGCCTGCGCGGAAGCCGAGGACGAACGATCTATCGCGCGATACGGCCTGCACCTAGGTACGGCATTTCAATTGATTGACGATGTTTTGGATTACTTTGGCGACAGCCAGGAGACAGGCAAGAGTCTCGGAGATGACCTTAGCGAAGGCAAGCCGACTTTGCCGCTAATCCGTGTTATCCAGAATGGAACGCCTGAGCAGGCGACTGTGGTTCGCAATGCGATTCTGCAAGGCGGGCGGGCAGACTTCGATACTGTGCTGCAGGCGATTCGGGAGACGGACGCGCTTCAATACACCAGGGACAAAGCGCAATCAGAGGCGACGACCGCATGTTCGGGTATTGAACGCCTTAAGAGTTCTCCTTATCGGGACAGTTTGCTGGAACTCGCTCAATTTGCGGTAACACGCAGCCACTGACATTTTGGCGCTTCTTCAACGCGGTCTGCCTAATTGCGTTTGGTCCGACGCGCCGCCTGAGCTACAATTCCTCTGCTCGTTATTCAATTCAGCGGTGGATTATTTTTTCAGACCGCCATGGTCCTTGATTTTTCATGGTGGTCGAATTGTTATGCAAACCCCAGGGATTGACGATGGGTCCACATGTTCGGGGTGTAGCTCAGCCTGGTAGAGTACTGCGTTCGGGACGCAGGAGTCGGAGGTTCGAATCCTCTCACCCCGACCAAAAAATATTGGTCGCGATTGAATCGTTTTTTGGTGCGATGGTCGCGGCGGTAGTGCCTTCAAATTTCCAAATTTCCTCGAGCGAGGCCTAATTGGGCAAATGGCTTTTTCTAGTCCTGTTGCTGCTGGTCGCCTACTTGGTGTTGAAGGCAGCGCGGCGGGTGGGCAGAGAGCGTCGCGCATCTTCGAGCGAACCCGAATCAATAGTCGCATGTGAGAATTGTGGCCTGCACCTGCCGAAAAGTGAATCGTTCGAAACCGGCGGTCGATTTTTCTGCTGCAAAGATCACAGCGCATCGGATGGTCATTAAGGCTTATTGAATGTTTGATAAATCGCGATTGCGCCTGCCTGGGCCGTCGATCGATGTCGATGTATCAGAATCATTTTGGGCATCGCTTAGGTACTTCAACTATTACCGATTCGCGGTTGCGACCCTGGCCTTGATCGGGGCGGTAATTTTCCGAGATGCCTTGGATTTAGGCAGCCACAATCTCCGGCTGTTCGCCTACGTCAGTACGCTATATGCGGCGCTGGCGTTGGTTTTTCATTTTGCGATGAAAAAATGGAAAAACTGGTTTAACGCACAGCTAAGCGTTCAAGTACTCGTCGACATCTGCGCGATCGTACTTCTTATGTATGCGTCCGCGGGTATCCGCAGCGGATTTGGCGTCATGTTGCTGATATCGCTGGCTGGTGCAGCGCTCGTTAGTCGCGGTACTTTGATGCTTTTTTACGCCGCAATGGCCTCGATTGCGATATTGGTCGAACAGACATTCTGGGTTTTGGTTCATGATCAGGCGAGCACGAGTTACCTCCAGCCTGGCTTACTATCAATTGGGTTTTTCGCGACGGCATTAATCACCAACCAGCTCGCGCAGCGCCTGATTCAAAATGAACGCCTGGTGCACACCAAGGGTACGGACCTCGCGAATCAACTGCGGATCAATCAGCTGGTTATACAGGACATCCATGTTGGCGTGATGGTTGTCGACGCCAATGGCCTTGTCAGAATGAACAACCGGCAGGTGGCAGAAGCGCTGGGCAAAGATGTCCCGGAACTTGAGCAAATTGAATGTTACTCGGCGGAACTTGCGCGAAATTTGCTGGCCTGGCGATCGGGAACGGGCGCATCCGTGGTGAGCTTTCGACCACCGGATAGCGCCAAGCTGGTCCGGGTGCGATTTGTCGAAGCCGGGGTAGGCGGAGGTAGTTTCGCGTTGTTGTATCTTGAGGACCTGTCCAAGGAGCAGGAGCAAGCACAGCAGCTGAAACTCGCGGCGCTGGGCAGACTCACAGCAAATATTGCCCATGAAATTAGAAATCCATTGTCGGCGATTACGCATGCGGGCGATTTGTTGCGCGAGGATGTGCTTGCCGAGTCGCGCGAGCGTCTTGTCGTCATCATTCAGGACAATGCTCGCCGGCTGGATAGAATGGTCAAGGATATTCTAGAGTTGTCTCGCCGAGATCGGATTGAACTGGAGATCATCTTGCTGTCTGAGTATCTTCGGATTTTTGTCGGCGAATTCTCGACCAATGAATCCATCGCGGCAGACGTGGTTGCGATTGAATGTCCAGACGATGTCAGCATTGAATTCGACAAGACTCACCTGCACCAGGTGCTTTGGAATCTGCTTGGCAACGCGTTTAGGCACTCAAAAAAACAAGCGCGCAGCATACGAATCGGCGTGGCGCGGCGCGGCGCGCGCGTAGAATTACGCGTTAAAGACGATGGTGTCGGAGTGTCGACGGAGCTGCAAGTACAGCTTTTCGAACCATTTTTCACAACCTACTCCCGTGGAACAGGGCTGGGCCTGTACATTGCGCGTGAGCTATGTGCCGCGAATGGCGCTAGCCTTGATTACCTCGGTGATGGCGATGGCGCTGAATTTAGGATCTTATGGCAACCAACTTGACAGCACGTCGTTCCGATCAACGCGCGGTGACCAGTAACATGGTCCTCGTTGTGGACGACGAGGCAGATATCCGGGAGTTGCTCGAATTGTCATTATTGCGCATGGGACTAGGCGTCGAGGCTGTCGGTTCACTGGCTGAGGCAAAGAAAAGTCTTTCTTCTCGTAATTTCAATCTTTGCCTGACTGATGTGCGTTTGCCCGATGGAGAAGGCATAGAGCTGGTGAGGCATATCACCGCCAATTGCGCCGATCTTCCAGTAGCGGTGATTACCGCGTTCGGCAGCGCTGAAAACGCCGTCGCTGCTTTGAAGTCCGGGGCGTTCGATTACCTGACGAAACCGCTATCGCTCGATCAGTTGCGCACCTTGGTCAAGTCGGCGCTGCGCCTGCCGGTGCGCGGTTCGGCTTCTATGGGGGCTGGGCCGCAGATGCTTGGAGGCAGTGCCGCTATCGCCCAGGTCAAGCAAGTCATCGAAAAGCTTTCGCGAAGCCAGGTGCCGGTGTACATCACCGGAGAGTCAGGCAGCGGCAAAGAGCTTGCCGCGCACATGATTCATGACTGTGGCCCGCGCGCGGATCGGCCTTTCGTGGTGGTCAATTGTGGTGCGATTCCAGAAAACCTGATCGAAAGTGAGTTTTTCGGATATAGAAAAGGAGCGTTTACCGGCGCGGAATCCGATAGAGACGGTTTTTTTCAGGCAGCGCATGGCGGGACTCTGTTTCTGGACGAGGTGGCGGACTTGCCCTTGCCGATGCAGGTGAAATTGCTTCGTGCTGTCCAGGAAAAGCTGGTGCGAAAAGTCGGCGCAACCAGCGAGGACGCCGTCGATGTGCGAATTATTTGCGCGACGCATCAAAATCTGGCGGCTTGCGTGGCTCAGGGGCGGTTTCGCCAGGATCTTTATTATCGGCTCGCCGTGATCGAATTGAAAATGCCCTCGTTAAAGGAACGTCGGGAGGACATCGGCCTCTTGGTCGACGCGATTCTCGATCGTCAGGCGAATAATTCCGGCCATGCCAAAAAGTTGTCGCCGCAGGCGCATAAGGCGCTCATGGGCTATGGCTTTCCAGGTAATGTCCGTGAACTGGAAAATATTCTTGAACGCGCTTGCGCGCTGTCTGGTGGAGAAATCATCGATTTGGATGAATTGCAACTGGCGCCACCTTCGCTGGGCGCGGAATCGACCGTGCTAGAGCAGGGAAAATTCCCATTGCCGGAGTATCTGGATCGATTGGAACGTGAGGCTATTCTCGATGCACTTGATAAGACACGGTTCAACCGCACTGCGGCGGCAAAATCACTTGGCATCACCTTTCGAGCCTTGCGCTACCGCATGGAGCGTTTGAATATCAAATAGACGATGTCGCGGCGTGGCATCGGGTCGGGCTACCGGCACCCCTCATGAACAAGACTCCAATATGGTCAAGGAACGGCATACTGGCGAGGGTCCGCCAGGTCGCCTCGCCCAATCAGGATGCTCGTCCCACGGGCGCCTGCATTCAATTGCTGGTCATTCACGGCATTAGCTTGCCGCCGGGGCATTTTCGTGGTTCGGCGATCGAGAAGCTATTTACCAATCGACTGGATCACGACGAGCATGTAAGTTTCTCCGCCTTGCGTGGACTGCGGGTTTCATCCCATTTTCTTATTCGCCGTGGTGGCGCGGCGCTTCAATTCGTGGCTTGTGACCGCCGCGCATGGCACGCGGGGATTTCAACGTGGAAAGGCATGAATCGATGCAACGATTTTTCCATTGGCATTGAGTTGGAGGGCGCCGATCACCTGCCCTACACCGTGGCGCAATACCTGCAGTTGACCAGATTGACCAGGGAAATTCTCGATCGCTATCCGATTGCCGACATCGTCGGGCACAGCGAGATAGCGCCAGGCCGAAAAACCGATCCCGGCTCCGGGTTTAGCTGGGAAATTTACCGATCCATGGTCGAATCGCGCTCTCAGGGCCGCCCCATTCCCGATTTTCCTGCCCTCAATACTTAGTTGCGTCTACCTGAAACCTTGCCTCCCCCGGCGATTTGGATGCCGCATGGGAGCATTTGCTCCAAGGGTAGGCACTCTTGTCGATCCGCGGCGTAACGGCCCAATCCGGGCGAAGCAGGCCTGATGTATTCAAACACCAATTTAACTTTTAACGACCCACATACTTGAGTAGACAAGTCAACTTATCTTTTAACGATCAACATACTAGAATTAGTTGCAGGTTGTGATAAAAGTACTATATATTGTGGTCTAGGCAGACAATGGGTGTCCCCGGATTCGTGCAAGCGAGTTGGGGTTAAGGCGCGAGCCGGATATGTAAAAAGGAGAAAACGGCAATGCAGATTGCTGCAGAAGTATCGAAGTCCCCCTCGGTTGTTGGCGGTGAAATCCCCGATCCAATAGGAGAAATTCATTCCAAGGGATCGCTGGCAGAGTACAAAATCCTCCGCCGCAACGGCGCTGTGGTTGGTTTTGAACCTGGCAAAATCTCGGTTGCGATGACCAAGGCGTTTATCGCGGTCAGTGGTGGGCAAGGCGCCGCATCGGCCCGGGTGCGGGAAATCGTGGCAGGACTTACCGATCATGTGGTGAATGCCCTGATTCGGCGCCAACCTGGCGGCGGTACCTTCCATATTGAGGAGGTTCAAGACCAGGTTGAATTGGCGTTGATGCGTTCTGGCGAGCATGAGGTCGCCAGGTCATATGTGCTCTACCGTGAGAAACGCAGTTCGGAGCGGGCGCAGGAGTCCACTCAAAAGAAGGGTGTGGGGTCCGGGACAAAGTTGAATGTTGTGGAAGACGGTGTCCGGCGGCCATTGGATATCAATGCGCTGACCGACCTCATTGTCACGTCTTGCGAGGGATTAGGGGATTGCGTTGATCCCAAAGTCATATTCCAGGAAACCTTGAAAAACCTGTATGACGGGGTGCCGGCGGAAGAACTTCGTAAATCTTCGATTCTTTCGGCCAGGGCGCTGATCGAAAAGGATCCGGCCTACAGCTATGTGACCGCGCGCCTGCTTCTCAATAACATTCGGCGCGAAGTGCTGGGCGAGGAAGTCAGTCACGCGGAAATGAAAAAGCGCTACGCGGAATATTTCCCCCAGTTCGTAAAGCGCGGCATCCAGGCCGAGCTTCTCGATCCGCGTCTGGGCACCTTCGACTTGAAAAAGTTGGCAAAAGCGCTGGACGCCTCGCGCGACCATCAGTTCGGCTATCTTGGCCTGCAAATTCTCTACGACCGCTATTTCCTCCACATCCGCGAAGAACGTATTGAGTTGCCGCAGGTATTTTTCATGCGAGTGGCTATGGGCCTGTCGCTCAATGAAATAGATCGCGAAGCGCGCGCCATCGAGTTCTACAACGTGTTGTCTTCGTTTGATTTGATGAGTTCCACGCCCACCCTGTTCAATGCGGGGACGCTGCGTTCTCAGTTGTCGTCCTGCTACCTGACCACCGTGCCCGATGAATTGGATGGTATCTATGAGGCCATCAAGGAAAACGCGATGTTGCAAAAGTACGCAGGCGGCCTTGGCAATGACTGGACGCCGGTGCGTGCGCTGGGATCGCATATCAAGGGGACTAATGGTAAATCGCAGGGCGTCGTTCCCTTCCTGAAGGTGGTCAACGATACCGCTGTTGCCGTGAATCAAGGTGGAAAGCGCAAAGGTGCAGTGTGTGCCTATCTTGAGACCTGGCATATGGATATCGAGGAATTCCTCGAATTGCGCAAAAACACAGGTGACGATCGGCGGCGCACGCACGACATGAACACCGCCAACTGGATTCCTGATCTGTTCATGCGCAGGCTCATGGACAACGGCGACTGGACTCTATTTAGTTCCTCCGATGTGCCTGACTTGCATGATAAGTATGGCAAGGCTTTCGAGGCGGCCTATGTCGGCTATGAGGCAAAAGCCGCAAGGGGCGATCTCAAGCTGTTCAAAACGGTTCGCGCCGTCGAACTGTGGCGCAAAATGCTGTCCATGCTGTTCGAGACCGGCCATCCCTGGATTACATTCAAGGATCCCTGCAACATCCGATCACCGCAGCAGCACGTGGGCGTGGTGCACAGCTCGAATCTGTGCACCGAAATCACCCTGAATACCAGCGAAGAGGAGATCGCGGTATGCAATCTGGCGTCGGTAAACCTGGTTGCGCATTTGAAGAAGACCCAGGACGGATTTGCTCTTGACCATGAAAAGTTGAGGAAAACCATTTCCACCGGCATGCGTATGCTGGACAACGTCATCGATTTGAACTACTACGCTGTGGAAAAGGCGCGCCGTTCGAACATGCGCCACCGGCCGGTGGGCTTGGGAACAATGGGATTTCAGGATTGCCTGCACGCCTTGCGAATTCCCTATGCCTCCGAGGAGGCCGTGAATTTCGCCGACACCTCCATGGAGGCAATTTCTTATCAGGCCTATTGGGCTTCCACGGAACTTGCCGAGGAGCGCGGTCGCTACGCCAGTTTCAAAGGTTCGCTGTGGGACAGGGATATTCTGCCGCAGGATTCGGTGGGCTTGTTGCGGGAGGAGCGAGGTGGATTTGTCGAGTTGGACGATTCATCCACCTTGGATTGGAAGCCGCTTCGCGAGCGGATCAAAAAATACGGTATGCGCAACTCCAATGCGGTTTCCATCGCACCTACCGCCACTATTTCCAACATCGTAGGCGTGTCGGCATCGATAGAACCGACCTACCAGAATCTCTACGTCAAATCTAATCTGTCCGGCGAGTTCACGGTTGTCAACGAATACCTGGTTCGAGATTTGAAGCGTCTGGGTATTTGGGATGAAGTCATGGTCGCGGATCTGAAATATTTCGATGGCAACCTGGCGCGTATCGACCGCATACCCGCGGAATTGCGGCGCCTGTACGCGACCGCGTTCGAGGTTGAGCCATCGTGGCTGGTCGAATGCGCGGCTCGGCGGCAGAAATGGATCGACCAGTCGCTTTCCCTAAATATCTACATCGCCAACGCGTCGGGAAAGAAGCTGGACGATACCTACAAGCTCGCCTGGTTGCGTGGCTTGAAAACCACGTATTACCTGCGTGCTCTGGGCGCCACGCATGCCGAGAAGTCTACGGTGACGTCCGGGCAACTCAACTCGGTTTCGACCGAAGGCGCATCGGGACCGCGAGGCGCCGTAGAGCCTGAGCCGCCGAAATTTTGCGCCATTGACGATCCCGAGTGCGAGTCATGTCAGTGAAATCGCGACCAACGCAGACCGGCGAATGCGATGAATGCGATTTAAATAAAACCAATAATCGGCGAGCGAGGAGAAAATATGCTTTCATTCGATGACGACTCCGCAGCGGCCAAGGTCCCGGTGTTTGGATTGCCGCCAGGGCAGGGGTTCATGCCTTCCTCTCCGGCGTCGGTACTTGGAGACAAGGCGCGGGTAGCAACGCCATCGGCCCTGCGAAGAATCCGTGTTGACGACAAGCGTGTCATAAACGGCGGCACCGATGTCAATCAACTGGTACCGTTTAAATACAATTGGGCGTGGGACAAGTATCTGGCGGCCTGTGCAAATCACTGGATGCCCCAGGAAGTCAGTATGAGCAGGGATATCGCCCTGTGGAAAGACCCCAACGGACTGACCGAGGACGAGCGGCGTCTGGTTACGCGAAACCTGGGGTTTTTCGTGACCGCGGATTCACTGGCGGCAAATAATATTGTGCTGGGCACCTACCGCCACATCACCGCGCCTGAATGCCGGCAATACCTGTTACGCCAGGCGTTTGAGGAGGCGATCCACACGCACGCCTATCAGTACATCGTGGAAAGCCTTGGCCTTGACGAAGGCGAGATCTTCAATGCCTATCAGGAGATTGCAAGTATCCGGGATAAGGACGAGTTTCTCATTCCGTTCATTGACATTCTGACCGATCCGCATTTCAAGACAGGTACGCTTGAGAATGATCAAAAACTTCTGCGCAGCCTGATTGTGTTTGCCTGTTTGATGGAAGGACTGTTTTTTTACGTCGGATTCGCACAGATTCTTGCCTTGGGGCGGCAAAACAAAATGACCGGTGCTGCCGAACAGTATCAGTACATCTTGCGCGATGAGTCGATGCACTGCAATTTTGGAATTGATCTCATCAATCAGATCAAGATGGAAAATCCGCATCTTTGGACGGCGGAGTTCCGCGAAGGCATTCAAGAATTGGTGAAGAAGGCGGTGGAGCTTGAGTATCGCTACGCGGAGGACACGATGCCGCGAGGGGTATTGGGCTTGAACGCGCCGATGTTCAAAGAGTACCTTCGATTTATCGCCAATCGGCGTTGCCAGCAGATTGGCGTCGAAATTCTTTATCCAGGTGCAAGTAACCCATTTCCATGGATGAGCGAAATGACTGACTTGAAGAAGGAGCGCAATTTCTTCGAGACGCGTGTGATTGAGTATCAAACAGGTGGGGCACTTTCCTGGGAGTAGGAGGGGTAAGTCGCCACCAGAACTCGCCTGTGTGCGCAATTCATTGAAATGGGCACGATTGACGTGGGCAAACCACGATTTTTTTTAGATATTGAAGGAGAAGTTGATTATGGCTACCAAGAAAAAGGCAAAGAAGTTGGTAAAGAAAACTGCGAAGATCGGAAAAAAGATACTGCACGTGGCAAAGCAGAAACCAGCGAAGAAAAAGCTGACTGGCAAGCCCGCGGCAAAAAAACCGTTACCTAAGGCCGCCGCACGAAAGGCAGTCGCAACAAAGCCAGTGGCACGAAAGGCAGTTGCAGCAAAGCCGGTGGCACGAAAGGCAGTTGCAGCAAAGCCGGTGGCACGAAAGGCAGTTGCAACAAAGCCAGTGGCACGAAAGGCAGTTGCAACAAAGCCAGTGGCACGAAAGGCAGTTGCAGCAAAGCCAGTGGCACGAAAGGCAGTCGCAGCAAAGCCAGTGGCACGAAAGGCAGTCGCGGCAAAGCCAATGGCGCCAGAATCGGTTAAAAAAGCTAAACCTGCCGCCAAGTCAGTCACTGCGTTGACCCTGGTACAGACGCAAAGCAGCGCGGTGACCCCGGCGGTAAAAACCGCTGTCAGTCCGATTGCTGCGTGGCCATTTCCGACTGGCACCAGGCCATAGGCGAGGCGCATCTGTGTGCGGCTGATGCGCCGCACAATGGTTCTATGCAAAAAGACCCCT
>CAMDFL010000066.1 GCA_945897475.1 Bordetella parapertussis
GATGAACTTCGCCAGAAGGGCAAGTTAGGGCGCGACCGGGACGGTCGCTATCACCTTGCCGCCGGCAAGCCGGGTACCACCACGATTGTTGGCGCGATGTACCACGATCCCAACGAAGGGACTTGATCGTTTCTTCAGCGTTCCAAGGCAAACATCAATCGGATCTGCCTCGAAAGAGGCGATCCGTTTTTCATTGCTGGGCAGTTTGATTTGATCAGACCGCTCTGATACTTATTAGAAGCAATGCCTGCACAGACACTGTTCGAGAAAATATGGAACCCCCATGTCGTAGCCGACTTGGGAGGTGACATGCAATTGCTGCACGTGGATAGGCACTATCTGCTCGATCTGGGCGGTGCTCGTGCCCTGAATGAAATTTCCGGCGGTGGTTTCAAGATTCGCAATCCTGAGCTTACCTTTGCCACCGCCGATCACCTGGTATCCACGCAGCCTGGGCGAAGCGGCGGGCCTGATGCGGGAATCAACGCGACACTGGACAGCTTTCGGCGCGAGACGCGTGCTGCGGGCATCCGTTTGTTCGATGTCAACGACACGGGCCAGGGCATCGTGCATGTGGTCGGGCCGGAACAAGGCCTGACGCTGCCGGGAGCTTTGATTGTCTGCGCCGATAGCCACACCTGCACCCATGGAGCGCTTGGCGCGATCGCCTTCGGCATGGGTGGCTCTGAACTAAAACATGTGCTTGCCACGCAAACCATCATTCAACGCCGGCCCAAAACCATGCGCGTGCGCTACCAGGGCGCAATAGGATTGGGCGTGGAGGCAAAGGACATGATTCTTGCCTTGATCGGCCAGATCGGCGCGGCGGCGGGAACCGGTTATGCGGTGGAGTATGTCGGCGAGGCGGTGAACGCCTTGTCGCCTGAGGCCAGAATGACGATCTGTAATCTGAGCATTGAGTTTGGCGCGCGAATAGGCTTGGTCGCGCCGGATGAAAAGGTTTTCTCATACTTGCGTGGTCGTCCGTATTCGCCCAAGGGCGCGCTGTGGGACGCGGCGCTGGCGCAGTGGCGCGAACTCTACAGTGACGCGGACGCGCAGTTCGACGCCGAGGTGGAGATTGATTGCGCCAGAATCGCGCCGCAAGTGACCTGGGGTGTGAGCCCTGAGCAGGTGATTGCGGTGGATGGGATGGTTCCCGATCCCGCTAAGGCGCAAAACCCCGAGCAGCGGATTGCACAGGAAAAGGCGCTCGATTACATGGGCTTGCTCGCCGGTCAGGGAATCGCCGGCACACGCATAGACCGGGTGTTTATCGGCTCATGTACCAATTCGCGGCTGCCCGATCTGCAGGCGGCAGCCGCAGTTGCCAAAGGCCGAAAGGTGGCCTCGCATGTGCGTGCCTGGGTGGTGCCAGGTTCGCAAATGGTCAAACGTGATGCCGAGGCCAAAGGGCTTGACCGGGTATTTCTCGATGCCGGCTTTGAATGGCGAGAACCCGGATGTTCCATGTGCCTGTCTGCTAATGGCGATGTAGTTGAGCCGGGTGCGCGTTGCGTATCGACCTCGAACCGGAATTTTGTCGGACGGCAAGGCCCCGGGGCACGCACCCATCTTGCCAGTCCGGCGATGGCGGCGGCCGCGGCAATCGCGGGTGAAATTGCCGATGTGCGGCGATTCATCCAAGGCGAAAATTCCTAGGCAAGCAGTGAACACTATCATGCGCAAATTCACCATTCTTGATTCTGTTGCAGCGCCCATGCTTGAGGCGAACATCGACACCGATTTCATTATTCGCGCCGAGCGCTGCGTGTATGTGAAGCGTGAAGATCTGGGGTTTTATGCCTTTGAGGCGGCGCGCTATCTCCGTGTCGACGCCGATGTATCCCGCAGCGAGGAAAACCCGGCCTTCGTGTTCAATCGCGAGCCGTTTCGCGGCGCCCGGATCATCCTTGGTGGTCCGAATTTTGGTTGTGGCAGCTCGCGCGAGACCGCGGTGCGCGCGCTCGAAGGGCTGGGCATACGCTGCATCATCGCGCCTTCTTTCGGCGAGATATTTGCAGGCAACTGTTATCAAAACGGCATTGCCACCATTCGTCTGCCGCTTGAAACCGTTGCGCGCCTTGGGGAGCTTTTTCTGGCGCAAGCTTCGGGTGCAAATCTTAGCGTGGACCTTGCCCGACAACTCATCCGGTGCGCCGATGGCGATGAGATTGCCTTCGATTACGATCCCCTGCAAAAGCGCGCCCTGCTCGAAGGCCTGGACGAAATCAGCATGACCCTGGCAATGAGCGACAGGATCGATGCGTTCCAGAAGGCCGATCGCATAAAGCGTTCCTGGATTTACCTCGATGGGCAGTAGGGTGGCGCCGTTTCACCGCAGATACGCGGCCGGATCGAGCCGGTTCAGATGCCATCCGACTAAACAGATAACTTCATGTTGCCGGCGCGAGAATGAAGGAGTGAAAAGGCACGGAGAGGCCCTCCAGTGCTTGTTCTTCGGTCAAAGATATCAGGCGCCGCGAATCCTGTCGATCACAGCGGAACTATCCTGGGGCGCGGCATCACCGCGCCATGCAACATGCCCGTCGGGGCGCACCAACACCAGTTTTCGCTCGTAGAGCAGAGCCGCATCGGCATTGTCGATATCCTCGACGCGCAGCGGCACACCCTTGGCGCTGGCCGCGGTGAGCAGCGGTTGCGCGTCGGTGTCCTTTGAGAATCGCAGCAGCACGAAATCCTTGCCGAATAAGTCGAGCGTTGATTTTTCCGGCGCCAGCCACACATGCGGCGCGCGCGAACCGGGGCGCGCGGTCTGCGTATAGCTCATGACTTCATCGGGCGGTGGAGGCGTGCCGTCGGGCGCGATGACGGGTGAATCCTCGTAGACATAGCCCAAATGAATGCCTAAGGTGAACCATTCCTGGCGCATCATTTCGGTGTACTCGGCACCGAATATTTCACGAGTTTTCTGCGCTTGCGGGCCGCTCTCAAAGATTTCCTTCGGCGGCTTTTTCTTGCGCGTGGACATCATGCGCTCCAGATTCGCCGTTGCCTCCTTGACGTTTCGCAATGCCACCGGACGGCGCTCGGCTTCATAGGAGCCAAGCAGTTTCGGCCCTGCCCAGCCGCGTATCGCTGCCTCCAGTTTCCAGCCGATATCCACCGCATCCTGCATGCCGGTGTTCATCCCGAACGCACCGGTGGGGGAATTGAGGTGCGCGGCATCCCCAACCAGGAACACGCGGTCTGTTCCATAAGAGTCGGCGACGTACTCACGGCGTATCCAGGGCATGGTGGACAGAATCTCGAACTCGAACGGCCGACCGACCGCGCGGATGATGGCCTCGCGCAGCTCAGGCTCGGTCAAGGCGCGCTTGTTGCCGTCGCCAACGAATGAAAAGCGGTATTCGTCGCGGCCGTTGATGGCGACGATGGTCGCCCAGGTGCCCTCCGGGCCGATGAAAATGAAGCGATAGCCGGGCTTCTTATCCACCAGTTC
Source organism: Bordetella parapertussis (assembly GCA_945897475.1). Classification (GTDB taxonomy): domain Bacteria; phylum Pseudomonadota; class Gammaproteobacteria; order Burkholderiales; family SG8-39; genus 2-02-FULL-62-17. The sequence goes on from CAMDFL010000066.1 coordinate 3,464, forward strand.
CCATAGGTTGGCGCATCGGAAAATTGCGTTGGTGGTGTAGGTGAGCACTGCGCTGTCAGGCAGACTCACGCCCAGCTGAGCGCGTACCACGCTGCCGCCACCGTCGCAGCCGGCGAGGTAGGAAGCAGCTATGGTGGAGGTTTCTCCGGACTGCGTATTGCGAACTTCGGCGCGCACGCCATCGGCGTGTTCCTTGAAACCCAGCAACTCGGTGTGGTAGCGCACATCCACATGCGGGAATTGCCTGGCGAATCGCGCAATCACCGGGTCGAAAAAATTCTGCGGTTGGCGCTCGCGGTGTTGTGGACTTTGCGGCGGGCAGACCTCGTCGCAGGGAAGTGGAAAGCATTCGCGGCCAAACTCGTAGCCGCCGGATAGTGCAGAGAGCCAGACGCAGTCCTGTTGGTGATCGCGCTGGTAGCCGGCGTTCTCCACCCAATCGACAATGCCCCAGCGGCGACAGAACTCCATGGTGCGAACGCCCAGCAGGTCCATCTTGGGTTGCGTGCCCTTGCCATCGCTTTTTTCCACCATGATGCAGGGGATGCCGCGCCAGCCCAGATCGCCCGCGACGGCCAGACCCACGGGTCCTCCGCCGGCGATGAGTACCGGTGTTTTTTTAATTTCTCCAGCCATGGTTTATTCCTGAAAGGTGCCGGCGTTAAAGCCAGGGTCGTTAAAGCCAGCATTGGTATAGCCAGCAAGTGTAATGTCTGCATCAACGCACACCAATGGATGGAGGCGCGTGGGGGGCGGTAGAGTCGCCACTGGGGCGCCTTTATGGTCGCGTTTGCAAATTGTACGCTATGCTCGAGGCCTCAAGGAGTTCAACATGAAGCGAATTCATCAACTGGTGTCAGTGATTGCCCTCCTCTTTGTCGCAGGGGTTGCAGCGGCACAGTCTTTCCCGACAAAGCCGATCCGCGTAATTGTTCCCTATCCGCCCGGCGGTGTGGACGTTCTGGCGCGCGTTGTTCTCACCGAGATGTCAAAAATTATCGGCCAGCCGGTGATTCTTGAGAACCGCGCGGGGGCGAACGGCATCATCGGCGCCGATGTGGTGGCGCGCGCGGCGCCGGATGGCTACACCCTGCTGGTGACCGCGTCGAGCACGCTGATCACCAGCGTGATTTTGTCCAAGAACGTGCCTTTCCATCCGGTGAAGGATTTCACCCCGGTGGGCAACATGTACGAATCCATCCAGGCATTGGCGGTGCGGACGGCGCTGCCGGTGGATTCGGTCAAGGAGTTGCTCGATATGGCGAAGAAATTTCCCGGCAAGCTGACCTATGCCAGTTCCGGGATAGGGTCGGCGTTCCATTTTCAGGGCGAGGCCTTGAAGCTGATGGCGGGCGTTGACATGCTGCATGTGCCCTACAAGGGGACCGGGCCTGCGGCTATGGCCATCATTGGGGGGGAGGTGGATGTGGCTTTCCCGAGCTATGGCAACCTGGGCGGCAACGTCAGCAAGGTGAAAATCCTTGCCCTGACCTCCGCGCAGCGCAGTTCGCGCATGCCCAACATCCCGGCGGTCGCGGAAACGATCCCGGGCTTCAAGCGCATTCCAGGGTGGATCGCCATGTTCGGTCCGGCGGGCATGCAGGCTGGCGTTGTCAACCGGCTTAATGTCGAGGTGAACGCAGCACTCAAATCTGCGGCGGTGACCGAGGCGTTCGATCAGCAGTTCACTACTTCGCTTGCCAGCACTCCCGCCGAACTGGGCGCGATCGTTCGCGGCGATCTGGAGCAGGGGCAGAAAATTGCCAATGCGGTCGGCTTGAAACCGGAGTGAAGTGATGCATGAAGCGGTAAGCCTAAGCTTCGGTTGCAAGGCTAAGCGCATGTTATTGCTCGCGGCAGGTACGGCGTTGACGGGGATTGCGGGGCATTCGGTGGCGCAGGCTTTTCCTAGCAAGCCGATCAGGATCATCGTCTCCACCTCACCCGGCGGCCTGACCGACCTGATCTCGCGCAATACCGGGCAGTCTGTGACTGAATCGACCGGTCAGCCAGTGGTGGTCGAGTATCGTCCGGGAGCGGGCACCTTGATCGGTTTTCACGCCTGCGCCAAGTCGCCGCCCGATGGTTATACCGTTTGCATCACCACGCCCGAGTCGCTGGTCTATAACCCCTTACTGTTTTCTAAATTACCCTTTGACGCGGAGAACGATTTCGTTCCCGTGACCAATCTGGTGACGGGCGTGGGCGGTGTGATCGTCGCCCACCCTTCGGCGCCGGGTAGCACCTTCGCCGATGTCATCACCTACGCCCGTGCGAACCCGGGCGCGCTCAACTTCGCCACCTGGGGTTCGGGAAGCGTTCCGGGAATTTTTCTCGGTTGGATCAATCATTCGAACGGCGTGAACATCACGCCTGTGCCGTACAAGGGCGCGGGGCCCTCTTTGCCCGCCATCGTCGCGGGACAAGTGCATCTTACTTACAGCGCCATTGGTCTGGTAGGACCGAACGTCAAGGCAGGAAAACTCAGGCTCCTTGCGGTTGCCGGCACCCGGCGTTCGCCTTACGTGCCCGATACGCCCAGCCTGGGCGAATTCAACAGCGACCCCGGATTGAATAGTTATTTCGCGTTGTGGGCGCCGGCGAAAACACCGATGCCGGTGGTTGAGCGCCTGGCCGCTGAATTCAGCAAGGCGGTGCATAGCGAACGCATGAAAGAACTGCTCAAGACCCAGGCGCTAATACCGGTTGGCAATACACCCACGGAATTCGCCGCGTTTCTCAAGGCTGACAAGGCCAATGCCGCGCGTATATTCAAGGCTATTGGCATACGGCCCAGCGAAACCCCACCCACCTGAAAAGTGGGGCAGAGTCACATTAAATAATCCTGCGCTGACTCGATTTTCAGCCGCCCGCCAGTCCGGCGGCCTTCACCACGTCGCCATAAATCTTGTAATCGGCGCGCAGGGTCTCGGCCAGTTCCTGCGGTGTTGAACCCACCGCGTCCACTGCCATTTGCTCCAATCGAATAATCATCGCCGGATCACGAACCGCCTTTTGCACTTCCGCAGAAAGGCGATCGACGATTTCGCGGGTTGTCCCTACCGGGGCGAGCATGGCGTTCCAGCCGACCGCGGCGAACCCAGCGTAACTCTCGCTGATTGCGGGCAAATCCGGCAAAGCCTTGTCGCGCCTGGCGCTGGATACCGCAATCAGCAGCACCCGTCCGGTCTTGGAATGTGGCACCACATCGGGTGCGTTGCCGAAATAGGCATTCAACTGGCCGCTCACCAAGTCGGCTGTGGCCTGAGGTCCGCCTTTGTAGGGTACATGCGTGAGTTTCAATCCGGCGCGCATCGCGAACAACTCGGTGGTGATGTGCGAAAACGATCCATTGCCCGCGGAACCGTAGGTGATCTTGCCGGGATTTCCTTTGGCGTAATCGATGAAATCTCGAAGATTCTTTACAGGAACATTAGTGTTTACGGTAAGAACCGATGAATTGCTAGCTATATTTGAGATGGGAATGAATTCTTTGAAGGGGTCGTAGCCGACTTTCTGCAGGTGCGGGGTGATGACGAACCCCACCGCGCACACCAGCAGTGTCAGTCCGTCGGGAGGCGATTTTGCCACCGCCTCGGCGCCGATTGCTCCGCCCGCGCCCGGCCGGTTATCGACGATGAATTGCTGGTTGAAGGTTTTGGTGAGGGAGTCGGCAAGCGCGCGTGTGATTCGATCGGTATTGCCACCGGCGAGAAACGGGACCACCAGGCGCACCGGTTTAGCCGGGTAACTTTGCGCATAGGTTGGTGCGGCTGCGACGACAAGTACCACTGCGCCCAGGATGGCGGCGATATCCGATTTGATCATTTTCCCTCCAGATAATTTTACGATCGATTCGCTTCTATTTTTACTTATCACCCCAGACTTCGCGCGCCACCTTGGCCTTACTTATCACCCCAGACTTCGCGCGCCACCTCGACCACGAGTTCAAGCTTTTTCCACTGTTGATCGGCGCTGAGTTTGTTGCCGTGATGGGTGGAGGCGAATCCGCATTGCGGCGAAAGACAGAGATTTTCCAATGGCACGAAGCGCGAGGCCTCGTCGATACGGCGTTTCAAGGCGTCTTTCGATTCCAATTCAGGCAACTTGCTGCTCACCAAGCCCAGCACCACACGCTTGGTTTTAGGCATGAAGCGCAAGGGCTCGAATCCTCCGGCGCGATCCGAATCGTATTCAAGGAAAAATCCGTCGACCTTGATTTCGTTGAATACCGCTTCGGCCACCGCGTCATAACTGCCTGAGGCCACCCAGGAGCTCATGAAATTGCCGCGGCAGGTGTGCATGGTGATCGCCATGCCGGCCGGGCGGTCGGCAATGGCGCGGTTGATGGCGGCGGCATAGGTGTGAACCAGCTTTGCCGGATCATCGCCGCGCTTGCGCGTCATTTCCTGAAAGTCGCTGTCGCACAGCATCGAGTAACTGGTGTCATCGATCTGCAAATAACGGCAGCCAGCCGCGTGCAGATCGTGGATTTCCTCGCTGTATGCTCGCCCCACGTCCTGCCAGAGTTCTTCGATGTCCGGATAGGCCTCGGTGCTGACCGAATTTCTGCCGCCGCGATGGTGCAGCATGGCGGGGGCGGGTATGGTCATTTTTGGCGTGTGTTTCGCGATCGACTTCAAGAACTTGAAGTGCTCGACAAATATCGGTTTAGTGCGTTTGAGTTTTCGTGCCACGAACATGATCGGCGGCATATCCTCGTTGGCGATGCCCTGAAATGCCGCAATGCCGGGATCGCTTTTAGTTTCCACGCCATCAAGGCCCGAAAGAAAATCCACATGCCACCAGTCGCGGCGGAATTCGCCATCGGTGATGGCCTGAATACCGGTGGCCTCTTGTCTGGCCACCGCATCGCGGATGCAGCGATCCTGCACCTCACGCAAGGTCTCGGCACTGAGTTCGCCGCGCTTGGCTTTAACGCGAGCCTGCGCCAGTTCGGCGGGACGCAACAGGCTGCCGACATGGTCGGCACGAAATGGCAAATCGCTCATAATTTAAGGCTCCGGGTTACTGGTTCGAGCATTCGGTTAGGGGTGCAGAAGAAAAACACAAGATTAGGCGTTACTGATAGTTTATGGGAATTCCACGGGACGCAATGAACAGCCCACAAGGTTTCCGCTGACCCGGCAGAATAAACGCTATGGGTATGGCAGGTCAAAAATTCGAAAGACAAGGTGGCGACGATGCGGGCCTCGCTTTGGATCGTTTTGCCTTTCAGTACTTACCTGCGATGGGGGAGCGATGAGAACAATATTGCCAGTATTGACACGATTGATCGCAGGTTTATTGATGGGGGCAATCGCGGCAGGCACGGCGCGCGGGCAGGATGTCTACCCCAACAAATTTATCCGTTGGGTGCTGGCGTATTCCGCGGGGTCGACCGTGGACCTGCAATCGCGCCAAGTGGGCGCCAGGCTCGCCGAGCGTCTGGGTAAACCCGTGGTGATGGAAAACCGCGGTGGCGCGGGCGGGATTATCGGGTTTGAGCTTGTCGCCAGGGCAGCGCCTGATGGCTACACGCTGACCTCGGCGAACAATTCCTTTCTCATTCTTTCGGCGATCCGGCCCACGCCCTACGATCCCTTGCGCGATTTCATCCCGGTGATGCAGATGTCGCACAGCTATTCCGCGATCGCGATTCATCCCTCGATTGCCGCGACCAACGTGGCGGAGCTGATTGCGTATTCAAAGGCGTATCCCGGCAAGCTCAATTACGCCTCGCCCGGCATAGGCACCTATGGGCACCTGGTGAACGAGTGGTTCAAAATGTCGACCGGCGCGGACCTCACCCACATACCGCACAAAAGCGTTGGCGCGGGCGTGCTGGGACTGGTCACCGGCGATGTGTCCTTTTTGATTACCTCGCTGGAACTGGTGGTAAGCCACGTGAAGGCCGGCAAGATCAAACTGATTGGCGCGGCAGGTCAGCGGCGTTCGCCGTTCCTGCCGGATTTGTCTTCATCGGGTGAGCAAGGCATTAAGGAATTCGATCCGCTGCAATGGTTAGGCATGCTGGTACCCGCGGGCACGCGCGGGGAGATCGTCGCCCGTCTCGCGACAGACATTTCCCGAATTCTGGCCGACCCCGCGTTCCGCGAGGACATGCTCCGCCGCAATGTGCAACCTGCGCCGGCCAGCGGCGAGCAATTTGCCGCTCTAATGAAGGCTGAGTTCGGGATGTGGCGCAATATCATCAAGGCGGGGAATATCCGGCCGGAGTGAGCGCGCGTTGTGGATGCGCTCAGCTATCGCCGCTAAAACATAAAGTGCCTTTCGATGCGGAGGGCGATCTGGCTAATATCGCGCTCACGGTCGGTCGCGAAAAAATGCATTGTGGAAAGATCATGGATATTGACCGGTTTTTCAACCATGGTCATAATAATGGTCATTTTAGAGGATAGTCCATGTTCTCCATTCAGGCCTCCGAATTCAAGGCAAAATGCCTCGCGTTGATGGATGAGGTGGCGCGCACCGGGAAAGCCATCGTCGTCACCAAGAATGGCCGGCCAGTGGCCGAGCTTCATCCGCACCGTCCGCCACGGGCCAAATCGCTCATCGGTCTGCAAAAGGGCGGCATCGCTATAAATGGCGACATTGTTTCACCCGTGGGCGCCGGTCTCTGGAATGCGATGAAGTGATCCTGCTCGACACCCATGTTTTGCTGTGGGCGCTCAGGGACGAACGCAAGCTGGGACGCAAGTCGCGCGCTTTGATCGAACGGCATTGGGCCGTGGGAGAAGTAGCGGTAGCGGCGATTTCGTTCTGGGAGGCGGGCATGCTGCACTCGCGTCGCCGCCTGAAACTTCCCTCACCCGCAAGGATCTGGCGAAACGACGTGCTTGCGGCGGGCGTGCGAGAAATCGCCCTGGATGGCGCGATCGCCGTTCGTGCGTTGGACCTGGACGGTTTGCCCGACGATCCTGCCGACCGGTTTATTGTGGCCAGCGCGATTCTGAATAATGCCGTGCTGCTGACGGCCGACGAAAAATTGCTCGGTTGGCATCACACCCTGGAGAGGCACGACGCGAGGGAATAATTTCCCCTCCTTGCTCTGCTGTATTGATGATTCCCAAAAACATGGCAGCCTCTTAAGAGGCATGTTTTTGTCATGAATTATGAGCGTCTCGACAATTTCTGTGGCTGGGAAATGCGTATTGGATGCATCGGTGATTCCCGGTTCTGTGCGCGGCCAGTCGAATCTGAGTATGCCGGTGATCAACTCCGATGATCGCCTCCCATGATCGCGTAGAAGGCGAGCGACAGTGTTTTGAGATATTTTTCCCCGAATCAAGGCGTGACGGGAGGTTCGGCGGGACGTGCTTTCATGAACCACGCCACGATCACCGAGACCAGTGTGACCGTGGCAAGAAACAAAAAACATTCCCCGAACGCCGCGAGAATTCCGGCCGGGTCGCCGCCGACCACGGTCTTCGAGATGCCATGCGCTGCCAATCGCCAGTCGACGAAAATGCCGGTGGTGCTAACTCCCACCGCGCCGCCTAAATGGCGCAGAAAAATCGACAGGGTCAGCGCCTGCGGCATTTCGGGTCGGGGCAGGCCGCGCGTGCTGCCCAGCAACAATGCCGGATGCAACAGGGAAAATCCCACTCGCCCGATGATGGCCCAGGCGACGATGGTCCAATAGGACGAATCGCGATCGAGCGCCGCGGTCAGGAGCGTGGATGCGGCGAATAGCAGGCTGCCTGCGATCACCAATGGGCGGGCGGGCAATTTGTCGGCCATTCGCCCGCCGATGGGCATGCAGATGGCCAGCGCGATGCCCGCCGGCAGGATCACCAGGCCCGAATGCGAGGGCGAGTAGTCGAGTGCCAGTTGCAGAAATACCGGCAGGAGATAGGTAACGCCGAATATGCTGAAGCCGAACATGAAGGATACGATGGCGCCGAATAAAAACTGGCGGCGCGCGAACAGGCGGATCTGCAGTAGCGGATCGGATTTGCGCAACTGGTAGAGCGCAAAGCCCGCGACCAGCACCAATGCGGCTGACAGCAACAGCCAGGCGGGCAAGCTGCTGCCTGGGTGAGAGAACCAGGCCAGGCCGTTTAACAGGCAAACGATGGCAAGCGAGATTAAAGTTAATCCCATCCAATCGAGCGGCTTGCCCTGCATGAAAGCCGAGCTCACCGGCAGAAAGCGGCGTGCCATGAACCAGGCGATCAACACCAAGGGCGCGGAGGCAAGAAAGATTGAACGCCAGCCGAACCACTCGATCATGTAGCCGCCGATGGTCGGCGCCGAAGTCGGCGCGAGTACCGCGCCGAAACCGTACATTCCCATTGCGCGCCCTTGTTCCTCGGGCCCGAAGGCGCGCGCAATAACGATATTGGGAAGCGGTTGCAGGATGCCAGCGGCTGCGCCCTCGATTACCCGCATGGCAATCAGCAGCGTGAAGCTTGGCGAAAACGCGGCGCCGATGCCGCCGCACATCAACACCAGAACTGCCACGCCAAAGGTGTGCCGCAGACCGAAACGCGCCAGCAACCACGGAGTCAAGAGGTGCGCCGGCAGGGAGGCCAGCATGAAGGCCGAGGCCACCCACTGTGCGCTATCCAGGCCGATGCCGAAATGCTGGGTGATATCCGGCACCGCGACGCTGGCAATGGTGGAGGCCATGAACGAGGACATGCTGCCCGCCATGACGGTCACGAGCAGCAGCCATTTATAGCGCGTGCCGTGCCGGGTGCGCAGATCGTCGGCGGAATCTTTCTCGGATGTGGCGATGGCGGCGGGCTCTGATGACTGAGGGTGCCCCTAGTCTGACACGGCTGAAAGACAGTCTTATAGACAGGGTGAAAGCTTGACAGGAAGGCGACGGGCAGGTGTTGCACAGGGACTGTTATTTAGTGTATCACTGCGCCTTCACGCCACGTCCGGCCAATCACAATCCCGTCAATCAGAATTACCGGAGCCGCAATCAATGTCTCAAACCAGGACCGCACTCATTATTGATCCCAAAGTCGAATGGTATCGATCTCAATTCGTGGATAAATATCCGGGGATCGAGGTGCATGTTTTTCCCGACGCGCATGCGGCCGAAGCGCATGTGGCCAACGCGGATGTGATTCTTGCCATGGGCCATCACTTTCACGACGAATTGGTGGCCAAGGCCGCCAGACTCAAATGGATACAGGCTTTCACCACGGGCGTCGATCAGATTGTTTTATTGCCTTCATTGCGCCCCGAGGTGTTGGTGACCTCCATGCGCGGCATTCACGGCCCGCAGTTGTCCGAGATGGCCTTCATGCATATGTTGAATCTGTCCCGAAACTATCGGCAAATACTTAAAAATCAGGAGAACGCGATTTATGTGCGCGTGCCGCAACCGCGTTTGTGCGAGAAAACCGTGGTGATCGTCGGCGTCGGATTGATCTCTACCGAGCTCGCGCCGCGCTGCAAGGCCTTCGGTATGAAGGTAATCGGGGTCACCAGCGCGCCGCGCGAGGTGCCGGGTTTTGATCGCATGATGTGTCGTGAAGAGCTGGTGGACGCGGCCAGGCTGGCCGATTTTCTTATTGTTCTCGCCCCCTACACGCCCGAGAACGACAAACTGGTCAGCAAGGCGGTAATCGACGCCATGAAACCGACTGGCATACTTGTCAATATTTCGCGCGGCGGCGTGTGCGATGAGGATGCGATTCTCGCCGCGGTGCGCGAGGGCCGCATTGGTGGAGCAGGCCTGGATGTATTCCGTGTCGAACCCCTGCCGCCCGATCACCCTTTCTGGCGCGAGGAGCGCATCATGATCACGCCGCGCATCTCCGGTGGCAGCGATGATTACCACACGCTCACGGTGCCGACAATTCAGAAAAATCTGCAATGCTTCGTAGAGGGGCGAATGCAGGACATGATCAATATCGTGGCGCATTAGCTGCCGGTGTCGTGCAGCTTCGCTGGTCGTGCGGTTTCGCTGGTCGTGCGGCTCCTCCGGCTTCGCTATCCTAAGCCGGCGGAGCCGGAACCAGACAGGGTGTCATTGAGGCCGGCTTTCCCACTAATTTGTAAAGTTGCAAAAGGCGCAACGTTGCAAATTAGCAGGATGTATTTAAACCCTGGTTCTTCGCCAGAACCGTCAACACTTAGTCCGTAAGTGCGCCTTCGTTATTTCATCCCCTCTAGGCGCAGGCGGCGCGACGCAGCGCACTAGATAGTGCGTGTAGGGCTTGAACCCTGCCATCCTAGAACGCCTGGCAGTCGAATGCTCAGTTGCACTTTCTCAAATTCCTCCTGGAACCGAATTCGGAGCTTCTCGGAATCGAAATCCATAAAGCTGCCTCCGGCTTCGAAATGCTCGATGAATGCCATTCCCAAGGCAAAGGTGCTGGCTGCGGCGATGGGAGGCAGCGCCATCATGCCAAGCGCGACGCCGATTCCAGGAATGAATTTGAGCAGGAAGACGACGCCGCCGCTCGAGGTGTTTTGCGCCACCGAGGCCATCAATGCCGAGGCCATCGACCAGGCAGTCTTTTCATTGAAAGCCAGGCCGTATTCTTCGCAGAGTTTGCTCAACATGCGCACCTGAATGCCATTGAGGATCGCAAGGTCGATGCCAGGCAGTGGCACTGCGGCTGCGCTCATGGCCCATGGAAGGTAGCTTTTGACCAGCGCTAGGGCGGGCTCTTGGTGGGGGCCGAAAACCGTAGGCAATTGCTTGTGAGCCAACTGCGGTTGTGTGTCAAGATCTTCTGCGGCCGCGATGAACTCCTCGGGGGTCACTCGCGCCCGCGGGCTTGCAGTGACCTTTGGTGTTGTGGATTCGGGTTTTTTTGCGCGTGTGATCGCCATGTTGAGTCCTTTGTCGTCAATCGCCGTATAGCGCCTGCATCAAGCCCTTGAGTTCGGCTACCGCCTTCGGATTGCGAGGCTTATATTCGGCGACGCTCATGCCACGGCCAAAAGCGCTGCTGAATACGGCGCGATTGCCGATGGCGCCGGGAACCAGTTCAATATCGGGGTATTCGCGAATTACCGCGATGGTGTCGGTGTTGTCAGTCCCGGCGGATTTTGCCCGGTTCAAAACCGCGTGTACGCGAAAATCGTGAATGCTGCGCGCCTCGGCCACCAGTTCGAGAATATCGTCTATGGCCCAGATTTCCACTGATTCGGCGCCGATAGGCAGCAACAGGGCATCGGTGACCGTCAGCGCGGCGCGCAGCGCGTTCGAGTCCTTGCCGCCCACGTCGATCACGATGTCTTGGTACTTCGATTTCTGCAACCCGACCTGATGGCGCAGAGATCTGGCGTCATCGAGCACGATACAGGGCACGTCCGGCCCCAGGCCGGCCTCGGCGCGGATGGCGATTGCCTTGCTGATGCTGGTTTGCTTCGGATCGCCATCGACGATCAGAGTGTCCGATCCGGCGCGAAGGCGCTCGATGGCGATATTCAACGCCAGCGTGCTCTTACCGACGCCGCCCTTGGTGTGGCCGAGAGTGAGAATCATGGGGCGATCCTACCTGAATTTGGTAATTTCATACTCGCGCTAGAGATTGGTGCTAAAAATTCGTCTTGTCCGCCCCCTTCATTTGCAGCATTTCGCGCGCCTCATCCGGGGTGGCGATCTCGAACGATAACTCCTCCAGGATTCGACGAATTTTGCGAACCTGATCCGCGTTGGTCTTGGCCATCTGCCCCTTGCCCAGGTACAGGCTGTCCTCCAATCCAACTCGCACATTGCCCCCCATGATCGCGCCTACCGTGAGCATGGACATCTGGTGGCGGCCCGCGCCGAGGATGGAAAAGCGATAGTTTTCGCGGCCAAGCAGGCGATCGGCGGTAGTGCGGATGTAGGTGAGGTTTTCCGGATCTGCGCCCATTCCTCCCAATATGCCGTAGATGGATTGCAGAAAAATCGGCGGCTTCACCAGGCCCTCGTCGAGGAAGTGAGCAAGGTTGTACAGATGCCCCAGGTCATAGCACTCGAATTCGAACTTGGTGCCGCACTCATCGCCCAGCACCCGCAGCACATGCTTGATGTCGCGGAAGGTGTTGCGAAAGATGATGTCCTCCGTCCCTTCGACATAGGGCTTTTCCCATTCGTACTTCCAGTCTTTTATTTTGCGCGCGGCAGGGTGAATGGAAAAATTCATCGAACCCATGTTGAGCGAGCACATTTCGGGCTTGGCTATCAGCGGATAGGCAAGGCGATCCTCCAAGGTCATTTTTGTGCTGCCACCGGTGGTGATATTGATCACCGCATTGGTGGCCGCGGCGATGCGGGGAACGAACTGCTTGAACACGGCCGGGTCGGGCGTGGGGCGGCCGTCCTTGGGGTCGCGCGCGTGCAGGTGGAGTATCGCCGCACCGGCTTCTGCCGCCTCAATTGCCTGTTCGGCGATCTGGTCGGGGGTCAGCGGCAGGTATTCCGACATGCTTGGCGTATGGATCGCGCCGGTGACGGCGCAGGTGATGATGACTTTGTCGGCCATGGTGTTACTCCCCGGGTTTGAGTGAATCTCGGTTCGATTCTATAAAGATAAGCTGCGTAAGATAAGCTGCGCTTGAGCTGCGTCAAGCCTGAAATGCGGGCAGAAATTCCGAGCGTCGGGTTGACAGCGAAGCGCATTACCGCCTAGCATCAACATGATGCAGTTGGCATCAGCGGCATTCAAATTACCGTCGCATTCATATTATCGCCGCATTTAAATTCGCATTTAAAATCGTATTTAAATTCGTATTTAAATTATTACTACCCCCTTCAGCACAACGACGACAATCAAAGGAGATTATCCATGCCCAAGCCGCGCGGCTATACATGGCCGGGCCTCGGTACCACCGGGCTCACATTCACTGAACTCTCGCATCCTTGGGGACTTGGCGTTCCCTGCTGGCCGTACTTCGAGGATGTCAAGATCGAACGCCTGCACACCATGGCGAGATCGGGCGTACTCACCCAGCGCATCACCACGGTGATGCATTCGGGCACGCATATCGATGCGCCGGCGCATGTGGTTGAGGGCACGCCCTTTCTGGAAGAAGTGCCGCTTGAGTGTTTTTTCGGCACCGGCGTGGTGGTCTCCATCCCCAAGAAAAAATGGGAAGTGATTACGGCTAAGGATCTTGAGAACGCTCGTCCCAAGATTCAGAAGGGCGACATCGTTTTCGTCAACACCGGCTGGCACCACCACTACTCGGACAGCCGCATGTATTACGCCTATTCGCCGGGCTTCTACAAGGAAGCTGGTGAGTGGTTTGTCGAGAAGCAGGTGAAGCTGATCGGCACCGACACTCAGGCTTTGGACCACCCCCTGGGAACCGCCATTGGGCCGCATGGTCCGGGCTCTCCCAATGGTCTGCTGCCTGACGTGAATCAGGAGTACAAACGCGAGACCGGCCGCGACGTGATCAAGGATTTTCCGCTCTGGGAACCCTGCCACCGCGCTATTCTTTCAGCGGGAATCTGCGGCATCGAGAACATGGGCGGCGACATGGACAAGGTCACCGGCAAGAGAGTAACGATTGCGGCCTTCCCGTGGCGCTGGGTCAAAGGCGATGGCTGTATTACCCGTGTCGTGGCGATGAACGATCCGAAGGGCAAGTTCCGCATCGATCGCTGAGGCAGTCGCGGCAAGGACCGCAGCTGCGGTAAATAACCGGAAGGGGCGCTCAATGCGCTCCCTTCGCGTTTTCAACCCGAATTTATCAACTTCAATGAAGGAGTCTGAATCATGAAAGTCATGAAAATCGGCGACGCCAAACCCTATCCGGCGAACAAGCATTTCAACATGGTGCCGCTGCGCCTGCAGGGTTGGGATGCAACCGATGCCAAGAATTTCTGGGTTGGCCTGTCGCACTTCCTTCCCGGCGGTGGCGCGGAGATGGATGCCACGCCTCTGGAGAAGGTCTATGTGGTGGTTTCCGGAGAAGTCACTGTCATCACCAAGGCGGGCGAGGCAAAGCTCGGGCCGATGGATTCCGTCTATCTTGAGGCGGGCGAGGCGCGCGCGGTGGAAAACCGCACCAACCTCACGGCATCGATGCTGGTGGTCATGCCCTATCCACCCAAGTAATCGACCGCGTACTCGAGGCATTCACAACTCCCGGGTAAGCAGGAGTTCGTAAGCCAGCTCCGGTGCACGCCGGAGTTCTTCATTCGGCGCCGGCGTGCGCCGAAGTTCTTTGTTTTAGGGGTGAGGATTGGCTATCGACACAACGGTATTGGTCATCGATCCCGATGCCGAATATTTCCGCGACAGGTTGCGAACGGATTTCCCCGGCATCAAGGTGTTGACGGCCTTGTGCCCCGATGATGTCGGTGACAAGATCGTCTACGCCGACGTGCTGGCGGCCATGGGCAGCAACATGATATTCAGGGATGGACTGCTGGAGCCGGCCACCAAGCTGCGTTGGATTCAGACCTTCACCACCGGCACTGACAAGGTCACGCCCCTGAAGGCTTTTAGCAAGCACATGCTGTTGACCTCAACGCGCGGCATGCATGGCGCGCAGATGGCGGAAATGGCTTTGATGCAGATGCTCGCACTGGCGCGCGACCTGCCGTGCATGTTGCGTAACCAGGCGGCAGGGAAGTGGGATCGGTTTCTGCAAATCCGCTTGCTCGGCAAGACTGTGGTGATTCTTGGCGTTGGTACCAGCGGCGGGGAACTTGCGCTGCGCTGCAAGGCCATGGGAATGACGGTGGTGGGGGTCACCGCCACGCCTCGGCAACTGCCTAATTTTGACCGAATGGTGAAGCGCTCTGAGCTGGCAAGCGCCGCGAAAGACGCGGATTTTCTGGTGATCGTGCTTCCCTACGAATTACAGACCCATAAGATCGTCAATGCCAAGGTCTTCAATGTGATGAAACCCTCGGCATTTGTGTGTAACATCGCCCGCGGTGGCGTGCTCGATGAGCAGGATCTGCTGGCCGCTATAAGAGAAAAAACAATAGCCGGAGCGGCCCTGGATGTATTCGATGTCGAACCACTGCCGGCGGACAATCCGCTGTGGCGCGAGCCCAATATCATTATTACGCCGCACCATGCAGGCCAGAGCGATGTCTACAACGAACAGGTCTACGACATCTTCGGGCCGAATCTCAAATGTTTTCTCGATAATCGCATTGGCGAGATGAGGAACTTGATTGACCACTAATGCAAATGGCACTTACATATATCTTTGTATTGCTCGCCTAATAGACGCAATGTAATTCTAAAAAGGGAATAATTATGTCAGCCGTCATGGAAAAACATCCGCGCATGAACGAACGCTTGTGCAATCCGATATCGGGTGAGGAGCTCGACCGGCGTTGGACAGCGGTGCGCAATTACATGCGCGCCATGAATATCGATGCGCTGGTGATGCAATGTTCGAACGATTTTCTGGGCGGCTACGTGCGCTGGTTCTCGGGTTCGCCGGCCACCCATGCTTATCCGCGCGCGGTAATTTTCCCGCTCGACGGGCTCATCAGCGTGGTGCACCAGGGCAATTCCGGCGGTGTTGTCAAGACCGACGGCATCACTCACCCCAATTACGGAATCGGAAAACGTCTCACCACGCCCAGTTTCGTCACTGCGGCCTACTGCGGCGGCTACGACGCGCAGATTGTCGCCGCCGAGATCGCGGCCAACGGTTACAAAACGGTCGGCGTGGTGGCCCCCGCGACCTGGTATTACACCTTCGGCGTGGAATTAAAGGAATTGGCCCGTGAGGCGACCTTTGTCGATGCCACCGACGCGGTGGACCGGATCAAGGCGATCAAAAGCGCCGAGGAGATCGAGTGGATCAAAAAATGCGCCGCCATGCAGGATCAAGTGATGGTGAAGCTTCAGGAACACATCCGCCCCGGCATGAAAGATTTTGAGGTCGCTGCCTACGCGCAGTATCTGGGTCAGTTATTGGGTAGCGAGCAAGGTATTTTCCTTGCCGGCTCGGCACCATCGGGACGTCCGGCTGATCAGTTCGAGCGCTGGCAAATGGGCCGTGAGATCAGAAAGGGTGACATCTATCGGCAACTGATAGAGAACAGTGGCCCTGGCGGGTATTACACGGAACTGTCGCGTTTCATTGTTATTGGCAAAGCCTCCGAGGAGCAAAAGGACGCGGTGGCGCTGTCGGTGGAGGCGCAGCACGAAACCTTAAAGCTCCTCAAGCCCGGTGCTTCCTGCCGCGAGATCTTCGCGGCGCACAACGAATACATGAAAAGCAAAAATCTGCCAGAGGACAGACGCTTGTATTGTCATGGCCAGGGCTATGATCTTGTCGAGCGCCCGCTTATTCGCGATGACGAACCGATGAATATCGAGGAGAACATGAATATCGTGTGCCACCCCGGATTCGCCAACGCGACGGTGGCCGGCGGTATTTGCGATAACTACATCATCGGGCCTGAAGGCGCGGTGGCGATCCACAAAACACCGCAGATCATCCTCGAGACCGAATAAAGGGAAGCGGCTCAGGCGGGTGCCGACCGGTGCCCGCACAGGCGGCATCGACTGGGAAACTCACATGAAACCATTGATTCTGATCATTGACGCGCCGGAGGAGAGTTTCGGCGGAGAAAAATTCATTTCTCTGGTGGCGCCATCGTTTCCGCAACTCGATTTCCGCTCGATGAAAGAGCGCGATGGCAGCGGGCCGGGGGTGGCCGAGGCCGAGGCGATCTTCGGCTTCTCACACCACTTCAACGAGGGCCTGCTGGCCGCGGCGAAAAACCTTAAATGGATTCAAACCTTCACCACCGGCGTCGACGTCGTGCTGCGCCTCGCGTCTCTTCGCAAAGACGTGATTCTCACCTCGCTTCGCGGCGTGCACGGCCCGCAGATGTCGGAGCTTGTGTTCCTTCACATGCTCGCTCTGTGCCGCAATTTTCCGCGAATCCTGGATAACCAGCGCAACCGGGTCTGGGAAAGAAACGCGATTCCCACCCTGTCCGGCAAAACAGTCGTCATCTTTGGCGTCGGCGCGATTGCGTCAGCACTGGCCAAACGCTGCAAGGCCTTCGATATGACGGTGGTCGGCGTTTCGTCCACGCCGCGCCCCATGCCGGAGTTCGATCGCATGATGGCGCGCTCTGACCTCAATGCCGCCGCCGCGCTCGCGGACTTTTTCGTGGTGCTGGTGCCGCTCTCACCCGAAACCCAGGGCATCATCAATGCGCCCGTGCTCGCCGCCATGAAACCCGCGGCGTATCTCATCAACGTGGCGCGCGGCGGCGTATGCGATGAAGATGCCATCATGGCCTCGGTGCGAAGCAAACAAATTGCGGGCGCCGGCCTGGACGTGTTCAGCACCACGCCGCTACCCGCACAGAGCCCCTTATGGGATGTGCCAGGCATTCTGCTCACCCCGCATTTGGGCGGTTTGAGCACCACCTACATGGAGCAGTCGGTGCCTATCGTTGCGCAAAACCTCAAATGCCTGGTGGATGACCGCCTGGGTGATCTGTCCAACGTCATCGCGCACTAGGCAATTCTTATTCATATCTGAGATACACACTCTTACCTGTGGCAATAAGTCAGTGCCCAATCAACTCATAGGCGCATAGCGGGAATAAACGCCCGCCATTATGTGAGTCGCTGCCGGTCATGGTTTTCCACCATCGCCAACGCCGGGTGATTACCGGCCCTCGTGTGGCTCGAAAGCGCGGCACGGCCCCACTATCGTTGCGATGACGATCGCGTTCTGCACTTCCCGCTTGTTTCCCAACAGCGATCTCCTGGTAAAACGACGTCTCGGCGGCGGCGCCGAAGCGCTTGGCGCCTCGGTTCGGTCGAAGCGAAAATCGGATGCGGTCGAACCCCAAGAAGTCTCCGGCGCCGCCCGCTCCTGCTTCGGAAATTCCGGTTCAGGCTCATCCTGCGGTAATTGCTGTGGCTGCTGTTGCGGTCCGAAACGCTTCATCAGGTACTGGAGCAGCGCTATTACCGCGAACATCAGGACATAGAGCAGTTCTTCGGGAATATTTTTCATGCCTGTCCTGCCTACTTTTTCGTGACGGCCGCGGAATCATCGCCGCTGCTGGCGATCTCTTGGCGCATCACCGTATCGGCCTGCAGGTTCTTCATACGGTAATAGTCCATGATACCCATGTTGCCCTGGCGAAATGCCTCGGCCATAGCTCTTGGCACTTCGGCCTCTGCTTCCACCACCCGCGCCCGCATCTCCTGTTCCAGCGCGACCGCCATGGCGCGGCGCTCCTCGGCTTTCGCCTGGGCAATCTGCTTGTCGGCGTTGGCCTGGTCGATCTGCAGCTTGGCGCCGATATTTTCACCCACGGTGACATCCGAGACGTCGATGGACAGTATCTCGTAGGCCGTTCCCGCATCCAGGCCCTTGGAGAGGACATGCTTGGAGATGTGATCCGGGTTCTCGAGCACGCTTTTGGGGCTCGCGGCGGCACCGATGGTGCTCACCATGCCTTCGCCAACGCGCGCGAGGATGGTCTCCTCTCCGGCGCCCCCCACCAGCCGGTCGATGTTGGTGCGGACCGTGACCAGGCAAACGGCAATGAGCTGGATGCCGTCCTTGGCTACGGCCGCGATTTTCGGCGTCTGGATCACCTTGGGCAGCACCGACATCTGTACCGCCTCCAGCACATTGCGTCCGGCCAGATCGATGGCTGCGGCGCGCTTGAAGGGCAGGGGAATGTTGGCCTTGTCCGCCGAGATCATGGCGTTGACGACCCTCACGACGTTGCCGCCCGCAAGATAATGGGCTTCCAGGTCGTTGATGGAAATATCGAGGCCGGCCTTCACCGCGCTGATGCGCGCCGTGACCACCGTGGTGGGCGGAACGCGGCGCAGGCGCATGCCAATCAGGGTGAACAGCCCCACGTAGGCCCCGGAAGCCCATGCCGCGATCCACAGTGGAATGGGCACCAGATACAACAAAAACACCAGCCCCGCCACTATCATTATGAGCAAGCCAAAACCCCCCGTTACACCAGTCCCGATGTCAATCATTTGTTACCCCTTTTCATTGATGTGCGGAATTCGCCGCACCACGATTCGGTTGCCGTCCACGCGCGTCACCTCGACGCTTTGGCCGGCATCAATCAGTCCCCCGTCAGACACGACATCCACGCGCTTGCCTTCGATCTGGGCAATGCCAGCCGGCCGAAGCGCGGAGGAAGCCCGCCCTGTCTTTCCCAGTCATCGCCGGT
>CAMDFL010000067.1 GCA_945897475.1 Bordetella parapertussis
GACGGCGTCGGAGAAACCCACCATGTCCAATCCATCCAATGTAGCAAACGAAACAACCGCCGCCATCCGGAAGATGGGGCAAGCGTTCAACGAAGAAATCCTGAACGCCACTTACGCTCTTTTCAAGCCACTGCAGGAACGCGCGCCGAAAGACGGCGTCACCGTGCACAAGGACCTCGCCTACGGCGCGGACGAAAGACATCGACTCGATGTGTTTGTGCCCGCGCAAAAGCCCCGCGGCGCGCCGGTCGTGGTGTACTTCCATGGCGGCGGCTATGTAGCGGGAGCCCGCAGTCCGCTACCCGGTCTGATATACGACAATGTGCCGACTTTCTTTGCGCGCAACGCTTGCATAGGGGTGAATGCCACCTACCGCCTTGCGCCCGCGCACAAATGGCCCGCCGGTGGCGCGGACGTCGGCGCGGTGGTTGGCTGGCTGCGGGAAAACATCGCGCAATACGGTGGCGATCCGGACAAGATTTTCGTCATGGGTCAGTCAGCGGGCGCCTCGCACGTCGCAACCTGGACGTTCATGGAGAAGGTACATGGTGACGCGGGGCCCGGCATCGCCGGCGCCATTTTGCTTTCGGGCGGCTATGGTGCACAGCATCCGCAGTTCAATACCGGGCCTGGCGCCCCGAATCACATTGCTTATTTTGGCGAAGACACCGCGAGTTGGAAAGACAAGTGCGTGCTTGGCAACGTGAAGACCGGTCATCCGCGCGTGTTCCTGTGCGTCGCCGAATTCGACCCCTACCCCCTCACCTGGCCAACGGCTGCGCTGGCGGCGGAACTGGTGCAAAGGGATAAACGGATTCCATGGTTACGCGTATTGCGCGGACACAATCACGTCTCGCCTGCGATGCAGATCAATTCCGAGGTTGATACACTGGGGCCGGAGTTGCTCGAATTCGTTCGCGATGGCGCTGCTTGAAGTACCGACCCTGCAATGAAACCAATACTATTATTGCAATACAATATTGCTTTTTTGGCACGCCAATAATAGTGATCGTTACGACTATTCTTTAAATTAAGCGGCAAAATCAAATACCTCCTATTGCATTGCATCCACCTTCAATCAGGATAACAACGTGGCATTTCATGACTCTGCAATCATCGGCTACGCCGAAACCAAGATCGTCGACCGTGGCGACCGAGATGTCTGCGCCCTGGGCGCGGAGATCCTCGGTTCTTTAATAAAAAGCACCGGCGTTGAAAAAGGCGCCATCGACGGCTTGATACTCTCCTCTGCCATGAGCGGCGCGGGCAGCGTATTCTGGTCGCAACTGGTCGCCGACGCACTGGGTCTGGGATTGAACTTCTGCCAGACCGTGGACATTGGCGGCTGCTCGCCGCTAGGTGCGCTGGCGCGCGCCACCATGGCGATCGACGCCGGGCTGTGTGAAAACGTGCTGTGTCTGTATGCGGATACTCAGTCAAGCGCCGACCATCGCCCGACCCGGCCATTTCGCGTTGAGTGGACCAGCGCCCTGGGCTACCTCGGGCCACCGGCCGCGTTCGGCCTGCTGACGCGCCGCTACGAGCATCAATACGGCCTGGATTACGAGGCGCTGGGCAAGCTCGCCGTGGCGCAGCGCGGTCACGCGGTACTGAATGAAAACGCCTGCGAGAAGCTGCGCAAAGCGATTACCGTGGATGAATATCTCAACTCGCGCATGATCGCCGACCCGATACGCCTCCTGGATTGCGTCATGGTGTGCGATGGCGCTTCGGGCTTGCTGGTCACCAGCCGCAAAAGCGCCGAACGCAAGGGCGTCACGAAAGCCGTCATTCCGCTGGGTTACGCCGAACGCACCAACCATCGCATCAACGAGGCCGTGGTCGATGTCACCGACACCGGACACCGGGTGGCCGGCGAAGCCGCGTTCAGGAGGGCAGGGGTCAAACCCTCCGATATAGGGTCGTTTCACCCCTATGACGATTTCATCATTGCCATGATGCTGCAAATGGAAATGCTGGGGTTCTGCAAACCCGGCCAAGGCTGCGCCTACATTCGCGACAACGATTTCACCCACACCGGCAGCCTGCCGCTCAATACCGGCGGCGGACAGATTTCTGCGGGCCAGGCGGGATTGGCAGGCGGCGGCACCAATTTAATTGAAGGGGTACGCCAACTGATGGGCGATGGCGGTGCGCGCCAGGTCGCGAACAAAAAGCACGCGCTGGTAACCGGCATTGGCGGCATCCCCTATGGCCGCAACTGGACCACCAGCGCGGTCATGATTCTTTCATCGAATGCTTAGAGCCCAAACCATGACAACTTTGCACGACACCACCAAAGTCGATCGCGAGCCGCCGACGCCGCTCAGCTACACCAAGCCCTTCTGGGAAGGCACCCGGCAAAAGAAACTCCTGCTCCAATACGACAAACGCAACAGCCGTTATCAGTTCTACTGGCGGCCTGTGAGCATTTACGACGGTCTTGGCGATCTGGAAGCGCGCGAAGCTGCGGGCACCGGCGAGATTTTCACCTTCACCATCGCCACTCGCGCACGACCGCCGTTTCAGGGACATGAACCCTTCGCGATTGCAGTGATCACCTTGACCGAAGGCGTCAATATCATGGCCAATGTCATCAATTGCACCAGTGAAGAACTGCGCATCGGACTGCCGGTGAAGCTGTGCTGGTTGCCGCTGAAAAACGGAACCAACCTGTATGCGTTTGAGCCAGTGCGCTGAAGCGCTACTGAAGCTTCAGCCCGGAAGTTTTCACCAGGTTTGCCCATTTTTCTATTTCCGCGCGCAGCAACCCGCCCAATTCAGCCGGCGTTGTCGGGTCGGACTCCTCGCCAGACCTCGCCAGTCGCTCAAGCACATCGGGAAGTTTCAGTGCTCGATGCACCTCTGCATTCAGGCGATTGACGATATCCGGCGCGGTGCCGCCAGGGGCAAACATCGAAAGTCCGCCCGCGCCCGCTGAGTAGCCTGGAACGGTTTCCCCCAAAGTAGGAATCTCGGGCAATCCCGGAATTCGTTTGCTGTCGGTCGTGGCCAGGGCGCGCAGCTTGCCCGAACGCAGCAGCGTGATGCTGCCCGCGGCGCCCGACACCGCCAGATTGATCTGACCCGCGACGACGGCGAGATTTGCTTCGCTGGAGCCTTTATACGGGACATGCAAAAGATCGACTCCCGCCATCATGCGCAAAAGCTCTCCCGCCAGATGGTGGCTGCTGCCTATGCCCGCGGAACCGAAGCTCACTTCGCCGGGACGCTTTTTGCCATCGGCAATGGCATCGCCGATATTTTTGTAAGCGCTTGCGCCTGAGGTGACAAATATCAGCCCGCTTTTCGAGACGCCCGAAATCGGCGCGAGATCTTTCAATGGATCGTAGGGCAGCTTCCGCACCAGGGTACCGGTTGCCACCGAACCCACCGGCACCATGCCGATGGTGTAGCCATCGGGCGCCGAACGCGCCAGCGTGCCCACGCCGATGTCGGTGCTCGCCCCGGTGCGATTTTCGACGAACACGCTTTGCCCCAGGCTCGGCGTCATTTTCTCGGCGAGCATGCGGCCCGCCTGATCGAGACTGCCTCCGGCCGCGAGCGGCACGATCATGCGAATGGGTTTTGCGGGATAGGACTGCGACCAGGAAGGTGCGCACATAATCTGCGAAGCGAGCAAAACAACCGGGAAACGCAAGAAACGACAATTCATGATCACACCCCTAATGTCAAAACCGGGGTCGGAGTCGAATTAATTAATATCACTCCGACCCCGATTTCATTGCGGCTCGATCTTCGCCGCGCGAATCAACCGGCCCCATTTTTCGATCTCGGCAAGGTGAAACTTCTCCAGCGATTCGGGCGACCCCGGATACAAATCGTAGTTGATAAAGGCCATGGCTTTCTTGAAATCTTCCATCGCCAGGATCTGGTTGAACCAGCCGTTGAGTTTGTCGATGACGGGCCGGGGCGTGCCCGCCGGCGCGTAGGCCGCGAGCCAGGAAGTCACATCGTAGCCGGGCACGCCACCCTCGATCATGGTGGGGATATCCGGCATCAATGCCGAGCGCTGCGCGGCGGTGACGGCAATGCCGCGTGCGCGGCCCTGCTTCATCACGATCGATGCATTGGCCGGATCGACGAACATGTAGTCGATCCCTCCACTGGCCATTTCCGGCCAGGCAGGTTCCAGGGTTTTATACGGGATTTGCACCGTCTCCAGGCCGGCGATGGTCTTGTACAACTCGCTGATCACCAGCGAAATCGGCGTCGATGAACCGTAGGAACCCTTCGACTTCTTTTCCTTCAGAACTCGCGTCAGATCCTGCACGGTGAAAATCTTTTCCTTGGGACTGACCATCAGTACGAAAGGCACGCGCGTCAGCGTGGTGATGTAGGTGAAACTCTTTACCGGATCGAAGGGCAATTTCTTGAACAAATGCATATTGGTGGCAAAAGTCGAATTGCCCGCAGTGATCAATATCGTGTAACCGTTGGGCTTGGAATTCGCAACATGCTCGGCGGCAATATTGGTAAGCGCGCCTGTCTTGTTTTCAATAATGACGGGCACACCGGCAAGATTCTTCATATGGCCTGCTATCGCCCGCGAGACGCTATCCGCCCCACCTACTCCAGCCGGATAGCCCATCACGAAGCGGATGGTCTGGTTGGGAAAGTCCTGCTGCGCGCAAAGCGGTGCGCTCCCCGCAATGGCGAGCACCGCAAGAAGCATTCGCATTATCGAATTCCTGCTCCGCATTACGCACTCGCCACTTGTAACTCACGCGTCAAGGTAAATAAACGCGTGCCAAACTCGACCACCACGTTCTTCTCCGGATCGCGAACAATTCCCCGAGGATCGCGCCCCTCGGCCACCGCCGCGAGCGATTCTTTGAACATGCGCCGGTACATCGCCACGCCGCGGTCCGAGGCCGCCAGGGTTTCGGTACTGCGGTCGTAAATCAGTCCCTGGCCTTCCAGCACCATCCGGTCCTGGTCGGTGGAGGTCACGCCCCACCAGTCTTCGTCGCCCGGGGCGTACACGTAGCGCTGGTTTTCCACCCAGGGGCCTTTGCTCTTGCGCTCGGGCGTGGTCTCGCTCTTGTGAACGAATTTCCCATCGGTGCGCGCAATCAAGCTTATAAAGAAATTGAGTGTCTTGTGATCGTCCTCTGGCACGCGAAAGATCATGTTCTGGCGCGCCTCGCCCTGCTCGGTACGCGCCGAGGCGAAGCGATTGTGGCAGGGGAAGATCAGCGAACTGCACTTGTCGTTGTCCATTCCCGGTACCAGCGTGGTGCAATCCAGGCCGTAATCGCGCTCGTCGAACTCGATTTTCGGCCGCTTGCCCGCGGACATCGGATAAGGGCCGGCATGCAGCCAGTTGATGTGCGTGGCATCAGCGGCGTTCTCGGCGGTCTGCACCCAATTGCAATTATTGGCGTTGCCAAAGACATAGCGCGTGGCCGAGGCCTCGTGCACCAGGAGATCGTATTTCGGCAAAAGAGGCGCCGGCGCCTCACCGATGTAGGCGAAAACCAGGCCGGCGACTTCCTGCACCGGATACGCCTTCAAAGCCACGCGGTCTTTAAGATTGCTGTCGGAATCCTCGCAAGGGGTCTCCAGGCATCGCCCTGCGGTATCGAACTTCCAGCCGTGATAGCAACAACGGATGCCGTCTTCCTCGACGCGCCCGTACTGCATTGGCGCGCGTCGGTGTGCGCAATGCGGCTCGATCATGCCGAGCTTGCCTGAGCCTGCGCGAAAGAGAACGAAATCCTCGCCAAGCAGTCGTATTTTTTTGGGTCTCTTCCCCTGGACCAAGGAGGCAAAAGTAACCGGCCACCAGTAGTGGCGCAGCATTTCCCCGCCCGGCGTGCCTTTGCCGACCTGGGTCCAAGCCTGGTTTTCTTCCGCAGTGATCATTGCCGCCATCCTCCGTGCATGAACTATCGAGTAGCTTAAAACCGTAGTCTAAAACCGAATTTTAAAACCGAATTTTAAATCCAACCCAAAATCAGCGAATTTGATTCCGCGGCGACGCTCGAATCGACGTTTTCAAATCAGCCTTTCAATAGGGCTTGTATCCCTTGCCCACGAATGGCGGTTCGCGGCCCGTCAGCGATTCGAGCAAGATGAGCTCGGCGTCGGTGTGATTGATGAACGGCGCCCTGGTCAACATCTTGTCTTCGGCCATGGATTTGTCAGCGTAAATGTAACGAGGCTGCTCATGGTGCTCGGTGGTGATCTTCTCGGTCATTTTGGGCATCCCCACGGGCGCTATTTCCACTGTGCCATAGCAGGTGCATATATAGGTGCGCTTTGCCTCTGCCTGAACATAAACGCCGGTGCCACGAATGCCGATGGTGGCGGTGGTGGTTTCCATACGTCGCGCCTGGCCTGGGGAAAATACCGAGAGCATCTTTCCGGTCACAAGACGAAACACCTCTGCGAATTCGGCCTTGCCCGAGGTTTCCACTTTAGTCGATGAGCGCATCATGAACGCGTCTTTACCGACAACAAATATCGCGAAGCTGTTGGAGGCCGTCTGCACCTCATCACCCGGACTCACGATATGGCCGCGTCGAACCGGCTTACCGTTGACGCGCACCGTGCCTTGCAGGTGGTACATGCCAGGGGGCTTATTGCCCTGAGCCAGTGCCTCGCGAAGATCGGCGAAACCGGCGGCAAGAGCTGATACAGACACTGCACTCAAAACCAAGCGCCTTTGTTTCGATGGAATCTCATTCATGGTTTTTATCCTCCAATTTATGCAAACCCTCTGCTGACATTTCCGTGCCAGCGACGAGAGCGTTTGGCGGTACAAATACACAGAAGGCAAGGATATCAGCGTCGCCTTAGCAAAGAAGGACAAACGCTGGCGAACAAAACGCCGCTAGCCATTGCGGGCGAAAAGCGGCACTACACGAGACAGCTTACAGTACCATCTTGTTTCACTCAAAAAAGGGTATCGCCATGAGCGAAAATGCGTCCCCGCCGCCAGCCTCCGGCCCCGCGTCGTCAGCGTCCAGACCTGATCTGGCTGAGTTGATTTATGTCGAATTGCTCGGTCGCGCCTTCATGCGCGTCGAGAATACGGCCAGCGTCAAACCCGACGCAGCCATACTCGCCCAATTAAGCCTGGATCTGGCCGAAACCTACAAAGCGGCGAAAAAACAAGCCCTCGCCGCGCTCGGCCCGAAGAACGTCGGCTACGACGTAAAACTGGACGACCTGATGAACTGGGAGAAAAAGTAAGCCCGGGAAGCAAACCCGGGTCAGAGGGGTTTTACTGTATAGTCCGCGCCCAGTCAGCGTGACGCCTCATCCGGTTGGCATCACAGCACTTCGCGCCATCATTCTGATTCGCGAATACTCGAGAAACTTTGCATCTGCCTGAACCGGCGGAAGGCCAGACCTTCCCAGGCTGATCTCGGGAGATTTACATTACAACGTCGTTCGAGAATCTCGGCCTTTCGGCCGAGTTGCTGCGCGCTATCGCAGAACAGGGTTACACCACCCCCACACCCATCCAGGCGCAGGCAATTCCACTGGTACTCGCAGGCCGCGACCTGCTCGCGGCAGCACAAACCGGCACCGGCAAGACCGCCGGTTTCACCTTGCCGGTTTTACAGCGCCTCTCCACGCAGCCTACGCAGGCGGGCAGACCCCGCGTGCTGGTTCTGGTGCCCACGCGCGAGCTTGCCGCGCAAGTGCAGGCCTGCGTGCGCGACTACGGCCGCTATCTGAACCTGCGCTCGACCGTGGTGTTCGGTGGTGTGAGCATGAACAACCAGATCGACGAACTCAGGCGCGGCGTCGATATCGTGGTCGCCACGCCGGGACGCCTGCTCGATCACGCGGGCGAGAAAACCATCGATCTTGGCGGCATAACGACCTTGGTGCTCGATGAGGCCGATCGAATGCTCGACATGGGATTCATCCATGACATCCGCCGCGTGGTGAAACTGCTGCCCGCCCAGCGCCAGAATCTATTGTTCTCGGCGACATTCTCAGAGGAGATCCGCTCGCTTGCGAGCGCGTTTCTAAGCAATCCGGCGACCGTGGATATCGCGCCGCGCAACGCGCCTATCGAACTGATTTCGCAGATCGCGCATCCGGTGGACCGCGATCGCAGGCGCGCCCTGCTCTCGCATCTGATCAAGTCGGGCGACTGGCAGCAGGTGCTGGTGTTCACCCGAACCAAGCACGGCGCCAATCGCCTCGCCGAACAGCTCACCCAGGATGGCATTGAGGCCGATGCCATTCACGGCAACAAGAGCCAGGCGGCGCGCACCCGGGCGCTTAAAAGCTTCAAGGACGCCGAATTGCGCGTACTGGTGGCCACCGACATCGCCGCGCGTGGGCTGGATATCGAGGGTTTGCCGCATGTGGTGAACTATGATTTACCCAATGTCTCCGAGGATTATGTGCACCGTATCGGCCGCACCGGTCGCGCGGGCAGCGAAGGCCAGGCGGTTGCGCTGGTTTGCGGCGAGGAACGTGAACTGATGGCCGACATCGAAAAACTGATGAAGCGCAAAGTTGAGCGGCAAATCATCGCTGGCTTCGAACCAGGCGCCGACTATGAGAGCGCGCGCTTTGACATCGATCAGGCGCGTGGACGAAATGAGCCACGCGATAACCGGCGTGGAGGAAGAAGTAATCCTGGTCAACGCAATGGCAACGAGCGCCGGCCCGATGGGCAGCGCAATGGCAACGAGCGTCGACCCGATGGGCAGCGCAATGAGCCACGCCGCGCCGACGTGCCGCGCGGCGAGCCGAGGCGACAGGATGGGCAGCGATCCGATGGTGGCCCACGCGGCCTGCCGCGTGGGCCCAGACCCGCGCAGGCGCCGGTAGGGCCAATGACTTCGCGCGGCGAGCCCGTATCTAGCGGCAATCGTCCGCTGGAACCACATGAGTCGCGTCTGCACGAGTCCGCCGCCCGCCCGCAGAGCGGCTACAACCGTAATCGCCAGACCGCGGCGCTACTGCGCGGGCTGCCGCGCGACGGGGAGTAGCCAAGCATGCGCGATCCAATGCCGCAAAGCGTGCGCCTGGAGGACTACACGGCGCCACAATTTCTTATTGACAGCGTAGACCTCAATTTCACCATCGAGGAAGAGTTCACCCTGGTGCGTGCGTGCCTGGCCATGCGGCGCAACACTGCGGCCGGAGACGCATCCTCGCGCGGCGCACCAGCGCCTTGTGCGCTCGACGGAGAGGACCTGGGGTTCGTTTCCGTCGCCATTGATGATCGCGCCCTTGCCTGCGACGAATATTCACTCGATGAACGACGGCTCAGCATCCATCGAGTGCCGGATAATTTCCTGCTGCAAACCGTTTGCCGTATCGAACCACGCAAGAACACGCAGCTCTCAGGGATGTACGCCTCGAAAGACGGTTTTTTCACGCAATGCGAGGCCGAAGGGTTTCGTCGCATCACCTGGTTTCTCGACCGGCCGGACGTGATGTCCCGATTTACAGTGACGCTGCGCGCCGACCGCGAAAAGTATCCCAAGCTGCTCTCCAACGGCAATCTGCTGGAGAGCGGCATCGATACGGAAAACAGCTCGCGACATTGGACGCGTTGGGTGGACCCGTTCGTCAAGCCCGCCTACCTGTTTGCCCTGGTCGCAGCAAAGCTCGATGTGCTGGAAGATAGCTTCATTACTCGCTCCGGCAAGAGCAAACGCCTTGCGGTCTATGTCGAACCGGGCAAACTCGATCAATGCGGGTTTGCCATGCAGGCTCTGAAAAAGGCGATGAAGTGGGACGAGGACATTTTCGGCCTGGAACTCGATCTGGACCAGTACATGATTGTCGCGGTGGGCGATTTCAACATGGGGGCGATGGAGAACAAGGGCCTGAATATCTTCAACACCAAGTACGTTCTTGCGCGCCCCGATACCGCAACCGACACCGACTACATGAACATCGACCGGGTGGTGGCGCATGAATATTTTCACAACTGGACCGGCAACCGCGTCACTTGCCGCGACTGGTTTCAGTTGTCCTTGAAAGAAGGTCTGACGGTTTTTCGCGATCAGGAGTTCGGCGCGGATATGTATTCGCGCCCGGTGCAACGCATACAGGAGGTGCGCACTTTGCGGGGCTCGCAATTCCCCGAGGACGCGGGCCCAATGGCGCATCCGGTGCGCCCGAATTCTTACGTCGAAATCAGCAACTTCTACACCGCCACGGTGTATGAAAAAGGCGCAGCGGTGGTGCGCATGATGCACACCTTGATCGGCGCGGCGAACTTCCGCAAAGGCATGGACCTGTACTTCGCTCGCCATGACGGCCAGGCAGTCACCTGCGACGATTTCGCGCAGGCCATGGCCGATGTCTCGGGAACGGATCTCTCCCAGTTCCGCCGCTGGTACAGCCAGGCAGGCACACCAGTGATAGCGGCGCGTGGCGAATACGACGCTGTCGCGCACTCATTCACGCTGTCCCTCGATCAATCCTGCCCGCCGACGCAATATGAATTGAGTCAAAAAGACGCACCACCCAAGGAGGCCTATCACATTCCGTTTGCACTGGGTCTGCTGTCCCCTGCCGGCGCAGAAATACCGCTGCAAATGCAGGGCGAGGCGCATGCCGCGGGTAGCCATCGCGTGATATCAGTTAAGAATTCGAGAGAGCGCTTGGTATTCGTCAATGTTGCCGAGCCCCCGGTGCCCTCGCTGCTTCGAGATTTCTCCGCGCCCGTGATTCTGCGCTACGACTACAGCGAGGCCGATCTTGCGCATCTGATGGCGAACGACAGCGATTCGTTCAATCGCTGGGAAGCCGGACAACGCCTCGCGGTGGGCGTCCTCATTCGCAACATCGCCGCAATCAAGCACGGCAGCCCGCCCTCGGTGCCGGGTACATTGACGCGCGCCTTCGCCAAACTGCTGGATGAATCCGGCAGCGATCCAGCATTTGCTGCAGAAGCGCTCACGCTGCCATCCGAGACCTATCTGGCCGAACAGATGGAGGAGGTCGATCCAGAGGCAATTCTCGCCGCGCGCGTCTACCTGCGCCGCGAACTCGCGCATGCGATGCAGGAAAAGCTCTTGTCCATCTACAAGGAATCCGCGAGCAGCGCGCCCTACTCCCCCGATTCGAAATCGGCCGGACGGCGTGCCCTGCGTAATCTCACTCTTGGCTACCTCATGGAGCTGGAGCGACACGACATCCGCCAATTGTGCGTGACGCAATTCGAGCACGCCGACAACATGACCGATGCCATGGCAGCACTGTCCACGCTGGCGCAGTTCAATTGCCCCGAACGCGTGGCGGCACTCGACGCCTTCATCGCCAAATGGCAACATGAACCGCTGGTGGTGGATAAATGGCTGATGGTGCAATCGACCTCACGGCTGCCCTCGACACTTGCCGAAGTCAAACGCCTGTGCGAGCACAGCGCCTTCGACATACGTAATCCCAACAAAGTGTATGCGCTGATTCGCGCCTTCTGCGCCAACCCGGCACGCTTTCACTGCGGCGACGGTTATGCCTTTGGCGCGGACAAGGTCATTGAGATTGACCGCCTGAACCCGCAAGTCGCGGCGCGCATTGCGCGCGCGTTCGACCGGTGGATGAAATTCGATTCCAATCGCCAGACTCATGCCCGCCTGGCGCTGGAGCGCATACGCGATGCCAGCGGTCTGTCACGCGATGTGGGTGAGATTGTGCAAAGAGCGCTGGCCTGACAAGGGACGAACGTGCATTTGAACGGTGGCGTGGGCCGCAGCATTCGCGGTGTGGCCTACTGAGATCGCTTTGACACTTACTGAGATCGCTTTGACACTTAACTACGAGCATGTCTACTCATTATTGGTTGTCGATCCGTCTTTGCCGGTCAAAACGGTGCAGCAGTTGGTGGCTCAGATGTGATGTCCGCGCTCGCCGCACAGGGGCTCGATGTGAATCCCGCTTCGCAACAGCAGTTCGCCGACCACATCAAAGCTGAAATCGCCAGGTTCACCAAGATTGCCAAGACTGCGGGAATCAAGGCCGAGTAACCCAAGGTATAGGATGCATACCGCCTGCCTTATTTCATACCGCGTACCAGCTCATACCGCCTATCAGGCTCATACCGCCTGCGTTATCTGAATCGGCATACTTGCCGCGCCCCAAGGTAAGATAGCGCACCAACCGCCCCGCGATTGATATACAAAGGCCGACCCATGACCCCAGAAGAACGCGAACTCCTCACCTCCTTCCTGCAGCAGATGGCGCAAGCGCGTGCGGAACAGAAAGACCCCGAAGCCGACGCCCTCATACGCGATGCGGCGGCGCGCCAGCCCGATGCCTTATATCTTTTAACGCAACGCGCGCTGGGGCTCGATTACGCCTTGAACGCGACCCAAGCGCAAGTCGCCAAATTGCAGACGGAACTGGATCAACTGCGCCAACCCGCGCCCGCGCGCCAGAGCTTTATCGGCGATCCCAACGCATGGGGACGCTCCTCATCCAGCGCCGCGCCAACAGCCAGCGCCTCGCTAGCGGCCAGCGCCGCGTCAAACGCCGACCTGGCGCCACTCGCGCCCCTGGGTTCCAACACCCTGCAACGCAATGCGGTCCAGGCGCGACAGTCAAGCCAATCGATGCGCCCTGCCGCGTCCGCAAGCTCCTGGGGTGGGGCCGGAATCCTCGGAACAGTTGCAGGCGCCGCCGCAGGCGTGGTCGGAGGTGCGCTCTTGTATCAAGGCATCAGCAGCATGATGAATCGTAACGATCAAACACCGCCCGCGTCGGCGACGCCACCGCAACCTGAGCCGCTTGCAGCCAACAGCTACTCCGAGGACGACTCCCTGCAAGACTCGACTGACTACGCCGATTCCGATGCCGGCGATTTTGATTCGGGGGATTCCGCCTAGTTCAAAGCCAAGGCCGGATCTGAGTACACGAAGCGCCCGCCCACCATGGTTCCCAGCGCCTTGAGATTTTCGATCTGCTTCTCGGGCACGGTCAGGAAATCGCCCGACACGATCACCAGATCCGCCAGTTTTCCCGGCTCGATAGATCCTTTGATATTCTCCTCGAAGGTGAGCTTGGCATTGTTGATCGTAAACATGCGAAGCGCCTCTTCCCGCGAGACACGCTGATTCGCGCCGTAGACGCCGTCGGAAATCGTCTCGCGCGATATGAAGTGGTACATCGCCCAGAACGGACTGTAGGGAATCACAGGTGAATCAGTGCCGCCTGCGACGATGAATCCCTGGTCAAGGAAGGTGCGCACCGGCGTTACTTGCTGGGCGCGCGTCCGCCCCCAGTACTTCACCAGGCTCGGCCCAGCCAGATACAAATGGTTTTGCGCCGAGATCACCAGGTCGAGAGCGCGAGCACGCGGGAATTGCTCGGGCCTGGCCACAAAGAAATGTTCGATCGACCAGCGCTTGCCGCGAATGGATTGGTCGCGGTCCGCGGCCGAATAGGCCTCCAGCACCTGATCCACCGCGGCATCGCCCACAGCGTGGCTCGCCACGCGCCAACCCTGACGATTCAATTCGCGCACCACAGCGGTGTAGCGATCCTGCGGCACCGTGCGTATTCCTTTGAACTTGCCGCCCTTTCCGTGGGGCTCCTCGTAGGCATCGTGCATGTGCCCACCCTCGAAACCGCCATCGACGCCGGTTTTCATGCCACCGATGCGCAGCCATTCGTCGCCTTCGTCCGGTTTGATCGCCCATTTCGCGAGTGTCTCGCGCACCCGCTCGACACTCGAATAGTCAAGAATACGAAGCAGGTAATTGACGCGCAGACTCAACTGATTCTTCGCCTTCAACTCCCTCAACATATTCCAGGTCTCGATCGGATCGCTGCCGAAAATAAACGATCCGGGAATGCGGATGCTGGTAATGCCGGATGCATTCAAGATGCGAATCTGTGCGAGCACCGCCTCAGGGGTCAGACGCGGCGCGGGGGGCAGCGTCACCAGGCGCCGCGCGTTGTCGATCAGTTCGCCATTCAGACTACCATCCGCATCGTGGCCGATCTCGCCACCATCGGGGGATTTCGTGGCACGGGTGATTTTCCAGCGCTGCATCCCGGCACTGTTCAAAATGAACTCATGCCCGCCGCGGACCAGAACCACCGGATTGTCGGGCGCCACGCGATCCAGATCGCGCAAGTGCGGCAGGCGCTTCTCCTTCAACTGCGCCTCGTGCCAATCGTTGTTGGACACCACAAGCTCACCTGGCTTGCTCGACTTGACCCGCGCCGACACCGCGGCGAGCAACTCGTCCATTGAACGCACGCGCGACAAATCCACGCCGGGGCCGCCGCCGGCGTTGTGCAGATGGCCGTCCATCAATCCCGGCAACATCGTGCGACCGCGAAGGTCGATTGACCGCGTTGAACCTTGCGCCAGACGGCGAATTCTATCGTTGCCGCCGACCGCGACAAATCGCCCATCACGGATGGCCACCGCCTCTGCGATGGAAAACTTTTCATCAACCGTGACGATTTTTCCGTTGAAGAAAATTGTGTCCGGCGCCGCGGCAGTGTCCGTCGAGCTGGGGAAGCCCGAACAAGCGGCGAGCGCGAGACCGCATAGAGTGGCAGTCAGTTTGGCGGTGGCAATACGCATTGTCATACTCCCGACAGATGGATTATTTGTTGTTCAGACCACCAGCATTCGTGCAAACGCCTGGCGCAATCTGCCAATCCTAAATGAAAACCGGCGATCGCGGACTCACTTCCGCAGCAAACGAATCCGCGTGATCTCCGATGGCGCGCCGACATGCACATCGGTGATCTACGCGAGGTTGAGGCCGTGCAGTGCCGCAGGCAGGCCTGCTATCGGAATATCGACGCTGCGAACTGCTGCGCGGCGACGCGCATTGACGAAGCCCAGCGCACTGAGCAGTACCGCGAACACCGGCACAAACGCCGCGCTCCAATCGCGGAAGCGTCTCATTGCAGCGTCGTTGTCGATGATGAACCCGGCCGCCGCGCCAACAATCAGACACAGGTCGCGCGCGACAGTCAGCACCAGGATCGAGGAGAGCAGCCCCATCGTCACAAATCCTGTCCAAGCAATTCGATCTGCACGCTGTCGGTTCGGCATGCCGCGCGACATCATGGCCATGGGAATCAACACGGCGGAGGCAGCAAGCGTGAGAATGCCCAAACAAAGTCCCAGCCCATCGAGCCGCATATCCGGCAGCAGGCGCAGGCCGATGTACAGATGCAGCAGCGGGACCAGAGTGAAAAGTCTGCGAATCACGAAGCGAGCACCGCCCCAAGAAGCACGTCCCTATTGCCTTTCCCGGCCTCGATATCCCTCAAGCCGCACGCAGAAAGGAGCTGAAAATCTGCTTCGATTCGCCGTCGGTGATGCCCAGATCCGTGAGGTGAGGCCCCGGGTTGCACGCCAGGCACTGGCCCGAAAGCGCCTTGAAGGTGCGATAAGGCCCCTGCCATTCGACGATTTCTCCCGCGGCATCGACCACGGCGCGGTGCTCGCGGGCGACGTCAAGAGGCGGCTTGGCCGAGAGCAGGCCGGCAACCGGGAATGCGGTGCTGGCCACCACGCGGCCGTGTCGCACCACCACATTGCCGCCATCCATCTCAATCACGGTGTTTGCAGCCAGCGCCATTTCATCCCGGTCGTGGCCGTAGACCACCAGGTTGTGCGAATCGTGCGAATAAGACGTCGCGTAGGCGCCGCCCCAGCGGCCCCATCCTTCGATGATCGCGGTTTGGGGCCCGAGATCATTTCGGCCATGGCGATGGATCACCGTCATCACGCTGACGGTATCGGGTATCACCGCGCAGCCCTCGCGCACTTCGACTTCCAATTCACTCCAGGTATTGAAGCGCGCGCCACGGATGGTGCGCACCAGCGCTCGTCCGTTCTGCATGTCGGGAATGCGCAGTCGGAAACTGTCGGGCGACAACTTGCCCAGCTTCATGGTGCGCATCGGCAACGGCAAGGGCGCGGCATCCAGCTCCACCGTCATCGCGCCATCGCTTGCTATGCGCTGGCCATTGACATAGACATGCGCAACCGACACTTCGCGAAGATCCGAGAGCAGCGCCAGATCGGCGCGCCGCCCGGCGCACACCTGCCCCAAGTCGTCGCGACGCAGGCGAATTGCGTTGTTGATGGTGGCGCAACGGATCGCCTGAATCGGCGCCATGCCGTAGCGGATCATGCGGCGGATGACATCGCACACGCCGCCTTTCTCGACCAGATACTCGGGAAACACATCGTCGGTGCAAACCGTCAAGCTGTGCGGCACCACCGGTAGAGTGCCAATGGCTTTCACCACATCGGGCAACAGGTAATCGTGCGAACCGCGAATCTCCACCGTCATGCCGGCGCGAAGTTTTTCCAGGGCGTCGTCACCGGAAGCAATCTCGTGATCGGCGGAGATTCCCGCGGCGAGATACGCCTGCAAACCGCCGCCTGAGAGGCCGCGCGCATGGCCCTCGATGATCTTTCCGCTGGCCAAGGCTTCACTGAGGATGCCCACCATGCGCGGGCTTGCATCGAGCACCGCGCGCATATCCATCACTTCAGCCAAACCCGCCACCTCGGGCCAGGCGAGCATTTCGCGAATTTCCGGCGCCTGGAAATCGGCGCCGGAGAGTTCCAGGCCCGGCGCGGCGGGCACCGTTGAGGAAGCCTGCACGATGAAGCGCAACAGAAGATTGCGGCTCGCCGTTACCGCCCAGCGCACGCCTTCAACCCCCAACACGTTGGCCAACTCATGCGGATCGCAAAAAATGGTGGTGGTGCCCTGCGGCAACACTACCTGCGCGTAGTGCCGCGGCAGCATGTGCGAGGACTCGAAATGCACATGGCCATCGATGAAGCCGGGCGCGATGAAAAGGCCGGTTACATCATGGGTGGTTTTCGCGTCGGTGAATTTACCCCGCGGATGAACGCTGGCGATCATCTCGCCGACGATGCCGACATCAGCCTCGCGCAATTCCAGCGTGGCGACATCAACCACCGTGCCACCGGCGAGCAGCAGATCGAACGGCTCCCGGCCTTGCGCGGCGGCGATGGCGCGCTGACGCACGGCAGAATCGATGGGCTCAATCACGACGCGATTTTTCCATTCCGTTTTGTTATTCGGCCTTGATATTGGCCGACTTCACTACCGCCGAAAACTTGTCGTGCTCTTTTTGCAGAAAGCCCGCGAATTCGGCCGGGCTGAAATTCGCGGGCTGCAAACTGAGATCGCTCATGCGCCTGGCGATCTCCGCGTCCTTCAACACCGCGTTCATATCACGTGCGAGCCGACCGACAATCGCGGCATCGGTTTTCGCCGGCGCGAAAAGTCCAAACCACACCAGCACTTCGGCGCCCTTGAATTCAGACTGTTCATTGAGACTCGGAATCTCCTGCGCAGTGGGCCAGCGTTTGGCATCCATCACGCCATAAGCCTTGATTCGCCCGGCACGAACCGCCTGCTGCGCCGACACCAACGGCAGCACCGCGAGATCGATCTGATTGCCGGCAAGATCGGTGACAATCTGCGCGCCCACCTTGTAAGGCACATGCACCATGCTCACCTTGGCCACCTGATTGATGAGCTCCCCCGCCAGATGCAGCGAGGTGCCGATGCCGGAAGTGGCGTAGTTGAGCTTGCCGGGCTGGTTGCGCATCAGTTGCAGCAATTCGCCCGCATTGCGTGCAGACAGTTCAGGCTTTCCCACCAGCACCAGGGGCGAGGTTCCGACCAGCGATATTGCCGTGAAATCCTTCAATCCGTCGTACTTCACCGTGGAGGGCGTCACCAGTTTCGCGATCACCATGGTGCTCTCGACCGAAAATAGCAGCGTATAGCCATCGGCCGGAGCGTTCGCCGCCTTGGTGGTGCCGATCACCCCGCCCGCTCCGACAGCGTTGTCAATAACGATGGGCTGGCCCAGGCGCTCAGCCAGCCTCGGCGTGAACAGGCGCGCGACCGGGTCGACACTACCGCCCGGCGCGTAAGGAACGATGAGATTGACGGCCTTGGTCGGATAGCCCTGTGCGTACGCCAGAGAAATCGCTACAGGGGAGGCCGCAAGGGCAAGGGCAAGCGCCAACGGAAATTGATTCATGTCATCTCCATTTTCTCAATAGTAATTCGGCTACTTCCACAACTCCACCGGCTGCCCGCGCTCGCGCATCTGCTCGGCGCGGGACTGGATGAAACGCTGCAGGCTGGGCTCGCGGCGGTAGGCACCGGAGGCCACGTAGTCGAACGAGGCCGCCAGGTGAAACGGCCGCACGTAGGATTCAACGCGAAACGCTTCGCGTCCGTTCTCGCCAAAGAACACGATGGTCGGCGTATAGGTGACCTTCAACTCGCGTGCCCAGGCATCTACAGTGGTCTTTTTTCCGTCGGGCCTCACTAACTCAGTACGCTCTCCCAGCGCAAAACGCGCCACATCGAATCGTTCGATCTGCTTTACCACTTCGGGGCGGCGGAATCCCTCGCGATGCATCTCGTCGCAGCCGGTGCAAAACTTCGACTCGAAGATCACCGCCAGCGGTTTGCCGCGCGGTTTGCGGGCAAGCGCATAGGGCGGTTTGAGAAAAAAAGCTTCGTCGTGAAGCGTCTCGCTGGCGGCTTCCTTCACCGAGGTTCGCATGTAATCGGCGAACGCCTGCTTTTTCTCCAGCCGCGCTGAGACAAAATCCAGCGCCGCTTCCAGGCGATGCGGCGGGTAGTAGCCGTTCAGGCGCGCAGCAACGGCGCCTTTTTCATCGAGCAGGAAAATGGTCGGCGTGAATTGCACCTTCATGCGCCTGGCGAAATCCTTCTCCGCTTCGGTCTTGCCGTCGATCCAGGTGACTTCGCGATCACCCCACACGTTCAAGGCCACGGCGACGAAATTTTTACGGGTCTTCTCCACAATGCGCGGCTGCGTGAAGCTTGTTTGCATAAACTCGGTGCAATAGGGGCAACCGTCCTGACCAAAGTAGACGAGCAGGCGTTTGTTCTCCTTTGTCGCGTCGCGCACGTCCTCTCGAAAATCCAGGAAAGTCTCGGTGAACCAATTGGGGATGTCGATGGCATGGGGCGAAACAAGCTGCGCCAGCGACGCGGGCGCCAGCGAAAACATCGAAATCAGAATCACGAAGAAACGAAACATGGCGTGGGGCATTGCGATGATCGACTTATCTGGAAGTGGGGAATTTTACGCCCTTGGCGGAGCACAACCTGATCCTGGGAATCGTGCCGTAAGCCCTGGAATAACTGGGGTTATTGATACAATTCAGTGTTCTGAAGCCTTGAATTTGGGGATTGGGGAACCAATTTAGGGGCAGGATGGTCTGAAACATGCAAAGCACCCTCCGGGACCATTAGAATCGCGGGCCAAGTCCCGCCGGTAAGCACAAAAACAATCAGCCAAAGGTAATAAATATGAAACGGATAGTTATATTTCTCGTCACCAACATCGCGATCATGCTGGTGTTGTCGATTGTCCTCTCCGTATTGGGTCTGGATCGCTTTCTCACGGAAAACGGCATCAACTACACCTTGCTGCTCGGATTTTCGCTGGTAGTGGGTTTCGGAGGATCCTTTATCTCACTGCTGATTTCCAAGCCGATGGCCAAATGGTCCACCGGCGCGCGCGTCATCGACGGTTCGGAAGGCTCCACCGAGTACTGGTTGGTGCAGGCGGTGAATAACTTCGCCGATAAAGTCGGCATAGGACACCCCCAGGTGGCGGTCTACGACGGGGAGCCCAATGCCTTTGCCACCGGCGCGTTCAAGAACGACGCGCTGGTTGCCGTATCAACCGGCTTGCTCCAGTCAATGAACCGCCAGGAAGTCGAGGCGGTGCTCGCCCATGAAATCGGCCACGTCGCCAATGGCGACATGATCACGCTCACCCTCATCCAGGGCGTGGTCAATACCTTCGTGATCTTCCTGTCGAAGGTCATCGGCTATTTCGTCGACAAGGTGATATTCAAGACCGAGCGCGGCGTAGGGCCAGGCTACTACATCACTTCCATCATTTGCCAGATTCTGTTGGGGATACTTGCCTCGATGATCGTTGCCTGGTTCTCGCGCCACCGCGAGTTCCGCGCCGATGCCACCGCGGCGCAACTGATGGGTTCGCCCACACCGATGATCAATGCCCTGGCGCGCCTGGGCGGCCTCACGCCCGGCGAGCTGCCGCAATCGGTTGCCTCATCCGGCATTACCAACAAGGGCGGCTTCATGGCCCTGTTCTCCACCCATCCGCCGATTGAACAGCGCATTGCCGCGTTGAAAAACCGCGGCCAGCAGTAAGCGAGGCGAATGAGATTCGCCGCGTGTTGCCGGGTTTTAGATTGCTCTCAGCGCGGCACGCGTTGGCCTGAGGCGGGATATCGCCGGCCTTGGATACGCTGACCCACGCCCTGTCAGGCGCGCTGTTCGCTAGGGCGATCGCGCCCGCCAAAAGCAAACCTGAGGACCCGCCGATCTGGCAACGCATGACGCTATGCGCGGTGGCCGCGGCGTTTCCCGATAGCGACGTCGTCGTCAGTTTTTTCTCCTCCTATTCCTATCTGTTGCATCACCGCGGCGCCACCCATTCGGTGCTGCTACTGCCGTTATGGGCAATGCTTCTGGCAAGCCTGGCCGTGCTGTGTTTTCGACGCCCAGACGCCTGGCGCGCCTACGCGGGGATTGCCTTCCTCGGTGTTGCCGCGCATATCGCGGGCGACCTCATCACCTCCTACGGCACCATGATCTTCGCTCCCCTCTCCAATGAGCGCTTCGCCTGGGGCACTACCTTCATCATCGATTTATGGTTCTCCGGCATCATCCTCGCGGGGCTGGCGGCTGGCTGGTATTGGCGCGGATCGCGACGACCTGCCTTAATCGCGAGCCTGCTGCTTTTCTCCTACGTCGGATTGCAGGCCATTTGGCGCGCTCAAGCCATCGATTTCGGCCGAGAGTACGCGCAAAAAATCAATATCGCGGACGCCCAGGTGAGCGTACAACCCAGCGCGGTGTCGCCGCTCAACTGGATGGTGATGGTCGAGAACAATGGCAACTACCACTATGCATTCGTCAATCTGCAACGCCAGGTGATTGCCGCCGATCCTGGCCCCGACGGAGGATTTATCGCCAAGCTCAGCGCCCCTTTCAATCCGCTCACCGCCGCAATCTGGAATCACACCAGCCTGATCGGGGCTTCGCATGAAGACGCGCCCCTGGTGCGCGAGGCGCTGATGAGCGCGGAACTCGCGTTCTTTCGCTGGTTCGCGCAATACCCTTCATTGCTGCGAGTGGAGCGTGATAATTTCACGACCTGCGTATGGTTCCAGGACTTGCGCTTCACGCGGCCGGGCGCCTCATTCAATCCGTTTCGTTTCGGCGTTTGCCGCGAGCGGGGCGGCGAGTGGACACGCTATCGCATGAGCGGAGAGTCGGACCGCTCGCGCTTTGACTAGGCGAAGTCCTCGGCTTATGGCATTCGCGCCGACGCGCCTATCCGCCCCGGGTAAGCTCATCCAGCGACTCGATGCTCCGCTCAAGATCGGCGAGCATGGCGATCTGATCATCGGGTTTAACCGTATCGGCTGAGCGTGTCGCGATCGCATTGAGCACCGCGCCGATGTTTCCCGCTTCGTTGGGTTTGTAGCCGCCACGCTCTATGAGCAGGCGCTGAATCGAGGCGTTGTCCGAATATTTCGCGGCAAGATAATCCATCACATGTATTTCCATATCGCTCATGTGGATGGGGCCCATTCCGCCTGCGCAGGAACAACCACCGCCAAAAGCCACATGGCCCAGCGCCACCCTGCCCCAGCGGCCAAGCAGTGACAAGGCCTTCAATGGCGCATCGGGAGGCGCGGCGACACGCGATGATTTCATCCCTTTCGAGATCCCAGTAGCGCCCAGGCCACCGTTTTTTAATCCGCCCGTTCCCAATCCGCGCGTTCCCAGGCCCCCCTTACCCAATCCCCCAGTTCCCAGCCCGCCCTTACCCAATAGCTTGCTCAATTGGAAACCTCCACTCGCAGTGCACGCTCGTTGCTCTTGCCACCGACCAGCACCATTTGCGCGGCCGGCAATTCGATTCCATTCGCCGCGAATACCGCTTTCACGCGCTTCAAAAGCTCGCGCCTGACCGCGCCTTGCTCGGTGGGCAATACCTTGATACGCGCGCGCAACAAGCTGCCCGAATCGCTCATCTGCTCGATACCGGCGATTTCAAGATCCCCAAGAATTCCCAAGGCATATTCAGGATCAGCGCGCAACGCCGAACCCGCCTCTCGCATTGCTGCGATGGCCATATCCACATTATTGCCATGTGCGATATTGATGCTGATCACCGCATGAGCGAACTCCATGCTGTGATTGCTGACCGTGGTGATCATTCCATTGGGGACGAAATGCACCACGCCCTCATAATCTCGCAGCCGAACGTAACGAAGCGTTACCTCCTCGACCTGGCCGGACTTGCCGGCCACCTCCACCGCGTCGCCTTTGCGAATCTGATTCTCCAATAACAAAACCATACCGGTGAAATAATCCTTCACCAGGCTTTGCACGCCAAAACCAATCGCAAAGCCCGCGATGCCCGC
>CAMDFL010000068.1 GCA_945897475.1 Bordetella parapertussis
TCGAGCTGCAAACGACCACACCCGGTGAATTTCGCGAATACATCCGCACCGAGTACGAGAAGTGGGGAAGCATCATCCGCGCCTCCGGCGCGAAGAACGAATGAGCCCGCTCGCGCGTCCCGGATTTAACTGAGTCTTGCCGTACCCCAACAATGCATTGCTGAAGATGGAAAACGTCGTCTGCAACCCGCACCTGGGCTATGTGGCGCGCGAGAACGACGAATCCTACTATGGTGCGGCATTTGATCTGATCTTGGCGTTCGCCAATGGCAAGCCGATCAATGTGGCCAATCCGGAGGTATTGAAATAGCACGTCGTCCCGCGCAAAGATTGTAAAACGCCGCGGGATTCATCAGCGAGACGTGTGCGAGTCATCGCGCAGCAGCCCCAGGTTGACGCTGTGGCTCTGCAGGGCTGGGTGGTGACTGTTACTCGGCCGCGACCGGCTCGCGCACAGTTTTGGCTTTGGGCGTGAACAGTCTTATGAGGTCGGCGGCGATGGGCGACTGTATGACGGTTTGGCGTTCCAGGAAACTCGCGAATCCGTCGTTGTACATGTCTTTGCCTTTCTCGATGGGCAGATCGACGACCTGGTTTCGAGCCGGGTCGCGCAGAACGCCGATCGGATCCTCGCCGCGTTCAACTTTGTCTAGTTCCCGCAGCAGCATGCGCCGGAATTCGACAACGCCGCGGTCGCTGGCGCCCAGATTTTCGCTGGTACGATCAGCAATCGGTCCTTGTGTTACCCAGGCCATGATGTCCTGTGCGTCGATCAGGTCGAGGTTGAATTCGCCCTTGTCGTCGACAAAGCACGGCTCGTAGAACGGCGGCGTCTGGGCTAAGAGGTGGGGGGGGATGTCCACCCCCTCCGGCGGCACGTAGGAGTGATACCAGAATTGCATGGTGTGCGTGTCGTCGATCGGTACACGGATTTGATAGTTATGCGCCTTCCAGACGCCGCCATCACTACCAGTCAACAGCGTGGTCGGGAATACCAGCGGATGTCCGACCGTCCAGTCCTCCGCCGTTTCGGACTGCCCCTCGTAGAGACGCCGCTTCACCAGGCCGAACTCGAAATCATTGAAAGCAATTTTTACGTGCTTCTGCGCCAGTTTCGTCTTTACGCCTTCTTTTTCCTTGCGGAATTCGTGCAATGCGCCGTGAAGCCATTCGGTGTGCACCGGGTCGGCGGTGTTTTCCATGCATTGCAGCCAGTTGCAGTTGATCACACCCCTGCCGACTGAGCGAACCGCCCGGTCCCACACGAACGCGCCGAAACGAGGCAATAAGGGCGACGCACCCGACCCCAGATAAGCGAAGATGATGCCGCCCAGTTCCTCAACCGGATAGGCGTTGGTCGCCTTCTTGCCATGCAGCGCGTGCCGTTCATTTTCGAACGGCTGATCAATGCAATGCCCTTCGCTGTTGAACATCCAGCCGTGATAAGGACAGCGAATCCCGTTCATGGTCGGTATGCCGTTGGCGAGGGATGCACGCCGGTGCGGGCATTGCTCCTGGATAAGACCAAGCCGGCCGGAACGGTCTTTAAAAAGAAGCAAGTCTTCGCCCAGGATGCGCACCCGCAGTGTCCAGCGTTGCTCCATCTCCGCGGTTGCCGCCACTGGATGCCAGTAGCGCCGCAGCAGGTTTCCCATGCGAGTGCCTGGCCCGATTCTGGTGAGGAGGATATTTTCTTCTTCCGTCAGCATGCCGACTCCTTTTTGCGATGGATTTTCGCCATTGCTACATTTTCAAGTTCAGGGTGCTCGCCAATTTTTTCCATTTCGCGATATCTTCACGGATCGCAGCGGCGAATTCGGCAGGCGTGTTGAGGATCAGATTGGCGCCCTGAACATCGGCCAGCTTTTGCGCTTCGGGCCCGCGCATCAAGGCAACGGTTTCCCGTTGCAAGAGGTCCAAGGTGTCGCGCGGTATGCCGCTGGGCGCGAGCATGCCAAACCACGATCCGGTTTCGAAATTTGCGAAACCTTGCTCCATCAAGGTTGGGATATTGGGTGCTTTGGCGTTGCGCTGGCGGCTGGTGATGCCAAGAAACTTCAGTTTCTCGGAGCCAATCTGAGGCAGCGCGGTGGTCGGTACCGATAAGAACACATCGGATTCGCCCGACAACACGCTCATCAATGCCTTGGGACCGCCTTGATAGGGAATATGCACCATCTTGATTCCGGCCACCGAATTGAACAATTCGGTGGCAAGTTCCGAGGCGCTGGCTTGGCCGGTGGATCCATAGTTGAGCGCGCCGGGTTTCGCCTTGGCGATGCGCACGAGATCGGCAATCGAATTGGCACCCAGATCTGCGCGAGCGACCACGAAAAACGGCATTGAAGCGAGCATGGTGATCGGCGCCAGAGCGACTTCCGGATCGAAAGGAAGATCGCGGCGAAAGCTCGGCAAAATTGTAATGGGCTGTTCGTTGGCGACCAATAAAGTGTAGCCATCCGCCGGTGCTTTGACGGTTGCCTCAGTTGAGAGCAGGCCGGACGCGCCCGGCCGATTTTCGACCACGAAGGATTGATTGAACCGCGCTTGCAGGCCACGCGCGACAATTCTCGCTAAGAGGTCCGACGTGCCGCCGGCTGGGTTCGACACCACGATTCTGACCGGCCTATTGGGGTAGCTTTGTGC
This sequence comes from Bordetella parapertussis, assembly GCA_945897475.1. Lineage (GTDB taxonomy): Bacteria > Pseudomonadota > Gammaproteobacteria > Burkholderiales > SG8-39 > 2-02-FULL-62-17. The sequence continues at coordinate 2,647 of CAMDFL010000068.1, forward strand.
GCTGGCGCTGTTCGCTGCGAATACGAGTAGGAACACAGCCGCAATAAGTCTTCGGATATCACGCACTGCGATCATGTTATTTTGCTCCAAGTTTTTCGCCTATCGTACTATGTACGACTATCGCTATGATAGCGTCAGATGGCCACCCCCGCCCGCGTGGGGCACAGGAACTTGGAGCGATTCATTGGGTAGCAAAAAACCGCAACAGCTACGGCTGGGTGCCATCGGCTTGGGTCGTGCCTTTCGTTCGATGGCACCGAGTTTGCGCGCGCATCCCGATGTAAAACTGGTTGCTGCCGCCGACAAAAACGTCTCGGCGGTCAGGAATTGTGCACGCGACTTTGGCGCGCAGCCATTTGAGGATGCCGATGCTTTGATTCGCGATCCGGACATCGACGCCGTCTACATCGCCACGCCGCACGAACTGCACACGCCACAAGCGCTAAGCGCCTTTGAGCATGGCAAGCACGTTATTGTCGAAAAACCGATGGCTCTCTCGCTTGAGAATTGCCAGACCATGGTTGATGCCGCAGAGCGAAATCAGCGCTATCTGGTGGTTGGTCACAGTCACGGATTCGATCCGCCGATATTGCACGCGGCACGACTTGTTGCCTCTGGCTTGCTGGGTGCCATACGCATGGTGAACGCCATGAATTACACCGACTGGCTGTACCGTCCGCGCCGACCGGAGGAGTTGGTGCCGGATACTGCGGGCGTTGCCTTGAATCAAGCCTCGCACCAAGTCGACATCATCCGCTTGCTCGCTGGCGGGAAGGCCACGTCGGTGCGCGCCATGTGTGGCGCGTGGGACCGGTCCCGGCCGGCCATCGGCGCTTATGCGGCGTTGATCGGTTTCGACAATGGCGCCTTCGCTTCGCTCTGTTATAGCGGTTACGACTATTTCAATAGTGACGAATTTAACGGTTGGATCGGCGAATTGGGAAGAGCAAAGCCTGTCAATGCCCATGGCAGTGCGCGCCGTGCGCTTGCCCGCCAATTGGCGGATCAGACGGAGACAAGCATCAAAACCGATGAGGGTTATGCTTCGGTTGGTGCGCCCCTGCCTGCCCAAATGTTTGGTGTCGATGGGCAAAAACACCCGCAATTCGGCGTAATCCTTGCGAGTTGCGACCGTGGCGATGTGCGCACCTCGGCGCAGGGCGTAACGATTTTTTCCGCCGACGGACGGCGCGAGATCCCCGTGCCTGCGGGCCGAGGTGGAGGGCCTAAAGCCGGTGTCTTCGATCAACTTTATGATGCGGCGATAAATGGCGTTGCACCGCTGCACTCGGGCCGATGGGGCATGGCCAATCTCGAAGTTTGCCTTGCCATTGTCGAATCATGGAAAAGCGGAAAAGAGATACGCCTGCGACATCAACTGGCGCCGGATTTTGGAAAAGATCCAGTCGTTTGAGTTGCGGATAGAGTTCTTTTAGCCGGGACGCCGCCATGCCCTGCGTTACTTCAAGTAGCGCAGCCGCGCGAAGGGTCAAACCCACGCTCGCGTTCACGCGTAGCGCGCGTATCCCGTAAAATGACCCATCAGTTTGCGAACCGTTGCAGCCACGAACATGCCCCACCGGGACTCGAAATACGGCGCCCATTTGGGATCATGCGGATTGGCGTCGGCTTTAATCTTGATGTGCCGTTGTACTTGCGAATGTTCCATCCGAGGAAATCAAACCCCTCCTCGATATGCGTTACTTTGGTCTTCTCCGGTGAGAGGGCCAGCCCGCCCTCGAGACGCACAACGAGGAGGGCGTGGTATTTCATGCGGCCACCGGGCTTGATACGCGCGCTGTTGCCGACCTACAAGCGCGAGTGAGGCAGCGGATTCTGTGCGCCTTGGTGCGCGGCGGCCTGATCGAGGAGGATGACGCCGACATGGGCGGCTGGGATCACGGCGGCGGGTTTTGCGTCGATGCCTCGGTGCGCATCGAAGGCGCCAACCGAGCGGGACTGGAACGGCTGCTGCGATACGACCAAAGGAAGTCCCCTTGTGGGACTGCGCACGCCCACCTTTCGCACTCGAACATCTGCAGCAACGCGACCCCGAGCATCTGGTCTATCACAGCCCCAAGGCGCGCCCCGACGCGCCCGGCGATCTGGTGCTGACGCGCCGCCGCGACCGAGCAACCCCGCCACCGCACTGCGGCACGCTATCTGTGGGCAATGCTGCTGGCGCGAAATCAACGATTGATTGCGGCGCCCAGCGGCTGTGATACTCCACGAAGGCCGGTTGGATGTCCTATCCTTCCCCGGTTTTCGACTCAGGCTTCGTCGACCAGACGGCAGTAATAGCGCCAGTAGGAAGCCCACTCGACGTCCTTGCCGTGCTCGAACGTTTCGATGTCTTCGTCCGAGATGGGCCGCGGGTTGCCGAGAAGGTAGGCCCGGTAGTTCAGTTCGGCAACGTCGTTCAGGCGGATCGCCGTGAGCGTGGTCTCCTCGACGGTGGCGCCGCAGGTGGTGATGCCGTGACCGCGCATGAGGCAAGCCTTCGATGAACGGATGGCTTCGGCCAGGGTGCGGCCCTTGTCATCGTCGCTGATCAGGATGCTGCGGTCGTAATACGACAGTTCCCTGCGCACCAGGCGCAGCGCCTGCGGGTCGTAGGCGCCAAACAACGGCAGCAACGGCTTGTCGCAGATGGTAAACAGGATCACCGTGGCCGGATGCGCATGCAGCACCGACTGCACGTCGGGGCGTGCGCGCATCAACTGCGTGTGGATGAACACTTCCTTTGGCACGTGCAAGTCGTCGCGGCCGGCGACTCTACCGCCGTCTAGGTCGACCAGGATGATGTCGTCTGCTGCGGTATAGCGGATACCCGACTCGCCAGGCCCGCGCGCGCGGATCAATACCAGGTCGCTGCCATCGGCCGCGGCCGCCGCAACGCGCATGCTGATGTGCCCATAGGTGCTTTTGGTGATATCGAGCTTGCCCATGACACGGCAGGCGCGCGCGAGACGCTCGCGCTGGGGTAACAGGGTTTCGTACAGGGTCATGTCGCGCCTTCACTCGGTAGATGGGATGGCGCTCAAGGCGCAAGAATAACCTTGTTGCGCATATACTCGTCGCGGATGATCCTGCCGAACTGTTCGCCTGATTCATAGCGCCATAAGTTGCCGGTCTTGCGGATTGAGTCGCGATAGGCCTCGCTGTCAAACACCGTCTTGATGTCAGCTTCCATCTTCTTCACCAAGGCGGGCGGCGTCTTGGCCGACGCCATGAGGCCCATCCAGAAGGTGAAATTGAAGCCAGGAAAGCCCTGCTCGGCGATGCTGGGCACGTCGGGCGCCATGTTGAAGCGTTCTTCGGTGCTCATCGCCAGGGCGCGCAACTGGCCGCTGCGCATCAATGGCAGGGCGGTCGACACCGCCACCCAGGCCGCCTGCACTTCGCCGCCAACGACAGCAATCAGCGCCGGGGCACCCCCTTTGTAGGGGATTTCGTTTAACTTGGTGCCGGTCGCGCGCATCATGTACTCCATCATCATGTGATGCGACTGACCCCTGCCGCTCGATGCGTAGTCGAGTGTCCCCGGCCGGGCCTTTGCGGCGGCGATCAACTCGCCAAAATTGTTGTAGGTCGACTTGCCCGACACCACCAGGATGTTCGGTATGGCGCCGGTGATGGCGATCGGCGCGAGATCCTTCAGGGGGTCGAAAGATAATTTGTCGACCATAAAAGGCAGAACCGAGGTGGCCGATGACCCGAGCAAAGCCAGCGTGGTGCCGTCTGCCGGCGCGCGCAACGTGGTCTCGACAGCGATGATGCCCGAAGCGCCGGCCTGATTTTCGATCACCACCGCCTTGCCCCAGATGTTCTGCAGACCGGCGCCAAGGCTGCGCGCGATCAGGTCGCCGGCGCCGCCCGGCGGGTAGGGAACAACCAGCTTGACCGGCCGGCTTGGAAACCCGGCCAGCACCTGCGCTGCGCTTTGCGTCTGGGCGACGCTGTTGCCAAAGGCCAGCAAGGCAGTCAGCGCCAGAACGGCGCGTGCATGTGGCAGGGTCTGGAATAAGTTACACATGGATTGCATTTCGTTTTCTTTGAAAAGGTCTGATATTCGCGGCGCAGCCATCATGCGCCGCGCGGCACGCCGTGGGCTTCATGGTGCACACAAAGATCGGGAGTATTTTTTGCCGGGTCGCGGATCAACCCGAGCGGATCGCCGCCCTGTCTTACGACTTCGATTTGCTCTTTCAGCATGCGCCTGAAGATGACGATGCCGCGATCGGAATGGCCGAGGTTTTCGCGCGCGCGATTGGTCAGGGCACCCTGTGTCTCCCAGGCCATGGCGTCCTGCGCGGTGACCACGCGGAAGTTGTAGTTGCCTTGCTCGTCCTTGAGCGGGCAATGCTCGAAAATGACCTCGTCTTCCTGCTTCGTGCGCGTTGTCTTCGAGGGCATGAAGTAGATATGGAAGACGCGCGTTTGAAAATCGTCGATCGGCATGCGGAACTGCATGTTGTGCATCCAGCCGCGCTGCCGGTCTTCCTCGGTGAAGCGTTGCACACCCTCGTAGCCCTGCGCCTGGACGTTCGGCACCCGTGTCACCAGGCGCAGCGCCGTCGGGAACACCAGCGGGTGCTGCTCGGTAAGCTCCGGATCGCCCGGCTTCTTGCCCGGCGTGATGCGACGCTTCTGGATGCCGAATTCGAAAGGAACGTATTCGTTGCGTTCGTTGAATTCAGCATGCAACCCGATGGCGGCAAAGCGCTCCTTGCTGGCGGCGTCCTTGTTGGCGCCGAAGTAGCCGTGCAGCCAGTAGAGGTGGTTCGGGTCGACCGAGTTCTCCATCGGCTGCAGCCAGTTGCAGTGCATCACCGATTCGATGACGCCCCAACGCCATCCGTCCTCGCGCGCCAGCACATCCCAGCGCGGCAATAGCGGCGCCGGTGCCGGCCCGAGGTAGGCGAACAGCAGGCCGCCCAGTTTTTGCACCGGATAACCAACATGGCGGATGCGGTCCTTGAGGGTGCTGCCGGCCGGCTCTGCCGGTGTCTCGAGGCACTTGCCGGTCGGCCCGTAAACCCAGCCGTGATAGGGGCAGCGCAGGCCATGTGCTTCGGCACGGCCAAAGGCGAGCGAGACGCTGCGATGTGAACAGCTTTCTTCGACCAAGCCGAATTGCACCGGCGTCGCTGCATCGGTGGGGCTGGTGCGGAACAGCACCAGGTCCTCGCCCAGGATGCGCACCTTTTTGACCGGGCTCGAATCCGTCAGTTCCCAGGCCGCGGCGACCGGCTGCCAATAGCGGCGCAGTAGTTCCCCAGCCGGGGTGCCCCGGCCCACCTGAGCGAGGGCAAGGTTATCTTCCTGTGACATCATGGTCGTGGTTCCTTGTGCAAAAGTTTGTCGCGATTCCCAACGAACCGCCGTTTCAGGGAGCGCAGCCGGACGTTACGGCGCGAGGATGGCTTTGTTGCGCACATATTCCTCATGGATGGTCTTGATGAATTGTTCGCTGGGTTCATAACGCATGATGTTGCCCATCTTGCGAATCGATTCGCGGAACGACTCGACTTCGACCACCGTCTTGATGTCGGCTTCGATCCTTTTGACCAGCGGCAAGGGTGTTTTGCCCGAACCGAAGATACCTACCCAGAAGGAAAAGTCGAACCCCGGTGTTCCTTGCTCGGCAACCGCCGGAATTTCGGGCAAATGCGCGAAGCGTTCGCGTGTGCTCAGCGCCAGGCCGCGCAACTGGCCGCTGCGAATCAAAGGGAGAGCGGTCGATACCGCCACCCAGGCCGCCTGCACCTCGCCACTGATCACCGCCACCAGCGCCGGCGCGCCACCCTTGTAGGGAATTTCGTTTAAACGCGTGCCGGTCGCCTTCATCAGGTACTCCATCATCAGGTGATGCGACTGGCCGCGCCCGCTCGATGCGTAGTCGAGCGCCCCGGGTCGGGCCTTGGCGGCGGCGATCAGTTCGGCGAAGGTGGCGTGTGGCGATTTGCCTGCCACCACCAGCACATTGGGAATCGATACCGTGTTGGCAATCGGCAACAGGTCTTTCAGCGGGTCGTAGCTGAGTTTTTCCATCATGAAGGGCAGCACCGTCGTCGGTGTTGCGCCAACCAGAATCAGTGTGGTGCCGTCGGGCTGCGAGCGCACCACGGTCTCGACGGCAAGAATGCCGCCAGCGCCCGGCTGGTTCTCTATCACCACCGGTTTTCCCCACAGCGTTTGCAAGCCGTTGCCGAGCGCGCGCGCGATCAGGTCGCTGGCGCCACCGGGCGGGAAGGGCGTCAGCAGCCGCACGTTTCGGCTCGGGAAGCCGGCCAGGGGATTGACGGTCTGCGCGGTGGCAATGCCGACCAGCAGCAACGCGACGCAGAACGCGCCGCCCATGCGACGAGCCAACGCGAGCAAGGGAGAAGACCCCGGCCTTTGATTAATCATTGAAGCGGCGACACTGAAGTTCATCAATCTGGGGCGACCACCTGATGGGACAAGCGAATCTCGCGCCGCTCGCGTGCCGATTGCATCATCGCCAGACAGACCTCCAGGGTCGCCATGCCCCAGGGACCGGAATGGCGCACCGGCTGGTCGAGCACGACAGCGCGCCACAGTTCATCGAGTTCGGCGCTGCGCCCCGTCACCGGATTGGCGTTGCCCTCGAGCGGAACATCGCGCGTGCCGGTGTCGTCATGCACGAAGATGCCGTGCTGCGACTGGCGCAGGTCGCCGCGCTCGCACGAGACGATCAGCATGCCCAGGTCGTTGGGCACCCATGGTTTTGGCTTGGTGTTGACGGTGGCCTTGCCGCGTTCGGCACTGCCACCGATGCGCAGGTCGTCTTTAGCGCGATCCTGGTCGCTGGTGCCCGCAAGCAGGTCGCGACGCACGGCGATGCGTTGTTCAGGTGTGTAATGTTGATTCTGGTTGCCCCAGGGCACCAGCTCGGCGCCGATGAAGTAGCCATGGCCGTTGTGCATCAAGGTTGCAGGCGTGCCGTCCTCAAATTCCATGAACGCACTGTAGTAGCCGGGAATGGGCCGCCCCTTGAACCATTGGCCAACGCCGGCACGCACGCTGCGCACCAGTCCGCCGCCGAGCAAGCGAAGCGTATCCACCTGATGCGGCCCCTGTCGATACGGCACGCCGCCGCCCTGTTCGATGTCGAGTTCGTCTGCCGAGCGCGGCCGCATCAGCCAGTCGGTGTAAGCCCAGACATGCATGGCACAGACCCGGCCGACTTCGCCAGAGCGGATGATGCGGCGCATGGTCTGCACGTTGGGCAGAAAACTTTGCGTATGGCCGCACACCAGCTTGATGCCATGCCGGATCGATGCCTCGATCATCTGCTCGGCTTCCTGCATGGTGATGGCCATGGGCTTTTCGACCACCACATGCTTGCCGTGGCGCGCGGCGATGATAGTGTGCGCCGCATGTAATCGGTTGGGGGTGGCTATCCAGACCGCCTCGACATTGGGATCCGCGCACAGCGAATCAATATCGCCGTAGGTGCGGCCGCCGTAGCGCTGGCGGAACACGTCGAGCACGCGCGGATTGGGGTCGGCGACGGCGATCAATTCGACCTTGTCGGACGCCGCCATGGCCGGCAATATCTCGGACGCGCCGACGCCCATGCCGACAACGCCAATGCGCACTTTTCTTGTAACGGGGGCTGCGGAGGGGTTGCTCAATTGATTTTTCTTTTCTTCCAAGTACTTGTATAAGAACAAACGCACATTCAACCAAGAATACCCGGTTCTCATTTTTTTGGTCAATACAGGCGGCGAAGAAAGGATAGGACATCCAACGGCCTTCGTGGAGTATCACTGCCGCTGGGTGCCATTGCATCCCAAGCGTGATGACGAGTGTCGGCGATGGTGAATGTAGTCGGATGCACCTTGGCAATCGGCCAGAGAGGCAAGCAGGACGCGGTTCTCGGACCATTTGTACGGACTTGAGCCGTGTGGTTCGAATGGCTCATGCACGGTTTTGAGAGGACAGCGTAAGATCATCGCACTCTAATTCACCATTGAGCTAGCGAGAATTCATCCATGAAAATCCTCCCCTCTACTATTCTGGCGACTCTAGCCCTGCTGCTGTCCGCCGCGGCAGGCGCTCAGTCCGGCGCCGCAAGCTATCCGTCCAAACCGGTTCGGGTGATCAATCCCTATGCGGCGGGCGGGCCCGCGGATATTATCGGGCGCCTGCTCGGCGAACGCCTGCAGGCGAGTCTCGGTCAAGCGTTTCTCACCGAGAATCGGCCCGGCGCGGCCGGCAACATTGGCGCGATAGCAGTCGCGCGTGCCGCACCCGATGGCTACACGCTGCTTTTGTGCGTTGATTTCACACTTGGCACAAATCCAGTCCTGTATCAGAAACCGGGATTCGATCCGCTCAAGGATTTCGCACCGATCACGCTGCTTGCCAAGAGTCAGAGCGTGCTGGTGGTGAATGCGAGCGTCGCGGCGAATACGGTTCAGGAACTCATGTCGCTCGCCAGGCAAAAACCACTGACCTTCGCCTCCGGGGGAAACGGGACGCCCGGCCATCTTTCCGGCGAACTGTTCAAGCATGTCACCGGGGTCAACATGACGCACGTACCGTACTCGGGAAACACCGGTGCGGTGGCCTCGGCGCTATCCGGGGAAACACACATGTTCATCGCGGCGATATCGACCATGGTGGCGCATATCAAGAGCGGACGGGTGCGCGCACTGCTCGTTGCCAACGAGAATCGGGCGACGGTACTGCCCGGCGTGCCGAACGCGGCCGAGGCAGGTGTGCCCGGCATTGAGGTGGACACCTGGTTCGGCCTGCTGGCGCCGACGCGAACCCCGCAGGATGTGATCGACAAACTGCATCGCGAGGTGGCCAATGCGCTGCGATCACCTGAACTGCGCGAGCGCCTGCAGCAAACCGGCGTTGAGCCGGTTGGACTTCCTGGCCCCGAGGTGGCGCGCCTGATCGAGCGCGACCTGAAAAAATGGGCGCCGGTGATTGTGCGGGCTGGTATCAAAGTGGACTGACCGACCTGGGCAAGCTCGCCTCGCCCATGCTCGAAGTCAAGGGGAAGATCACCTGGAGCGAGCGCCTGAACGAAAAAAGCGCCCAACACCCGGAGATCGCGCGCTACGCAAAGGTGCTAGCGTTCCAAAACCCAACGCAGTAGTTGCTAACAACTACTCGGCGGTTACAACTACTCAGGTTTTATCCCCGCGTTCTGCAACAGCGGTACCCACTTTCCGACTTCGGCTTTCACCAAGGCCTGCAATCCAGGCGAGCTCGCCTGTTCCTTATTCGCGAAAATTCCGCCGGTACGTCCAACATGGGCCCTCATTTCGGCATCGTTGATCACCGCTTGCAATCCACCTACAAGTCGATCCAGAACCGGCTTGGGAAGATTTTTGGGTGCGAACAGCGCGGTGAACACCACCATGTCAAAGCCTGTTAGGCCCTGCTCGTCGAGCGTCGGGATATCGGGCAAATTGGTGACGCGCTGTTTGCCGGTGATACCTATGGCTTTCACTTTGCCGGCGCGAATTTGCGGGCCGACAATCGAAGCAGAGTTGGATAGAAGGTCGATGGTCTTTCCCAGCAAGTCGTTCATCGCGGGCCCGGTTCCTTTGTAGGGGATCAAGGTCATCTTGGTGCCGGTATGCTGCATGAACAGCAACGCCGACAATTGCGATGGCCCGCCGCCCTCTCCAAAGGAAATCTTCGCCTGATTGGCCTTCACATAGGCGATGAATTCGGCAAACGTATTAGTGGGGAAATCGCTGCGCGCCATCAGCAGGCTCGGGTCGAATACCAGGGAGCCGATGTAATCGAAGTCGGTGAGCACGTTGTAGCCAAGATTTTTGTACAGAGCGGGCGCGGTGGCGATGCCGGTGTTGTGCTGCAAAAGGGTGTAGCCGTCGGGCGCGGCTTTCGATACGCGCGCCGGGCCGATGTGGCCGCCGCCGCCGGGAACGTTCTCAATCACGATAGGCTGCTGGAAGTGACGGCCCAGCGCGGCTGCGAACTGGCGCATGTGGGCGTCGGAAGGCCCGCCCGTGGAGAACGGCACAATCAGGTTGATCGCCTTTGCGGGATAGGTCTGCGCCCCCGCGAAATTAGCGGCGGCAAGCAACACGAGGGCAGCGCTCAGTCGAAGCATAATCCCACTCCTGATATTCAAAATGCGTGAAATACGTCTGAAACAGACGAAATAAGAATTGCAATGTTTAAAATTAGTGCATCCCTCCATGGATAACGGCTGGCCACTTGATTGATGCCGGCCAGCCGTTATTTCCATCCAGCAACGAATGCCGGATGGCTAGGATGCGTACTAGATGGCTTTAAGGCGCTCCAGCAGATCCTTGCTCTCTGGGAGGGTGCCCGGCGGATAGACATGCGAATGGCGAATGATGCCGCCGGCGTCCACCAGGAACACCGAGCGTGCATTCATGCCGCGCTCTTCGTTGAATACCCCGTACGCCTTACCCACCCCGCCGTGCGGCCAGTAGTCGGAGAGCAGCGGGAAGGGGATGCCTCCCAATTGCTCCGACCAGGCCTTCAGGCTGGGGACGGTATCGGCGCTGATTTGCAGAATTTCTACATCCAACTTCTTGAACTCTTCGAGGTTCTCACGGAACCCCTGGACTTGGTTCTTTCATCCACCGGTGAAGGCGAAAGGAAGAAACGACACCACCGTTTTCTTGCCCTTGTAACTGCTCAAGGCAAACGGTTTATCCAACTGCGAGGCAAGTGAAAATTCCGGAGCCGCGGTACCGGGTGTTAGTGCTGGCATAGAGGAACTCCTTTCGATCGTTTGAACCGCTCTGGAAACTGCATAGCTAGCTTAACCGAAGGAGAGCAAGGGTGCGCGTTGGCAGCACTACTGGCTTTGAATTGCCGAAGGTTTTCAGAATAATAACAACGCGGACTACTGGCTGTCGGCGCTGAAACCCGAGGCCTTCACAATGGGCCCCCAACGGTCGTGCTCGATTTTGAGCTTGGCGGCGAGTTCGGCCGGTGACATCTCGGCGATTTCCAGGTCGAGCGCGCGCAGTTTGCCCCGGACTGTGTCATCGCGTAACGACCGGACGACGATATCGTTGAGGCGCGCCGTGATGGCGGCCGGTGTCTGTGCCGGTGCAAACATGCCGAACCAGCCGCTCGACTCAATGGGATATCCGAGCTCGCGGAAAGTAGGTATGGCGGGCGCGACGTCCGAACGCCGGCCGCCCGAATGCCCGAGGATGCGCAACTTGCCGGCGTTTGCCTGCGTTAAGAGCGTCCCCAATGGCAGCACCACCGTCGGGATCTGGCCGCCAATTGCGTCGGCGAGAGCAGGCCCGACACCCTTGTAGGCCACGTGCACCAGGGGAAGCCCCGTTGACTGGCCGACCATGAGGCCGAAGAAATGCAGCGTCGTGCCGGAGCCCGCCGTTGCGTAGGTCAGGTTGGCCGGCGCGCGCTTCGCCCAGGCGACGTACTCCTTCAGATCCTTCGCCGGGACCGCCGCACCGATAGCAAAGCCGAGCGGATAGCCGCCAAGATGCGCGACCGGAATGAAATCGTTGAGTGTGTCGAACATGGGCTTGGAGACCGTGTGCGGGTACAAGACGATGATGCCCTCGGGCGCGACCAGAAATGTGCCGCCATCAGGCGCTGCGGCCTTGACCGTCTGCGCGGCGATCAGTCCGGCCGCTCCGGCCCGCGTTTCCACGATGACAGGCCGTGCGAGATTTTCCGCTATGCGCTCGGCGAAAATCCGCGCCAGGGCATCCACCGCGCCACCCGGCGGATAACCGGTGATGAGACGCACCGGCTGCGACTGCGCAACAGCCACCGGCACGCAGGCGAACAGCAGATACGCGAAGCGAATGAGTGTCGTCATGATTTTCTTCCTGGTTACTGGTTGCAACATATTATGGTACTTGGCCCAGAATCGGCAGGTTCTCAATTAACGGTATCGTTTTGCCGATACTTCGACTACTTCGACTACTTCGACTACTTCGACTACTTCGGTGCCAAGGCCAACCCGGACGGCAAGCGCACCGGCTACTACCGCATTGCTCACCTTTTTGCCGTGACAGAGGCGGACGAACTGACACTGCAGCCCGCTTGCCGTGACCCGAACGTCAACAAATTTCTCGCGCTCGCGCTGGTTTGCGAAGCCGACGCCCTCATCAGCAGCGACAGCGATCTGTTGGCGCTGAACCCCTGGTGATCGATACCGGTTTTGCTGCCGGCGGAGTTTGTCGGCTTGGATCGGGCCGGTGTGTTGGCTGGGCGATGCGACACCCTGGTGACGCCAAGCCGCGCTCGGAGCAACCGGCAGCAAGCACATACCGAGAATGCCTGCCGAAATCCGGCTCACCGATGTATTGATCGTAGGATCAAGGCGCATCAATCAATGGAGAAAAGACGGCGCCCCAGAAACTATTAGCTCTTCAGATAAATTCCTTGTGCGACACGCTCCTCCTCGCGCATAACCTCTAGCAGTCTTCTGCGTTTTTCCGGCGACTCCGCGAAATCCATTCCCTGTCCAATTCGAGGATGGGCATTTCGGTAGCGGGCCGGATATTTAAGGAATACGTCCAGCTCCGACGCCGCTCTCCACGCCCAGTTCGGATCGAACATCAGGCGCCGACCAATTGCGATCATATCGGCGTCACCATTTGCGAGAATGGATTCCGCATGCTTTGGCTCGGTAATTTGCCCAACAGCCATTGTCGCGATCCCCGAGCCCCGTCGCACGGCTTGAGCAAGCGGGATCTGATAGCCGGGCTTGGCGTCAATGTTTTGTTTCAGTGACACTCCGCCGCTTGTAGTGCAAATATAATCACAGCCGCGCGCCTTCAATTCAATTGCAAACGCCACGGAATCGTTGATATCCCAGCCGCCGTCTACCCAGTCCGTGGCGGAAATTCGCACCCCCATCGGTCTCTCCGTTGGAAAAACACCGCGGCATATATCAAATATTTCCAATGCGAAGCGCATGCGATTCGCGCGGCCGCCACCGTACTCGTCTTGACGCGTATTGATGAGCGGAGACAGAAATTGATTGACGAGATATCCGTGGGCGAAATGCAGCTCGACAAGATCAACGCCAATCTCCGACGCGCGTCTCGTCGCATCGCGCCAGGCGATTTTCACACGATCGATAAGTTCCGAATCCATCACTCTCGGCGGCGTATGTACTTCGTCCTCGTAGCAGGAGGGTGAGATCGGAGTCCAGCCGCCTTCCTCTGGAGGCACCGCTTTGCGAATCATGAACGAAGGCAATGCAGAAGACTTGCGCCCCGCATGCGCGAGCTGGATGCCGAACTTGGTGGTTCCATATTCGCGAAAAAAACGCAGGGTGCGAGCCAGCGCTTCCTGATGCGCGTCGGAATACAGTCCCAGACACATTGGTGAGATGCGGCCTTCCGGCTCGACCGCGGTGGCCTCGGTAATAACGAGGCCAAGATTTGCAAGCGCATACTTTCCAAGATGGACAATGTGCCAATCGCTGGCAAGGCCCTCGTGTCCCGCGTATTGGCACATGGGAGACAGCACGATACGGTTGTCCAACGTCAAATTTCGAAGAGCGATTGGAGAAAACAACTTGACATCAGCCATCACGAGCGGCCCTCGAAACAGCGCGATTGCGCTATCCGGCGTGGCTCATGCTGCCCCTTGGCGGTGTTGAGCACTCTAAGACTCCCTTTATAAGATTGCGCGCCCATCTGCCAGTTCATTCTGCCGTAATTCCCATTTTGCGGATAACCGCGGTCCAGTAGGTGGTTTGGGCCTCCGTATATTTGTCCAGCTCTTCAGGACCCATATATAGGATAGTTGCGCCACTCTGATCGACGCGTGCCTTGAAGTCATCGGTTTCACCAATTTTTTTGATCTCACGGGAAAGCAGTCCGAGAACGTCCGGCGGCGCACCCTTGGGCGCGTACAGCGCGTACCACGTTGCGATCTCGAACCCTGAAACGCCGGCTTCTGCGGTTGTGGGCAAGCGAGGCAACAATGGATGGCGCGTCGCACTTGCGATCGCCAAACCTTTGACACTGTCGCTCTGAATAGGCTTCATGAGCGATTGAGTGGTATTGATAAACATATCCACCGTACCGCCGAGCAGATCGCTGAGCGCTGGGGCGCCGCCCTTATACGGAATGTGGGTCATCTTGACGTTCGCAAGCTGCGCCAGCAGCGCCGACGCAATGTGGTTTTGGGTCCCATTGCCAGGGGTAGCGTAGTTCAGCTTGCCGGGATTGGCCCGCGCGTAGGCAAGCAGCTCGGTCAGTGTATTCGCGGGAAAGTTTTTGTTCACCACCACGACATGCGGGGCACGAAGGAGCATCGCGACGCCCGAAAAATCGCGTACCGGGTCCCATTGAAGCGCCGGGAACAACGCGGGATTGGTGACCTGATAACCGGAATTCCCGAGCAATAGAGTGTAACCATCCGGCGCCGCCCGCGCGGCATGAAGCGTGCCGATATTGCCACTCGCGCCGGCTCTGTTCTCGACTACAAACGGTCTTTGCAGTGCATTTTGAAGTCCCGCGGCAATCAAGCGACCAGTGAAATCGACGCCCCCGCCGGGTGGGGTTGGGACAATAATCGTAACAGCCCGGTTCGGATAGCTTTGCGCATGGACCTCCTGCAAAATCCCGGCAAGCGTAAGTGTTACGTTCAGTATTCCGAGAAAAATCAAGTTCTTGAACATCATCATCTTCCTGTGAAATGCAATTCGTTTCGCTTCGCTGCTCAATTGAGGTAATTCAGATTCCATCTGTGTCTGCCAGGGGCGCCTCCCGCAATCCCAGCCGCTCCAGCCTTGGCATCACTTCGTCGCAGAAATAAGAAAGCTTATCGGCATAGTTTGCCCAGTAAGCCCGGGAACGGGCATCGGCAAACCGAGGATTTGAACATAATCGGCAAATGTGCGCGATTTTGAAACCCCGAATTGAAACCCCGAATCACAAGGTGGCAGAGCATTCCATCCGCCCACGGGTCCTAGGTGCACTTGATTTTCTTATCGGTTTGAGTCGAATTTGAAGTAATGTTGCGGACGACGGACGCCGGGTCCGCATACTCAAGAGGGGGACACATGCCCAAAGCAAGCTGGAACGGCGCGATTCTCGCGCAAACCGACAAATTCGAGACGGTTGAAGGCAATATCTACTTTCCGCCGGGTACCGAAATGAAGGCAATGTTGAAGCCCAGCGATACGCATACCACCTGCTCGTGGAAAGGTGTCGCCAGCTATTACGATGTGGTGGTTGAGGGCAAGACCAACAAGGATGCCGCCTGGTATTACCCCGAGCCCTTGTCCGCTGCTGCGCAGATAAAGAATCACATCGCGTTCTGGAAGGGCGTGACGATCGAAAAGTAGCCCTTCGGCAAGCGCCACATTACAGGCTAGGCGTCGCGCGCGAGGCGAATGCCGGTGAACTGCCAGCGCGCCGCGGTAGGGAAGAAATTCCGATAGCTCGCGCGCAGGTGGTCACGCGGCGTTGCGCACGAACCTCCCCGCAGGACATACTGGTTAATCATGAATTTGCCGTTGTATTCCCCTATCGCGCCTTCGGGAGGCTGATAGCCGGGGTAAGGGGAATAGCCGGAACTGGTCCATTCCCACAAATCGCCGAACATCTGGGAGAGCCCCTTCTCCGTGGAGGCCATTGGGTGATACCGCCCCTGGTCACTGAAATTTCCCTCGGGAATTTTTCCGTTTTTCAGGCACTGCCCTGACGCGTGTTCCCACTCGCCTTCGGTTGGCAAGCGCGCGCCTGCATGGCGGGCGTAGGCATCGGCCTCGAAATAGGAAACGTGCGAAACCGGCAAGTCGGGGTGCAATGCGATAGCGCCCGCAAGGGTGAATTCGCGCCATTTGTTGCCGTCACGCGACCAGTAAATCGGATGCTCGATGCCGCCCGTGCGTACCCAATCCCATCCTTCGGATAGCCATAGCTGCGGGTCGCGGTAACCGCCGGCTTCAATGAAGCGCAGATACTCCGCGTTGGTGACCAGGCGCGTCGCGAGGCGATAGGGTGCCAGGTATTGCCTGTGCCGCGGCAGTTCGTTATCGAAACAGAAATAATTGCCGGTCTCGCTTTCGGAGCCGATGGGTGCTTGCGCTCCTGTCTCAACCAAGCCGCCGGAAAAGTTGGCCCAGCCATCGGGCATTGTGCTGGCTTTTGCCACAGGCGGCATTTCACGGTAGGAAGTCGCCGCGGGATTCAGTGACAACAGGTGTTTGAGATCGGTGAGCAGCAGTTCCTGGTGCTGCTGCTCGTGATTGAGGCCAAGCTCCACCAGGTCGCGGAATGCCTGGCTGCCTCCGTGCAATGCAATGGCAGCCTGCATTCGCTGGTCAACGTTGGAGCGATAGTCGCGAACCGTCGAAAGTGCAGGGCGCGTCAGCATGCCGCGCTGCGCCCGGGGATGTTTTTCGCCAACGCCGTTGTAATAGGAATTGAAAAGGACTCTGAATTCGGCCTGGAAAGGACGAAAATTTTCTTCGTAATTTTCCAGCACGAAAGTCTCAAAAAACCAGGTTGTGTGCGCGAGATGCCATTTCACCGGGCTTGCATCCGGCATGGATTGCGCGCAGCAGTCCTCCTCAGACAGGGGTGCGGCCAGGGCAAGGCTGCATTGCCGGATTGCCGGATACTTCGCCGCGATGCGCAATGCGGCCTGCACGCCGGAGGCGGCCGCGCCGCTAAATGGCTGCTGACGGGTATTCATGCCGCCTGGATACTCGCGTGGCAGACTGCAAACCAGTGCGGCTCATCGGTCCACGCCGTGATGTGGTGAAACCCAGCTTTGACCAGCAGCGCCCGGAACTGCAGCAGTTCGTATTTGTAGCTGGATTCGGTGTGGATGCGCTCAGCCTGTGCGAAGCGCCGCTCTCCTCCTGGCCACGAAACGATGAGTTCACGCCTTGCCTGCAGGTGCATTTCAATTCTTGACAGTGCAGTGTTGAACAAGGCGACATGCCGCCATTCGGCAGGATTAAAATTTGCGCCAATGAGCCGGTTGAGGTGGTTCAGAAGATTCAGGTTGAATGCGGCAGTGACGCCCAGTGCGTCGTCATAGGCTGGCTCAAGGATGGATGCGGGTTTGGTCAGGTCGACGCCGATCAGGAGACCGCCACCGCTGCCACACTCCCTGCGCAGGCCGGAGAGCAGTTGCAGCGCGGCTTCGGGCGTGAAATTGCCTATCGATGAGCCGGGATAAAAAAACAGGCGATGGCCTTTCTTTACTGTGTGCGGAACGTCGAGTCGCGCGGAGAAATCCAGTCCCAGTGCCTGCATGTCGATATCGGGATATTGCCGGCTTAATTCATCCAGGGCATCGCGCAGAAATTCCGCAGACACATCCACGGCCACATATTGCGCGGGCCGAAGCGAGGGAAACAGCCGCCGCGCTTTTTCGCAATTGCCTGCGCCCAGGTCGATCAGCGTGCAACCAGGCCCGACGATGCGGGCGATGTCGGCGGCGTGCCGGTCGAGAATACTGCGCTCGGTGCGCGTGGGGTAATACTCCGGAAGTTGCGTAATGGCTTCAAACAGCTTCGAACCAAGGGCATCGTAGAAGAATTTCGGTGAGATCTCCGCATTTTCCTTCAGCAGCCCGGCGCTGATTTCGGCAATGGCGATATCGCCATCGACGCCGAATTCCGGGGATGGGGGATGTTTTTCGACAATATTCAACGGGTGGCTGGATGGCACGCGCAGGGACCTGCGGGCAAGAGAGGGGCGAAAGGTAGCAGATTTTCGATGACTGCCACCACCTCAAAAATTCTTTTGGGCATTGCCATCGGCGCGCATCCATCCGGCGGGCATATCATGATGCGCCGTGACCTTGATGGCGCGAAATCAATGATTGATTGCGGTACCCAGCGGCAGTGATACTCCACGAAGGCCCGTTGGATGTCCTATCATTTAAAATGACGTGAATGTAGTGCCATTTGACGAATTCACGCAACGTAAGTTATTGATCTAGAACAGGCATTTTTTAGCGATGTTAAAGATGGGTTAAGGAGATCGAAATGATGCGAATGCTGAAGTTCGTTTGCGCGTGCGCGATGGGTTGCGCGAGTGTTTCACCGGCCATTGGCCAGACTGCATCCGGCGGGCAAAATTACCCGACTCGGGCCATAACCATCGTTGTGCCCTTTCCGCCTGGCGGTGTCACCGATCCGATCGCGCGCTCCGTCGGGCAAAGCCTGTCCGAGAGCTTCAGGCAATCGGTACTGGTGGATAACAAGCCGGGAGCGAGCGGCATCATCGCGGCAGAATTCGTCAAGAAATCCGCAGCCGACGGGCATGTCATCCTGATGGCGGCAACCGGTCATCTGGCCACCAACCCTCTGCTTTTTTCCAAGCTGCCCTATGAAGCGCGGGACTTCGCGCCGGTCACCCTGGCGGTTTCGACGTCGCATATTCTGGTGGTTCCGGCTACAAGCCCGGCCAATACGGTGGCGGAGATGATCGCATTGGCGAAATCAAAACCCAAGGGATTGACCTATGCCTCGCAAGGCACAGGCGGCGCCGGCCACCTGCTTGGCGCATTGCTCAAGATGCGCACACAAGTCGAACTGGATCACATTCCCTACAAGGGCTCGGCGCCCGCGCTGCTCGATGTGGCCGCGGGCCGCGTGGATTTTTTCTTCGATGCAATCGTCACCGCAGCGCCGCTCGCACGCGACGGCCGTCTGCGGGTGCTGGCGGTGGCCTCGCCCATCCGCGCGGCACAGTTTCCAAATGTGCGGACCATGGCCGAGGCGGGGTTCCCGGGTGTCGAGTTGGACGCCACTTTCGGTTTCGTGGTCCCCGCGGGAACGCCGCCAGCCGTGGTGCGAAAACTCAACGAAGAAATCGTGCGCGCGCTGCGCGAACCGGCGCTCAATCGCATGTTGGTCGACGGCGGCTTGAGAGTGATCGCCAGCAGCCCGGAGGAGTTCGCCGCGGCCATTCAATCCCAGCGCGATCGGCTCGCCGCAGTCGTGAAGGAATCGGGGATACGGCTGGACTGACCCTCGGCCAGATCAGATCCTCTTATTCAGGTCGTGCGCCGGACAAGGCTATGGCCTTGGTCCATTTCACCGCTTCGTCGGCGATCAGTTTGCCAAATTGCTCGGGCGTTCCCAAAATAACTTCCCCGCCCTGCGTTGCCATGACTTCGCGCAACTCCCTGGTATCGGCGCCGCGATGCGTTTCCGAATTCAGCCGCGCAATGATGGCTGCAGGCGTGCCTGCCGGCGCGAGCAATCCCGACCAGGTTCCCGATTCCACCGAAGGAAAGCCGGCTTCGGCCACGGTTGGA